>JBPPMC010000189.1:0-34931 GCA_051305835.1 Sphingobium sp.
CCATTCCTCCAGTCGCTACGCGACTGCAGACATGGCCCAACGATCAGGCTCTCCCCATCTCAAACTGCGCGCGATCAGCTCGGAATGCTGCGCGGACAATTCTCGGAACGCTGCGCGTGATCAAATCGGAATCCCGCGCGGCATCAAATCGGAACGCTGCGCGCGATGACCCCGGAATCCGCAGCTAGGGCGCTGCACCGCGCGGCAGTCCTTTCACCCTTGCCCCAGCCATAGAACGTGCAGCGGAGGCGTACGCGCTCCACCACGACATGCCCGTTTCGCTTAATGTGCACAGGCTCGCCCAAAGCTTCTTGCGAGCAGCGATGCCGGACGCCTTCGGGCAAGGATGGCCCGGCCTGCGAGTCATTACGTCGGCATCAAGCCGGGCGATATTCTCGATCAGCGAGGCCTCCAGCGTTGCCGCATTGTCCCCGCTTCCATCACTGCACAAGGCAGCGGCTCCACGCTTTCCTCATCCTGCGCCACGACCAACGCTGCGTGATAGCGCCGCTTGCCTGCCACGATCTCATAGGTGGTCGGCGATCCGTTCTGTCGCACGATCAGCGGCACAAGGATGCCCCTTGCCCGAACGGACGGGAGAATATTGGTGAGGTCCGGTGCCTTCTTCACGCCACGCATGTTGGTGGGTGAAACCGAGAGGCAGGCGATGTCGATATGCTTGAGTTCCATGTTCCTTACTCCTTGCCAAAACACCGGCCCCGAAGAGCGGGGTGGGCGGCAAGAGCGACCGGAAGGCGCGTCGGCTGGTGGGCTGCACCCCCGGGGTCCTCGGTGCGCTTGGGCAATGGGGTGGCTTGTAGGGCTGAAACGGAGTGAAAGACCCGGCACCGCCGGGTTGCGGTCCGCCGCGACGCGCCTATAGGGTAGCGACGCCCACACCGCTAGTCGGAGCCGTATCACCATCATCGCGCCCGGCGCGATGGCCGCCAGGAACGGCGGAGCCGGTCCCCTGCGTCATGCGATCGTCACGCCGTAGGCGACGAGACGGCGCGCAGTGGCGGCTCGGTCCAGCGTAGCGGAATAGAGCGCGACCAAGCGAAATGTGCGGGACGAACCGACGTGCCCCGGGGTCTATGGGCATAGGGATGTCAGCGCGGGATGTCTTGGGAATGCCTGAGAAAAGCAAGATCGGCACTACAGTGCCTACCCCCTTGCATTGCTAGAAAGCCGGTACACCATGAACACCGATGGCAATGGCGGACCATCTCAAAAGGAACCGCCATGTCTTGCGAATCGAAACATGTGACTACGGCCTGCGAAGGGCTCAAGCCTCGGTCGCGTCACCGATGCACTCCAGCAATCACGCATAATCGGCATGGGGGTTCCGCCAGATATCACCTGTGGTTGCCTGCGATACGCCACCATCGCCAACCGCGCGAAAATGCCGCCGATCACCTGTCTTTACCGCCTTAGCTACGCTGTCGCCCTATGTGCACCGGAAAGCCCTTGTGGGCTGGCGGACGGTGCCCATGCTGCTTTTCGAGGGGAGTTATCAACTGACAGATCATGGATTTTCTCGATGTTCAACACCGCAAACAACGAACGCATCATACGCTTGAAAACCGTTCTCGCCCGCACGGGACTTTCGCGCTCGACGCTGTATCGCAAGATCGCGGACGGCACATTCCCCCGCCAAATTCCGATAAGCATCCATGGCGCTGGCTGGCATGAGTCTGCCGTCAACCGGTGGATCACGGATCCCACAGCCTATCGCGAAGAAGAGGTCAGGAGTTCGGCCCGATGACCGCGCCACCAGTATCGCATGATCCGATATGTGTTCGCGTCAACGACGCTGCCCGAATGATTGGGGTTGGTCGCACTAAGCTCTATGAGTTGATAGCAGCTGGTGAGGTCGAGACGATCAAGCTCGGGAAAGCCACACGTATCACTACCGCTAGCCTCCACGATCTTGTCAGACGGCGTCGCGAAACGGCATAGACGGCGAGGACGCCGCATCAACGGCGTCCTCGCTTTGCTGTCTTGGTTTCTGATCCAGATAATCACGGAGAGCCATAAGATGACTGCGTTCCGAAGAAAGCTCCACGCCCTTAGGCTGCCTCTACCTGACTAGGGCGTAGACTCATTACACGTTGCACCAGAGGCGTGTGCAGATAAGCTTGATGGCTGCGAGGTAGTTGGCGGCATCTTTGTCATATCGGGTGGCAATGCCCCTGAATTGCTTGATCCGATTGAAGAAGCGCTCGACGAGATTACGCTGGCGGTAGAGCCATGACGAGAAGCCGAAGCGCTGCTTTCGGTTGGAGCGGTTGGGAATGTTGGCCCAGATGTTCTTGGCCGCTGCCGCCTCGCGAATGGCCGTGCTGTCATAGCCCTTGTCGCCGAGCAGGGTGGCGCCCTCGGGAATGGCCTCGATCAGTGCTTCAGCTTCGCACGCATCGTGGACATGCCCGCCCGTCAGTCGCAGGGAGACAGGACGTCCATCAGCGTCGACAAGAGCGTGGAGTTTGGTCGTGAGGCCGCCCCGGGAACGTCCCATGCCATGATCACTGGATCCCCCTTTTTGCCCGTCGCACCGTGCTGGTTGACGCGCATGCAGGTGGAATCGATCATCACCAACTCGCCGTTAAAACCCGCGGAAACCGCCGCCAACAGCCGATCCCAAACACCGGCCTTTCGCCAGCGGACGAACCGATTGTAGCAGGTCGTTGACGGCCCATAGCGTTCCGGAATCTCTGCCCAAGGCGCACCGGAACGAAAACGCCAGAGGATACCGTTCAGCACCCGTCGGTCATCAACCCGGGGCACTCCCCGCGCCTTGTTGGGTAGCAACGGCTCGATGATGAGCCACTCCTTGTCTGTCAGTTCATACCGCCGCCGCATCATACACCCTCCGTTTCCGGAGGCTGCTTGAATCACGCAGAGGCCGACAACTCAACCCGATTTATGAGTTGCGCCCTAGGAAGTTGGCGCATGAACTTCAGTTGGTCAGTGACGATGTTGAAGACAAATGGCCGATATGTGGCGTTTAAAAGGGAAAGTTCACGCAGACCGCAGATGTATTCGTCTTTAGCACTAGAAGCGGCATCGTTTGATGCTATATTCGATGCCTAGCAGCGAGGATTTCTCATGCGTACTACAATCTCTCTCGATGATGAACTTGTCACAAAAGCGCAGGCTTTTACTGGCATTAATGAAAAGTCGTCGCTGGTTCGAGAGGCGCTTAAAGCGCTGATCGAGCGTGAAAGCGGCTCACGTCTCGCCCGCCTGGGCGGTACTGAACCCAATATTGACGACGCGCCTAGGCGCCGTACCGACCCTGCATGATATTGGTCGACAGCTCTGTCTGGATCGACCATTTTCGCCACGATGAACCTACTCTCAGCGCGCTTCTCAATAAGCGTCGGGTGCTCACTCACCCATTTGTAATCGGCGAAATGGCATTAGGCAGTCTACGTCAACGAGATGTTGTTTTGGATGCGCTGCGCGGTTTGCCCTGCGCGCAGGTTGCGACCGATAAGGAAGTTCAGGCCTTTATCGACCACCATAAATTGTTTGGGATAGGCATCGGTTATGTTGATGCCCATTTGCTGGCGGGAACGCTGTTGTCGGTCGGTGCAAAGCTTTGGACCCGCGACAAGCGTTTGCGCAATGCAGCCTTGCGCCTTGGTCTGGAGGCTGCCCAAGACCAATAAGGGGCCTGTTTCTCCTTCGATAATTTCGCTGGGTCGAAAAATAATCGCCTGAATACGGTCAAAAGAGCACGGCCGATCGAATGCCCGCTTGCGCCGGTGACATAGTATGGTCGTCATATGGCTGCGGAGAGGCGGCCTGCGTCCATGAGCGGTCAGCGTGATTAACTTCGCCGAAGCAACGAGCCATTTTTTCATCGATCGTGGGATGTCGCCGCTACAGCTCGGCGCAGTGCTAGCACCCAAGCATGTCGGCAACAAAATGCACCTAATTGCTCGCGCTATGATCAGCCAGTGCTGGCTTCAAGTGCGGTCGCTTTCTTGTTTCCCACAAAAACTGGCCCAAGCCGTCATTATTTCTCGTCTCTTTTCGAGCGCAGTGCCCCGGCGATACGCCCGCTCTGTCTTGGACGTGACGGTATGAGCAAGACCCGTCTCAACGTCTTCCCGTGAATAGGCGGTCGTCTCGCCGGCCCAGTCCCGGAATGTGGACCGGAACCCGTGGACGGTGGTGCCATCATACCCCATTCGGCGCAGCAACATGCTCATCGCCATGTTGGAGAGCGGCTTGCCGTGATTTCCAACAAAGACCTTCGCATTTGCGTGCGGCTGGCTCGGGCGAAGATCCTTAAGTATTCGAAGAGAAGCTAAGCTGAGCGGAACTTGATGTATTCTGCCGGCCTTCATGCGTTCTGCCGGCAAGGTCCAGATCGCCGCATCCAAGTCAATTTCTCCCCACGTCATACCAAGCGTCTCGCCAGATCTAGCCGCTGTAAGGATCGTCACTTCCAGTGCGCGTGCGGCGGATGCCGGACGTTCTGCCAGTTTGTTCATGAAATCGCTGATCTCACCAAATGGCAGCGCTGCATGGTGCGCTGGGCCTATTTGCGGCTTTCTGGGTAACAATAGCTCAAGATGCCCCTTCCAACGTGCAGGATTCTCCCCCGTTCGAAGCCCCTTGGCTTTTGCAGCGTCCAGGACACGTTCGATCCGGCCGCGCACTCGCGAAGCGGTTTCTGGTAAAGCGAGCCAGATCGGCTGCAAGACATTCAATACAGCCGCCGCGTCGATCTGATCTATTGGCTTGCCCCTCAACTCGGCTGCGTGAGTCTGTAATGTCGAGCGCCATTGCTTACGATGTTTTTCGTTCCGGAAGCCGTCTTCGATGTTATCAAGCAGCGCGTCCGCGAACTCCCCGAACGTCTGCGTCGGGCGTTCTGCAGCTCTTGCGCGCTCCTTTTCGACCACAGGATCAATTCCAGCCCGAAAAGCGTGACGTAACTCTCGTGCCATTTCGCGCGCTTGCGCCAGTGAAACGTCCCGTACCGAACCCAGCCCGATTTCCCGTCGACGCCTATTGAGCATCCCGATGTAGAGCCAGGATTTGGTGCCCGTATCCCTCACGCGCATGTAAAGTCCATCGCCATCGGAATGCACACCGGGCCGCGATTCCGCCTGAACCGATTTTACAGAAAGCCGCCTGTAAAGCCTCACGTCAATCTCCTGCTGCGCTGGCTTCCACAGATTTAGTCATAAAACCGGTCATAAATCAAGATGCGGTTTGGCGCGAATAATAGCGGACAGGCGCGACCTGAAGAATCTTGAAAACCCGGCAAACGCGGGCTTTTATGTGTCCGGGGACGTTCGTGGCAATCCATGAAAAAGGCAAAATGGCGGAGCGGCAGGGATTCGAACCCTGGATACGCTTTTGGCGCATACTCACTTTCCAGGCGAGCGCCTTCGACCACTCGGCCACCGCTCCGCATTGCACTGGAAGGACGGCTCCCTATCGCGGGTGGCGGGCATAGGCAAGAGGCGTCGCGTGTCGCGGCGGCTTTACTTTGTTTCGGCTTTGCCGTTCACTGCCGCCATGCAGCGTCTCGCCCTCCCCCTCGCCGCGACGATCGCCCTGATCGCCGCCTCATCCGCCCTTGCGCAGACGCCCGTGGCGGAGGTTACGCCCAACTCCGTTATCGCCGCCGCGCCCGCCGCGGCATGGAAGGGAATTGCGGCGGAGGATCTGCTGGTGATGACACTGGCGGGCGGGCGGCGCGTGGTCATTCAACTCGCACCGCATTTCTCGGCCGGACACGTCGCCAATATGCGGGTTCTGGCGAAGGCGCACTGGTGGGATAGCACCAGCGTCTATCGAATACAGGATAATTACGTGGCGCAGTGGGGCGACAGGTCCGAGAAGAAACCGTTGCCGGCGGGCATGGCGACACCGCTGCCGCAAAATTACAGCTTGTCCTATAATCCCGCGCTGAAGATGGTCGCGCTGCCGGGGCGCGACAGCTATGCGCCGAAAGCCGGGTTTATCGACGGCTGGCCCGTAGCGAGCGACGGCAAGCAGACCTGGCTGACGCATTGCTATGGATCGGTGGGCGTGGGGCGGAACGGTCCCCCGGATGCTGGCACCGGCGCGGAGCTATATGCCGTCATCGGGCATGCCCCCCGGCAACTGGACCGTAACATCGCCGTGGTCGGTCGAGTGATAGAGGGCATCGCCCACCTCTCCAGCCTGCCGCGCGGCACGGCGGAGATCGGCATGTATGGTCCCGAACAGGAAGCGACGCCGATCCAGTCTGTCCGGCTGGCCAGCGACATGCCAGCGGCGGAGCGTCCGAATTTCGAGATTATGGACACCGCATCCAAGAGTTTTGCCGACTATATGCATGTCCGGGCGAACCGGAAGGATGATTTCTACATCCTCCCGGCAGGCGGCGTGGATGTCTGCAACGTGCCTGTCCCGATCAGAACGGGGCACTGAAACTCGGGACCAAACGGCGTTTCCGACTTTGCAAGGATGGAGAATTATATTATCGAAGTTGGTAATATAATTACGGCGCCCCATCGAAGCGCCTGAAGGAGCGTGATATGATCGTCGGCACCGTCAAGGAAATCAAGAACCACGAATACCGCGTCGGCCTGACGCCGGAAAGCGTCCACGAACTCACGGCGCATGGCCATGATGTGCTTGTGGAAACCAACGCAGGAACCGGTATCGGGTCCAGCGACGCGGCCTATGAGAAGGCGGGCGCGCAGATCATCGCAACGGCCGAAGAGATATTCGCCCGCGCCGAGATGATCGTGAAGGTGAAGGAGCCGCAGCCCGGCGAGCGCGCCATGCTGCGCCCCGGCCAGATCCTTTACACCTATCTGCATCTCGCGCCCGATCCGGAACAGACGCATGATCTGGTCAAGAGCGGTGCGGTTTGCATTGCCTATGAAACGGTGACCGATGCGAGCGGCGGCCTGCCCTTGCTCAAGCCGATGAGCCAGGTCGCAGGGCGCATGGCGATACAGGCGGGCGCGACGGCGCTTGAAAAGGCGCATGGCGGGCGTGGCGTCTTGCTGGGCGGCGTGCCGGGCGTGCTGCCGGCGAAGGTCGCGGTGATCGGCGGCGGCGTGGTGGGGTTCAACGCGGCGCAGATGGCGGCAGGACTTGGCGCGGACGTTACGATCCTGGACCGCAGCCCGGAAGTGCTGGAGAAACTCGGCATGTATTTCGAGGCACGGGCGAAAACGCGCTTCTCCAATCGCGCGAACCTCGCCGAATGTGTGGCGGATGCGGACCTCGTGATTGGCGCGGTGCTGATCCCCGGCGCGGCGGCCCCGAAGCTGGTGACGGCGGAAATGCTCAAGACCATGAAACCGGGCGCTGTGCTGGTGGACGTGGCGATCGATCAGGGCGGCTGCTTCGAGACGAGCCACGCGACGACGCATGCCGACCCGACCTATATTGTCGAGGGCATCGTGCATTATTGCGTGGCCAACATGCCGGGCGCGGTGGCGCGCACCAGCACCTATGCGCTCAACAACGTCACTTTGCCGCATGCGCTGCGGATCGCGGACCTTGGCTGGAGGGAAGCCCTGAAGCGTGATCCACATCTGCTCGCCGGACTGAACGTGTGGGATGGCAAGGTGACCTACGAAGCGGTCGCGCAGGATCTGGGCCTGCCCTACACGCCCGCTGCCGACGCCGTGGCTTGAAGCAACAGGAACTTCGGAGGCGATAATCGATTGAGACGGAAACGCCCCGCTGGAAGGGCACCGTCATGATCAAGCTCGCCATCATTTCCCTCGTCATCGCCGCCTTCCTTGCCCTGCTTGGTTTTGGCGGCGCGGCGGGAACGTTCGTTGGTATTGCGAAGATTTTGTTCTTCATCGCATTGGCCGTGTTCGTGCTGTTCCTCGTGCTCGGTCTGGTCGCTGGCAAGGCGGTGAAGGACCGGTTAGACTGACGGAGTGCGAGACGATACTCCCCTCCCGGCTGATATTCTGGTCAACGAGACGGGTCGGCTGATCCGCGATGACGCCGGATTTGTGCTGCAGCGGGATGCTGGCGGGGCGTGGCGCCTGATCCTGAACCGTGTTCCCGTAGACTTGGTCGAGAAGCGTGTGCGGGTGCAGGGCGTGATGGCGGCACCCGATATCGTGGAGGCGGACGGGGTCGCTCCCGCTTGAGCCTTACTTCGCCGTGATGATCGGATATTGCAGCCGCAGCTTATCCGCTACGCGCTCGATCTCGGTAAGGTCGCGCAATGAGCCTGATGGTGCAACGGCCCAGTTGCAATGCGGATGTGTCTCCACGCTGTAGATGCGCACGTCACCGAGTGCCAGACGCCAGTGACGGCGGTTGTTTCCCGCTTCGCGCAGCAAAGTGGTGATGAATGTCTCGTGCAGGTCAGCGGCTGTCATGACCGAGCCTCTAGCACGATGAGACGGGCTAAGCTGCGCCTGAAGTTGCAATATACTGCAAAGACTTACGCAGTGCGATGATCCATCACAGTTTGAACCGTGTCGTCCGGTAGTGGGGAGAGAAACCGTAGGCCACAGCGCTTGGTCACCCACACGACCGCTGCCGCCCAGTGCAGCGCCAGCCAGCCGACATCGACGATCGACCGCGCGTCGGCATGGTGTCACTCACGCAGAGCGCTCCAGCGGTCCCGATGTCGAGCAGATGACCACGTACGGCATCATCCGCGATCCTCAGCGTGACTGGCGCGAAAATTTTGGAACGGCGCACCTCTCGTCTGTCGAGCGCACGGCCAAAGCTGACCCCTGGGCGCTCACTGGCGAAAGTTCTTACCGATTGCATCACGACCTGCCTCCACTCGGGAGGATGCCATGGCAAATCGTTTCGGTTTCGTTATTGATCGATGGAAATCTGCCGACGCGTTAGGCAGCTTTCGCCAATTGCGTGCTGCGCCGAAGGAATTCCAGCACGGCGGTCTCGCCCGGATCCAGTGCTGGTTCGCCCGACGTACCCGGATCATCAGCGAGTTTCAGGCTCAGCTTACCATCCATATATTGCTCCATCACCGAAGGATGGATGTAGCAGGCGCGACAGACGCTCCGCGTATTGCCAAGCCGCGATGCTACCCTATCGATCGCCGACACAAGCTGACGCTTGGCAGCGGTGGTGCTCGTCGAAGGAGGACAGGCCGCCAGTTCCAGCGCAGCGATGACGGTGCCATGCCATGTACGGAAGTCCTTCGCAGTGATCGCCGCGCCGCTCACTTCCTTCAGATAGGCGTTTACATCATTGGACGTGACTTCGCAGGCTTCGCCCTCCTCGTCGAGATACTGGAACAAGTGCTGGCCGGGCAGTTCCTGGATCGCCTTGATCAGCCGCGCGGTGCGCCGGTCCTTGATCGTGATGTCCCACGCCTTTCCGCTCTTCCCCTTGAACTTCATGCGCAGTTTCGATCCCTCTACGGCGACGTGCCGGTTGCGCAATGTGGTAAGGCCGTAACTCGCATTCTGCTTGGCGTAATCGATGTTGCCGACCCTCACCATGGATATGTCGAGCAAGTGGACGACGGTCGCCAGCACCTTTTCCCGGGGGAGGCCGCGTTTTGCCATGTCCGCGTCCACACGTGCGCGAATAATTGGAAGCGCTTCGGCAAACTCTATGACGTGGCCATATTTGCTGCGGTCGCGCTCGGCACGGAAATCGGCGTGATAGCGATACTGCTTCCGTCCCTTGGCATCGCGGCCGGTCGCCTGCAGATGCCCGTTCGGAAGCGGACATATCCAGACATCCTGATAGGCGGGCGGGATCGCCAGCGCCCGGATGCGGGCCAGGGTCGCCTTGTCCTTGATCGGCTTGCCTTCGGGGTCGCGATAGGAAAACCCTGTGCCCGACCGGCGGCGCGTGATCCCGGGCATGTCATCGCTGACGAAGATCAACTCCGCGCCCGTTTCGCCCTGAATCATGTCTGTAGCGGGCTTGTTGTTCATTATCAGTGGACTACGCATGCCCCCGATACAATGTTCCCACCCGGCCAACAAAGCGGACGCCGGATCGGTTCTGGCTCTCGCACGTTCCTTGCGACGCAGACCATATCCATGGGATCGAACAGATGCCGCCTCGCCTAAAGCCTTTACGACAGCAAGTCATCGTCATCACGGGCGCCAGCAGCGGCAACGGCCTAGCGACGGCACGGGAGGCTGTTCGACGCGGCGCGGCCGTGGTGTTGGCCGCGCGCAACCAGGATGCGCTTGAGGAGATACGCGCCGACTTGATGTCCAAGGGCGGGCGGGTGGCGATCGTCGCGGCAGATGTCGCCGCGGAGCAAGACGTGATTGCCATCGCCGACAAGGCCATTGAGGCATTTGGCGGCTTCGACAGCTGGATCAATAATGCGGGCGTCGGCCTTTACGGCACAGTGGAGCAAGTGCCGCTGGAGGATCATCGGCGGACCTTCGACGTCAATTATTTCGGTACGCTGCATGGGTGTCTGACAGCGGCGCGCCACCTGCGGACGCGCGGCGGCGGCGCAATCATCAACATCGGCTCGATCCTCGGCGACCGGGCGATCATCCAGCAGGGACCATATTCGGCAACCAAACATGCAATTCAGGGGCTGACTGATACCCTGCGCATGGAACTGGAGCGCGATCGCACCGGAATATCGGTGACGCTGATCAAGCCGGGCGGTTGCGGCACGCCCTATGCCGAACATGCGCGCAACTATATGGATCAGCCGCCACAGATCCCGCCGCCGCTCTATGATCCTGCGATCATTGCGGACGCCATATTGTTCGCCTGCGAGACGCCCCGCCGCGTCATGTATATCGGCATGGCGGGCATCCTGCCCGCACTGATCGGTCAGGTCGCGCCGCGTACCACCGACATGGTGCTGGAGGCGATCGGCACGCGCATACAGCAAAAGCCCGACGATCCGGGCGATCCTGCGCGCCGCGATAATCTATATGCGCCTCGTGCCGACGGGCATGTGCACGGATCGCAGCACTCCTACATGCGCCGTACGAGCCTTGCTGTTGAGGCGCAGAAGATGTCGCAACTGACGTGGGCGGGTATTACCACCGGCATCGGATTATTGGCGCTTGCGCGGAGCCGTGCGAAACGGCGGTAGAGCTGCCCGCTCCTAAATCTTGCGCGCCGCAATGTGCGCGTCGATATTCCGGCCCAATACCGTCAGCGGCACATTGCCGCCCAGCACCGCGGCATCGTCGAACAGCTTCAGGTCGTAGCGATCGCCCAGCGCAGCGCTGGCGCGTTCGCGCAGCCGGACGATTTCGCTATGGCCGACCTTATATCCACACGCCTGCCCCGGCCATGCGCAATATCGGTCCACTTCGCCCTGTACTTCCTCGACCGTGGAACCATTGGTCGTCGCGAACCAGTTGATCGCATAGTCCCGCCTCCAGCGCTTTGCATGGATGCCGGTATCCACCACCAGTCGGCACGCCCTGAATGCGATGGACTGGAGATAACCCAGCCGCCCGACTGGATCATCCTCATAGACGCCAAGCTCGCTCGCCAGCTGCTCCGCATATAGTGCCCAGCCTTCGGAATACGCGTTGAAGGCGAGGAGCGAGCGGATCAGGGGCAGCTTGTAGGTATATTCGCCCTGCCAGATGTGGCCAGGAATCCCCTCATGATAGCTCAACGTGGGCAAACCATAGCGCGGCCACATGCTCGTATCGCGCAGGTTGATATAATAGGCACCGGGCACGCTGCCGTCGATGGTCCCCGGCCCCGCATAGCCGCCCGGCGCGCCAGCCTCGATCTCCACCGGCACACGCTTCACCACCAGTCGGCCAGGCACAAGCGTCGCGAAAGCACGGGGGAGCCGTGTGCGGACATCGGCAATACGACCATTGATATAATCGAGGATTTGCTTCCGGCCCGCATCGGTGTTGGGGAACAGATATTGAGGATCCTTGCCAAGCGCGGTCATGCGCGCGCCGACGGTTCCCTTGGTGTAGCCGATGCCTTTCAGCAGGCGGTCCATCTCCGAGTGTAGCGCTTTCAATTGCTCCAGCCCCATCGCATGCACCTGCTCCGGAGTCATCGTCGTGGTCGTGCTCGCCCGCAATGCCCATGCGTAATAGGCCTCGCCCTGCGGCAGCTTCCACACGCCTGCATCCATCGTCGCCTTTGCGCGATGCGCCGTGAGTTCGGCGATCTGGCGATCCATCGCGGGCGCGACTTTCTCCGTAACGATCTTCAAGGCCCGCGCCGCGTAGCCGCCCGGAATATCCTTCGCCCGGTTGGCGATCGAACTTACCAGCGTCCATCGGTCGAACGGTTGCGCCCGCGCATCACGCTGCTGCTTCAATGTCTTGTCGAGCAGGAAGGACGGCGCGATCACGCCCAGCGCGCCGTCATGTTTCAGCCGCCCGGTCTCGCCATCCAGCGCCGCCGCATAGGCTTCAACGCGGGCAAGATAGGCGTCGGCATCGGCGGCATTGGCGATCACATGCTTGCTGTCGAGAAAGTCCGGCACTTCCACGAATGCGCCGGTGTTCTGCGCGACGACATAAGGCGCATTGCGATAGGAGACATTGAGGTTCAGCACCACCATATCGCCGAACGGAAAAGCGGAGCCTTCCGCCGCGACTTCATGTGCCGTGCGGACAACATCCACATCGGTGCGGGTCGCAGGCGTCAGAGCGTTCATGTCGACGGCGCGCAGCTTTGCGAGACGGTCGGCGGCCCGGCGCGCCTTCGCCATCTGCCCCGGACCCGAGCAGTCGGTGAGGCGCAACTTCAACTCCGCGCGGCTGTCCTTGTCGATGCCAAGGCTGGTCGCGCTTTCCGGGTAGTCGACGAGCATTTGCTCGGCCATGTCGGCCAGCATCGCCTCGGCCTTTGCGTCCGCGCCGGTGGCCGCGCGAAGCGGTGCGCTGGTGATCGCTGCGGCGGCGGCTGAGCCGATCAGGAAATCGCGGCGCGTGGTCATGGGGCTTGTCTCCGGCGTAGAATTGTCAAAGACTTGTGAAACAGCCCACGTCTTTCGACAAGAGCGGTTCGCTCATGCTAGGCAAGGCGCATGTCGAGAATAGATCAGCGTGCGGACACCGACCTCACCATCACCATACTGCGAGGAGGCAAGCAGGGACGCGCGCAACTGCGCAATCTTTCGCGAACGGGCGCGAGCGCATCGGCCCCCTTCCCGCCCGGTCTCAACGAGGATGTGCAGATGATCTGCCGGGGGCAGGTTCTGGATTGCAAGGTGGCGTGGGCACAGGGACGCGTGTTCGGGCTTTCCTTTGTCCAGCGCCTCAGCGAAGATAAGTTACAGACGATGCTTCGTGCGAGCAGGGACGCAGGATCGACATGACACCGATAGAGCGCGCTGCGCGGGCCATGTATGATGCCGTTTCGCCCGATTGGGAATGGGATGATCCCGATGCCGAATTGCTGCGGCGCATGTATCGGGCCAATGCGCGCGCGGCGCTTCTCTCCCTGCGTGAGCCGACCGATGCCATGTGCGTGGCAGGCGGCGACCATGTGGAGCAAACCGGCCGGATCTCCGTTACCTCCGTCTGGACCGTCATGATGGACGCCGCGCTGGAGCAGGACATATGAACGACGACGACATGATCGACACGCCCGAAGGCCCGATGACTTGGGCGGCGTGGAAGAAGCGCAACCCGGTGCAGGTTCCCTCCCGCCGCACCAAGGGCAAGGATTTGCCGAACAAGATACCCCGCCGCACGGGCGAGTGACGCCACGCCCCTATTCGGAGCGGTAGACGGTTCCGCCCTTCATCACGAAGCGCATCTTCTGCAGCGTCGTAACGTCGCTCAACGGGTCGCCAGACACGGCAACGATGTCGGCAGGCATGCCCGGTGTGATCTTCCCGGCCTGATCGGCTATTTTCAGGTGGGCAGCGGCGGCAATGGTGGCGGCCTGAATGGCTTCTAGTGGGGTCAGGCCCGCTTTCACCAACAGCGCAAACTCCTGCGCATTGTCGCCATGGGCCGATACACCGGTGTCGGTGCCAAAGGCGATATGCACGCCGCCCTCATGCGCGCGGCGCGCCATGTCGAGCATCTTGGGACCAGCCTCCAGCGCCTTCGCCGTCTGTGCGGGCGTGAAGAAGTTGCCAGGGCTAGCGGCAATCCGCGCCACATAATCGCCCGCCAACAGCGTGGGCACGAGGTAAGTGCCAGGCCGTTTGAACAAGCGGATGGATTCCTCGTCAAGATAGGTGCCGTGCTCGATGGAATCGCCGCCCGCTTTCAGGAACGCGTTGATGCCGTCCGTACCATGGGCGTGCGCCGTGACCTGCCGGCCCATCCGATGCGCGGCCTGCACGATGGCGGCGAGTTCCGGATCGCTGAATTGCTGGGACAGTCCTGCCGCCGTGTTCGATAGCACGCCGCCGGTTGCCGTGATCTTTATGATGTCCGCACCACTGCGTACCTGCAAACGGACAGCACGCATGCAGTCATCCGCGCCGGAACAGACGCTAGCGGGAGAGAGCAAATGCAGGATGTCGTCGCGGAAACCATTGGCATCGCCATGCCCACCATGCACCGACACCGCCGATCCCGCCGCGATGATGCGCGGCCCCGGCACATCGCCGCGCTTCACGGCGTCACGCAATGCGAACACTGCGCTGTTCTCGCCGCCAAGGTCTGCAACCGTGGTAAAGCCCGCCATCAGTGTCTTGTGGGCGAAGCCTGCGCCGACCATCGCCTGATCCGCCGAAGAGCGCGTGACTTCCTCAAGCCGGGAATTGGGGTTCTGCTCACCAGTCAGATGAACATGGCTGTCGATCAGGCCGGGCAATACGAAAGCATTGCGCAAATCGACGACCGTGCCCTCGCCTTCGCCGACAAAGCCGTCGCGGATTTCCGCCACGCGACCATCACGGATCACGAGCGTCTTATTCTGTTCGACACGCCCCGTCGCGGGATCGGCAAGCAATCGCCCCGCCTGGACGAAACGGACGGCATCCTTTGGTACGGGCGTCTGCGCTGTCGCCACGGACGCTGCGGCAAGGCCCATAAGCGCCGCGATCCAGTTTACCGATTTCATGGCAGCACTTCCCCTGTTTTCTCGTGATAAACAGGCATAGCGACATGGATCGGGGCTGCCTAGAGGCGCAACCGGGTCAGCGCTCTATTCGGTGGACGTCTCGCGATCCGGATCGCGCCGCGCGCCGCCGAGAACTCGCTTCTGACGGTCCACCTCACTCTCCCTCTTCAGCCGTTCGATGCGCTTTTGGCCGAAGCGCGCCCTGTTTTCCGAGGCGGTTTGCGCCGCATCCAGCCGTTTACGCGCTTTGCGGGCCATACGAAGGTTGATGATGTCAGCCATCGTCCGGATCTTCCATGGATGCCGCTATGTCCATGAAGTTGCGTGCTGCCTCACGATCGGCCGGATCCTTGAAAGCCACATCCAGATCGGGCGCGACGCCAAGGAAGTGCATCAATGTCCAGAGCGCGAAACGGCGGCTGCGGTCCGTCTCCATGCCGAAGTCCACGCGCATGCGCTCAGCCCCGTCGGCAAGCGCTGCAGGATCAACCGCCTCAAGATCGGGCGTGCCGAAGTAGCGCATCAGGAGTGTCGGAAAATCCATCGGGGGCAGGCCTTTATGCGCAGACGCGCGCTTGGGCGGCACGATATTCGCCCACCAACCGCTCGACCAAAGCCGCAGTTGTTACGACCTCATGCACGGCGCCGATGCCCTGTCCGCAACCCCATATGTCACGCCAGGCCTTCGTCCCATCCGACATGGCCGCGAAATCCATTTTGGACGCGTCCGAAACCGGCAGGTCATCGGGGTCAAGACCGGCACGCACAATACTGGGCCGCAGGTAATTGCCGTGGACGCCCGTAAACAGGTTCGAGTAGATGATGTCCGCGCCGGCAGAATCCACGATCATCTGCTTGTAATCGGGTTCCGCGTTGGCCTCCTGCGTCGCGATGAACACCGATCCCATATAGGCGAAGTCGGCACCCATGGCGCGTGCCGCCAATATTGCGTCGCCCGTCGCGATCGCGCCGGACAATGCCACCGGTCCGTCGAACCACTGCCGGATTTCCTGCACCAACGCGAAAGGCGACAAGGTGCCAGCATGCCCACCGGCACCTGCGGCAACGGCGATCAGGCCGTCCGCGCCCTTCTCTACAGCCTTACGCGCAAACTTGTCGTCGATCACGTCATGGAAAACCAACCCGCCATAGCTGTGGATCGCCTCGTTAACGTCCGTACGCGCGCCCAGCGACGTGATCACCAGCGGCACCTGATATTTGACGCACAGCGCCAGATCTTCTTCCAGTCTGGCGTTCGTGCGGTGGACGATCAGGTTTACCGCAAAGGGCGCATCCTGATCCGACAGATCGTTGCGTAACTGTTTCAGCCATTCTTCGAATACGCCCGAAGGACGAGCGTTTAGCGAGGGGAAGGAACCGACCACACCCGCCCTGCACTCGGCAATGACGAGTTCAGGCTGAGATATGATGAACATCGGCGAGGCAATCGCAGGGATTTTGAGCCGGTTTTCGAATAAGGCGGGCAGCGCCATAATGCGGTTCAGTCCTCTCACTAGCCGTATCGGCACGGCGTTGCTAACCGCTATGGACTGTTAAAGGCAGGGGGAAAACGCAAAAAATCATCAGCCGCTGATGCAGCAAGACCGAAGCCCGATCGCTTTACGCGGCCGAGCGTCGGGGTCCGACCTCATCGGGTTGATCATGCATCTGGGAAATATCATCCCACCAGCAACCGCGATCGGTGAACGGAACGATGCGGACATTGCCATGGCGACTGCTGGCGAACCACTGGCCTGATCGCATCACATATTTCCAGTGAGGATCGCAATTGATCGGCGTCTGAACGAAACGATCTCGCTCCAGTTTCAACGCGCTGATGACCTGCCGGATCGTCCCATCGGGAAATGTCACTGCCACGGTCATTGCTGCGCCTCCATCCTCTTTATGTTGCACAACACAGAACGCAGCATCCCAACTTAGGTTCATTTGATACCGCTTTGACGCGACAAGTTGACTCCTTCTCTCTGTTACTTAGCGGCGACTTGATTCTGCCGGACAGCAAAAAGGGCCGACTGCGTGCGAGCGGCCGGCCCCAAGTTTCGATGATTATGCTGCGAACTGGTTCATCGTGTTATGCGCGCCGCCTGCTTTCAAAGCGGCTTCTCCGGCGAAATATTCCTTATGATCGTCGCCAATGTCGCTGCCGGACATATTCTGGTGCTTGACGCAGGCAATGCCCTCGCGGATTTCCTTGCGCTGTACGCCCTTGACGTAACCCAGCATTCCCGCCTCGCCGAAATATTCTTTCGCCAGATTGTCGGTGGACAGTGCGGCTGTGTGATAGGTCGGCAGCGTGATAAGGTGGTGGAAGATGCCCGCCCGCGCAGCCGCATCGCGCTGGAAAGTACGGATGCGCTCATCGGCTTCCACGGCCAGATCGGTGGTGTCATAATCGACGCTCATCAGACGCGCGCGATCATAAGCGGACACATCCTTGCCGTCGGCGGCCCATGCGTCATACACCTGCTGACGGAAGTTCAATGTCCAGTTGAACGAAGGCGAATTATTGTAAACGAGCTTCGCATTCGGGATCACCTCCCGAATGCGATCAACCATGCCCGCAATCTGTTCGATGTGCGGCTTTTCGGTTTCGATCCACAGCAGGTCCGCGCCATGCTGCAGCGATGTGATGCAGTCGAGCACGCAGCGATCTTCGCCGGTGCCAGCGCGGAACTGGTACAAGTTGCTTGGAAGGCGCTTGGGCTTCATCAGCTTGCCGTCACGATTGATGATGACATCGCCATTGGCCTGCGCAATGTCGCTGATTTCTTCGCAATCGAGGAACGCATTATACTGGTCGCCCAGGTCGCCTGGCTCCTTGCTGAACGCGATCTGCTTGGTGAGACCTGCGCCCAGCGAGTCCGTGCGCGTGACGATGATGCCGTCCTCGACGCCCAGTTCCAGAAAAGCGTAGCGGCAGGCGCGAACCTTGGCGAGAAAGTCTTCGTGCGGCACGGTAACCTTGCCGTCCTGATGGCCGCACTGCTTTTCATCCGACACCTGATTCTCGATCTGTAGTGCGCAGGCGCCCGCTTCGATCATCTTCTTGGCGAGGAGATACGTCGCCTCGGCATTGCCGAAGCCCGCGTCGATGTCCGCGATGATCGGCACGACATGCGTTTCGTAATTCTCAATGGCCTTTTCGATCTGCTTTTCCCTGGCAAGATCGCCTGCATCGCGCGCCGCATCCAGATCGCGGAACATCATGCCCAGTTCGCGCGCGTCAGCCTGTCGCAAGAATGTGTAAAGTTCCTCGATCAGCGCAGGCACGCTTGTCTTCTCATGCATCGACTGATCTGGCAGCGGGCCAAATTCGCTGCGCAATGCGGCGATCATCCAGCCGGAGAGGTAGAGGTAGCGTCCCTTGGTGCTGCCGAAGTGCTTTTTAACGGCGATCATCTTCTGCTGGCCGATGAACCCGTGCCAGCAACCAAGCGACTGCGTGTAATTGGCAGGGTTCGCGTCATAGGCAGCCATGTCGGCGCGCATGATCTTCGCTGTGTAGCGGGCAATATCCAGCCCCGTCTGGAAGCGATTCTGCGCGCGCATACGGGCAACCGATTCAGGATCGATGCCGTCCCAGCTGCCCTTGTAGCTTTCGACGAGCTGGGTGGTTTGGCGGATATTGTCCTGATACGTCATACATGCTCCTCAGCGAAATGATGCGAGCAATGTATCGGAATTTACTGCCTCCCTCACCGTTTCGCGCCGACATTTCATGCAAACATGTTGGTCACCGCAGTGCAGCAATAGAAAATCTGTCAACAATGTGACAACTCAGGATGTGCCCAGACCGGCCCTCCGTCGGCCCAATGCTGTTGTCGCCGCCACGTCCATCGTGACATTGCCCACCGTGCGCACAAGGTCGGGGATCATCTCCACGGCGATGAGCAAGGCCAATGGCCCAAGCGGCACGCCCATCGCGAGCGCGATCGGCGTCACCGAGGTCAGAAAGCTCACTTGTCCGGGAAGACTGATCGACCCCAGAGTCGTCACCGCCGCCACGACGGCGCCCGCGGCTATCGCTCCCGCCGTCAATTCCATGCCCATCCAGTGCGCGACGTACAGCGCCACGGCGAGGTTCATGGCGGGGCTTGTTACGCGGAAAATGGCGACGGCGATCGGTAGGGGCACGCCCGCCACGTCTGTGGAGACGCCCAACTGCTGACACCCGCGCAACATGGCGGGAAGCGAGGCAAGCGAGCTTTGCGTGCTGAGCGCGACGGCTTGTGCAGGCGCGACGGCGCGAATGAAGTCCAGCAATCGCACGCGACCACCGAACACCGCCATCGGATAGGCGAGCACCCAAGCCGCAAGACCCGCACAGGACACGATGACGATATAATGCGCCAGCGCGCCAATGGCGGCAGTCCCGGCTTTCATGCCAACGACGAAAGCAAGCGCGAACACGCCCAGCGGAGCGATCCACAGCACCCAGTTCACGATCTCCAGCATTGCCTGTTCAATCGCACCGAACAGCCCGGTAATACGATCGCGCGCGTCAGCCTCAAGCCGTGTCACGGCAATCGCGAACAGCGTCGCGAACAGGATCAGCGGCAACATGGCGTCGCTGGCGGCGGCGGCAATAGGATTTGTTGGGACAATCGTCCGGAGAAAATCGGCAAGGCCCGGCGCAGTGGCAACCTCTACCTGTGTATGGCCTAACGCCGCATTGAGCGCTGCGGCGGCCTGTGCGGGCATCGGCCACAATTGCAGCAGTGCGGGGACGAGGAAGGCGGCGATCAGGGTGACGAGCCAGAGCAAACCTACGAACAACAGCACGGACCGAAGGGCCAGCCTGCCGCCACGGGCGCTGTCCGCCGTGCGGGCGATTCCGGTGATGAGCAGCGACACCACCAGCGGCACTACCGTCATGCGCAGCGCATCAAGCCAGAGATTGCCGATCGGTTCCGCTATGGCCGCGGCGCTACTCCAGCCCAAGCGCGCTCCGGCTATACCAAAGGCGATGCCGACAATGAGCGCGAAAAGAATCCGGGTGGTCTGCGACATGGAACACAGGCGTAACAGTTGCCGGTGACTTGGGAAAGTGGCGGTAAAGGCGCGCATGATAAGATGTCGTTAACCACGCCTGCGTAAAGCGGTGTCACCGTAGCTGGAGACGTGACATGGCGAGCAAGCAGGATGGATTTTCAAGCGTATGTCGCCGTATGCAGGCGTTGATGCGCGAGCGTCCCGTCCCGTCGCGGAACGCCGGCATGCCCCGGCTGGATGAGATGATCATTCGCCTCGGTAATATCTCTGCCGAGCAACGCGCAGCATAAGCCCAGCCGTTTAACGGCCCCTTGCCGCGCGGAGTTTCGCCCGGCAGAAGCTGTGGCCATGAACAGCAATCTTTCGACCGACCGGTCCACCTTCGTCACGCATCTCGAATGTTCGCTCACCGGCGAACGCTATGACGCCGACGTATTGCAAGGATTGTCCCGCGCAGGACGGCCCCTGCTCGTACGCTACGATCTTGACGCAGTGCGCGCGCATCTGACGCGCGATGATATGGCGGCGCGGCCGACCGACCTGTGGCGCTGGCGCGAATTGCTGCCGGTGCGGCGGACCGGCGACATCGTCAGCCTGGGCGAGATCGAGACGCCTCTGGTGCCGATACCGGCATCCGGCGGACCCAATGTACTGGTCAAGGATGAGGGACGGCTCCCCACCGGATCGTTCAAGGCGCGCGGCTTGGTGATGGCAGTCGCCATGGCCAAGGCACTTGGTATCACGCGCATCGCCATGCCCACCAATGGCAATGCAGGCGCAGCACTCGCCGCATATGCGACACGCTGCGGGATCGAGACGATCGTGCTGTGCCCCGACGATACGCCGGAAATCAATGTCCGGGAAATCGCCGCCCAAGGCGCAAGGGTCTGGCGGGTGAATGGCCTGATCGACGATTGCGGCGCGATCGTCGCAGAGGGTGCGAAGGAAGGCCGCTGGTTCGACTTTTCGACCTTGAAAGAGCCGTACCGGATCGAGGGCAAGAAGACGATGGGACTGGAACTGGCCGCCCAATTCGGGTGGAGCCTGCCGGACGCGATCTTCTATCCCACCGGCGGTGGCACCGGATTGATCGGCATGTGGAAGGCGTTCGACGAACTGGAAGCGCTCGGCTGGATCGGTGCGGAACGACCCAAGATGTTCGCGGTGCAGGCCGATGGCTGCGCGCCGATCGTGAAAGCCTTCGATGAAGGCGTGGAACATGCAGAACGCTGGCAGGACGCGCATACCGTGGCGGCGGGCATCCGCGTGCCCCGTGCGGTCGGCGACTTCCTGATCCTGCGCGCGGTCCGTGAAAGTGGTGGAAGGGCCGTTGCGGTGAGCGATGAGGCGATCCTGAAAGCCGTTGACGATACCGCACGTCAGGACGGCTTGCTGATGTGTCCGGAAGGCGGCGCGACCCTGGCCGCCTATCGTCATGCTGTCCAAGAAGGATGGATTGCCCCGGAAGCGCGAACAGTTCTGTTCAATTGCGCGACGGGTCTTAAATACCCGATGCCGGACGCGTCCGGCAGGTTGGATCGTCACCAGCCTATTGATTTTGCCGCATTATAGCCGCCGCAAACTGGCACTAACTCTTTACCGGCATTCAACTTTTACACTTAATTCGATGTTAACCATCTTAGCCCATTCCCTTTCTCAAAATTCGTAGCGGCGCTGCCAAGCATCAGGCGCGTCACGGCATGAGAAGGTTTGTTGGGAATGACACACAAGTCCACCATTTTGCGCGGCACCGCCATCGCAGCGCTGTGCCTGCCTTTTCTGTTGCAGGGCACGATGTTGTTGGCAGCCGACGTAGCCGGGCCGTTGCCGAACGGCACGCCCATTGCGGCAGTGAATGTGGCGGCGCAGGACGTGCCAGCGCCTGCATCGACGGCTCCACAAGCACCGCCGCCCGCTGATCTGCATGATCCTTATGCTGTCGGTCCCGATGGCAAGATCCCGCCCCTGCCCACTGATCCCGCCGCCACCGCACAAGCCGCGCGCGAAAACATCGAACCGCCGCCGGGCGCCACGGAATCCCTGCGCGACGCGATTGTAGAGGCTCTCAAGGGCAACCCGGAGATTCAGATCGCGCTCGCCCGTCAGGACGACGCTAGATACGGCGTCGATGAGGCGCGTTCAGGCTACCTGCCGCATCTGGACGCCACAGTTGCGCTAGGCGGCGAACTCAACCAGCCGCAAATTGGCGCTGATTCAACGCTGCGCCGCAGTGAAGGCGTGGTCACGCTGAGTCAAAATCTGTGGGACTTCGGCACCACGATCAACGATATCAAGCGCGCGCGCGCCACCTATCGCAGCGCGCAATGGGCCACGCGCGAGCGGATCGAGGCGATCGCCTATGACATCGCCACCGCCTACCTCAGCCTGCTGCAGCAGCAGAAGCTGGTGGACCTTTCCAATCAGGAAATCGCCGCCAACGAGAAGATCGTGAAAGTGGTGACGATCCAGAACGATCTTGGACTTACTACCCCTGCCGACATCAGCCGGGCGAAGGCGCGTCTCGACAATGTGCGGGCGACGCTTCTCGACCGCACCAGCGCCTTTCAGCAGGCACGTGAATCCTACCGCCGACTGACGAACCATTTGCCGGGCATGCCGGTCGATCTGCCTTCCCCCGCCGCTGCTCTGCCCGCTTCGGCCGATGCCGCCGTGGGCCTGATCGACGAACGCAGCCCGCGCATGGCGCAAGCGGTGCAGGATCGCCGCTCGCTCGACCGCCAGCGCGCGAGCCAGACCGGCACTTTCTTCCCGCGCCTCGCGCTTCAGGCGCAGGGCAACTGGCGCGATGACGTGCAGGGCCGCACCGGCACGAACAGCGACGCGCGCGCGATGGTGACCGTCACCTACAATTTCTTCAATGGCGGCGCGGACATCGCCGTGCGCAACCGTATCTCTGCGCGCCTGCGTGAAGCCGATTATGAACTGGATCGCCGCCGCCGCGAAGTGGAGCAGGATATTCGCATCGATTTCAATGCGCTGGAAGCCGCGCGCGGCAAGATCGTGACGATCGAGTCCGAAATAACATCTGCCCAGAAGGTCGTCGATCTTTACGCGCAGCAATTCCGTGAAGGACGCCGCACGGTGTTCGACTTGCTCGACAGCCAGCAGATCCTGTTCAACGCACGCGCCAATCAGATCGCGAACATGACCGCAAAGACGGCCACCGAATTCCGCGTGCTGCAAAAGCTGGGCGGACTGTTCGATCTGGTGAGTGGTGGCGAAGCGCTACCGCCGCTCGTCATGCCTGCACCCGGCGCCAAGTGAACGGTAAATTTCTTGTTTACCATATGTAAACCCGCCAGCGGATAGGCTGTTCCGGAACATTTAGGGACTTCGCGCAATGGCGAAAATCAAGGGCACTTCTGGACGCGGAGCAAAGGGCGGCGGGGCAAAAGAACCCGTTGCGCATGCCGTCGCAAGCGACGCGCCTGCCGATATCGACATCAGCGCAGGTCAGGGCACGACCAACTATGGCGACGCCAAGGTCGTGCAACTTACCGACGATGGCCGCGCGATCCTCGAACGCTTTTACGGCGCTTTCAAAGCCGAGATCATCGACGTCGACGTCGTATTGCTGTTCGAGGACGGCACGAAGATCATCATACCAGGCATGGCGCTGGCCGTGTTTTCCGGCAGCAAGCCGCAGCTCATCTTCAAGGACAAGACCGTCTCGGCCGAAACGGCTGTCGATGGCGTCGGCGAGATCAAGGAGCAGGTGTCTCCAGTTAAGTTCGGCCTGTCGTCCGCCTCGTCCGATCAGGATCTGGACAAGAAGGCCAGCACCAACAAGGAACTTCAGGGCGCCGGCATCCAGCCCTCTGATTCTGCGCAGACACAGGCCAATGCCGCTGCGCAGGAGGAGAACCGTCATCGTTCCGACGAAGACTCCAGCCGCCTGACGCAGAAGATCAGCAGCGCCCCCTCCAGCGCCGGCGCGCCCTCCAGCCCGCCGTCCGCCCGCGCGATAGAACCTGCGCCGGACGATGCGATCGGTCCGGCAGGCATCGGGAAGCTCGTGCCGAAGCTGACCTTCACCCTGTTCAACCAGGAGGGCGTCTCTACTGCTGCGGAAGCGGGTGCAACCGTCGTGCGCGGTTCGACTGGCGGCGCCACATCCTCGAAGGATGCGGCCTATGGCGCACAATCCACTAGGGAACAGGTCAGCGGCACGTCCGGCGATGACACGATCTTCGCCGACAATCCCAATATAGTGCCCTCCGGTACGTCGCTCCGCGTCCTGCATATCGAAGCGATGGTCCCTGCCAAGGGTCTGCAACTGCTTTCCATCCTGATCCCGTCGCTCCCGACGGGCTATTCCATTGCCAACGCCACGCAGACGGACAAGGGCTGGCTGGTCAGCGTCGATGCAGGAAACATCACCAAGATCACCACGACCGTCGATGCCACGGGCAAGACCGTCAACCTGCCTGCCAGTCAGTCGCATTTCACGTTCGACGTGGATCTCATCTACAGCCTGCCGGTCGAGGGCAAGGCCACGGCATCGAGCGGCTTTCAGGACGAGTTTTTCCTGCCGATCCAGCTTGGCCTGTCGACCGATGGCAAGAACAGCTCGAACAGCGTCGAAGTCTCCACGCATTTCGGCGTAAAGGTCGTCAACAGCGCTTCGGACATGGTCGTAACCGACCCGGTTACGGGTGATCCGATCCATGTTCTGTTTTCCAATCCGCCGGGCACCATCATCAACGCAGGCGACGGACGCGACAGGATCGTCGCGGGCGCGGGCGAAGACCAGATCGATGGCGGCGCGGGTTTCGATGTCGTCAGCTATGCGCAGTCCAACGCGGGCGTTCACGCCAATCTGGCGACCGGCACCGGCTCGGGCGGCTATGCCCGTGGCGACACCTATGCGAACATCGAAGGCCTGAGCGGATCGGCCTTCAATGACGAACTGACCGGCAATGCTGGCGATAATACGCTGGACGGTGGCGCGGGCGCGGACAAACTTGAAGGCAGCGCAGGCTTCGACACGGTCGATTATTCCAAGGCGCTGAGCGGCACCGATGGCCCCGGCATTGAAATTCATCTCGATGGTACGGTTTCGCATGGCGGCGAGGCCGAAGGCGATCAACTCACCAACATCGAACATGTCATCGGCACGGCACGCGGCGACACGCTGATCGGCAGCGGTGCGAACGAGCAACTTGACGGCGCAGCGGGCGACGACATTCTGAAGGGCGGCGGCGGAGCCGATCGGCTGGATGGCGGCGCAGGCTTCGACATTGCCGACTATTCCGGTTCGACGGCCGGCATAGCCGTCTCGCTGGACGGAACACCGGGTGTCGGTGGCGATGCACAGGGCGACGTTCTCACCAACATCGAAGGTCTGACCGGCAGTGCATTCGCCGATACGCTGACCGGCAACGCTGGCAACAACACATTCAAGGGCGGCGCAGGCGCGGATACGGTTGACGGTGGCGCAGGCACTGACTCGGTCGATTTCAGCGACAGCGCGGTCGGTGTTACCGTGTACCTCGATGGTCGTGCAGGCGCGGGCGGCGACGCGGAAGGCGATCGCTATACCAGCATCGAAGAGCTGGCCGGATCGACAAAGGCGGACCATCTTGTCGGGGCGGCGGGCGTCGAGACGCTGCAAGGTGGCCTTGGCGACGATGTGCTGGAAGGCGGCGCAGGCGCGGATACGCTGGACGGCGGCGATGGTTTCGACATTGCAAGCTATGATGGATCGGCATCGGGCGTGCGCGTGGCGCTGGACGGATCGACGCTGGATGGCGGCGATCCGGTCGGCGATCGCTTCGTCAGCATAGAGGGGCTGGAAGGCTCGCGCTTCGACGATACGCTGATCGGCACGTCAGGCGCTGACACGCTGCTGGGCAATGCGGGCGACGACAACCTTGTCGGCCTGGGCGGCGCAGACATATTGGACGGCGGCGCTGGCACCGATACCGTGGATTACAGCCTGTCGCGCTTTGCCGTGACGGTGCGTCTGGATGGCGGCATTTCGGAAGGCGGCGATGCCGATGGCGACGTTCTGCGCAACGTGGAGCGCGTTATCGGCACGGCCCTGGACGATCGCCTGATCGGCGGCGCAGGCAATGAGCGGCTGGAGGGTCGCGCGGGCGATGACACTCTGTCGGGCGGCGCAGGCGCGGACATTCTGCAGGGTGGCGAAGGCAATGACACCGCCGATTACAGCGGTTCGGCAAGTGGCGTCTCGGTAGCGCTCGACGGTTCGACCGGCGTTGGCGGCGATGCGCAAGGCGACGCGCTGTCCGGCATCGAACGGCTGGTCGGCTCCATCCATGACGACCGCCTGACCGGCGATGATGGCGACAACATCCTGAAGGGTGGCCTAGGCGACGATACTTTGGTGGGCGGCGCGGGCGCGGACCAACTACAGGGCGGCGATGGCATCGACACCGTCGACTATTCCGCAGCACAGGGCGCAGTCACCATCCGCCTCGACGGCAACGCCTCATCGGGCGACGTTGCTGAAGGTGACCGGATTTCCGGCGTCGAACGCGTGCTGGGCAGCGCCTATGCCGACACATTGATCGGCGACAGTGGCGACAACATCCTGGAAGGCCAGAGCGGCGACGACACGCTGAGGGGCGGACTTGGCGCGGATCGCCTGATCGGCGGCGCAGGCGGTGATACCGCCGATTACAGCGATTCTACCACGGGCGTCACCGCCAGTCTCACCACCGGCACGGCCAGCGGCGGCACTGCGCAGGGCGACAGCTTCGATGGCGTCGAGAATCTATCCGGCTCCGACTATGACGACATTCTGACCGGCGACGCGGGCGTAAACCGCCTGTCGGGCGGCACGGGTAATGACGTACTGAATGGCGGCGCGGGCGCGGACGTCCTGCAAGGCGGCAGCGGTTTCGACATTGCTGACTATGGCAATTCGGCAAGCGGCGTACGCATTTCGCTCGATGGATCGCTCGGCACCGGCGGTGACGCGGCGGGCGACAGCCTGACCGACATCGAAGGCGTGACGGGTTCCGCCTTTGCCGACGAACTCACGGGCAATGACAATGCCAATCGCCTGTCGGGCGGCGCTGGCGACGATGTGCTACGCGGCGGCCTTGGCAGCGACGAGCTGATCGGTGGCGCAGGCTATGACACGGCGGATTACTCGCAGTCCGCGTCCAATATCATCGTCTCCAATGACGGTTCGATCGGTCTGGGTGGCGACGCACAGGGCGACCGCCTGACGCAGATAGAGCATGTCATCGGCTCCGGCTTCGACGACCGGATCACGGGCAGCACCGGCATCGACACGCTTGACGGCGGTCAGGGCGACGACGTGTTGCAGGGTGGCGGCGGAGCCGACATGCTGGACGGCGGCGCGGGCACCGACATAGCCGACTACAGCCTGTCCCATGAAGGTATCGTAGCGGGCCTGGATGGACGCGCGAACACGGGTGGCGATGCCATTGGCGACAGCTTCGTCAATGTCGAAGGCATTTCCGGCTCGGCCTTTGCCGACGCCCTCTTCGGTTCCAGCGATGACGACATCTTGCGCGGACAGGGCGGCAATGATCGGCTCGCGGGCCTCGCAGGCGCGGATATATTGGACGGTGGCGCCGGTTTCGACGCGGTGGACTATAGCGCATCCGACGCAGGCGTTGCGATCAACCTTGGCACCGGCAATGCCTCCGGCGGCCATGCGGCGGGCGACTCTCTGACGAGCATCGAAGCCGTGATCGGGTCGACCTTCAACGATCGCCTGATCGGTGGCGATGGCGCGGACAATCTTTCCGGTGGCGCGGGCGACGATACGCTCGCCGGCCGTGCGGGCGCAGACATTCTGGACGGCGGCGCAGGCTTCGACATTGCCGATTACTCAGCCAGTGCAAGCGGGATCACTCTGGCGCTCGACGGAAGCCTTGGACAAGGCGGCGACGCGGCTGGCGATGCCGTACTCAACGTCGAAAAGATCCTCGGCTCCGAATATGCCGACAGCATCACCGGCGTAGGCGCCGACGAAGTGCTGGAAGGCGGCGGCGGCGCCGACCGGCTTTCTGGCGCCGGCGGTCAGGACACGCTGATCGGCGGCAGTGGCGACGACACTTTGCTGGGTGGCACGGGCGAAGACATGTTACAGGGCGGCGAAGGCGATGACCTGCTGAACGGCGGCGTGGGCGCGGACATCATCGATGGTGGCCTGGGTACTGATACGGCTGACTATTCGGACTCTGCCGCTGGCGTGACGATCACGCTGGATGGTTCCACCGGCGTCGGCGGCGATGCGGCAGGAGATGTTCTTTCCAGCATCGAAGTCGTGGTCGGATCCTCGTTCAGCGACGTACTGACGGGCGGAAGCAGCGCTGACCATTTCGAAGGCGGCGCGGGTGATGACACCCTGCCCGGCGGCGCGAACAACGACACGCTGATCGGCGGCGACGGCGACGATTTCATCGAGGGCGGCGCAGGCGGTGACACGATCGACGGCGGCGCGGGTCGCGACACTGCAGATTATAGCGCTTCGGGCACAAGCGTCAGCGTCTCGCTGGACGGCTCAACCGGGCTTGGCGGCCAGGCGACCGGCGACATACTTTCCTCGATCGAGCGCGTCATCGGTACGGCCTATGCCGACACCCTGACGGGCGGCGCGGCAGACGAAGACCTGATCGGCGGCGGCGGTGACGATCGCCTGGAAGGGCGCGCAGGCGCGGATCTTCTGGATGGCGGCGCAGGCATTGATACGGCGGATTATAGCGGATCGGCGCTCGGCGTGACCGTCGACTTGCTGACCGGAGCGGGCACTGGCGGCGACGCACAGGGCGATCAACTCGTTTCCATCGAAAAGCTGGTCGGATCATCCGGCGCGGATATCTTGAGTGGCGCGGCAAGCGATGATGATATCTCCGGCGGCGCGGGTGACGACTTGTTGGTCGGACGCGAAGGCACCGACACGCTTTCCGGTGGCGCTGGCAATGACACGCTGGAAGGTGGTGGTGGCGCTGACTTCCTTGATGGTGGCGCAGGCTTCGACACGGTAAGCTACGCCTCTTCGCAGGTCGCAATCTCCGTAGGGCTTGACGGCAGCACCGGCGCTGGCGGTGATGCACAGGGAGATTCGCTGACGGGCATCGAACGGCTGGTCGGATCGGATTTCAATGACACGCTGACGGGCGGCCTGCAGAACGACGAGCTTGTCGGCGGCGCGGGCGATGACATCATCAGCGGCGCTGCAGGCAATGACACGCTGCGCGGCGGCGATGGCGATGACATATTGAGCGGCGGCAGCGGCGCAGACGTGGTGGACGGCGGCGCGGGTGTCGACACTGTCGACTATTCGACATCTTCCGTAGCAGTGACGATCAATCTTGACGGTTCGGCAAGCTCTGGCGGCGGCGCTTCCGGCGATCAGTTGATCGGGATCGAAAACGTCACCGGCTCCAGCTTCGACGATATATTGAACGGCAGCACCGCCGACGAACGACTGACCGGCGGCGCGGGCGATGACATCATCAGGGGCGCTGCGGGCAGCGATATTCTGTCCGGCGGCAGTGGTGATGACATATTGGATGGCGGCGCAGGCGCGGATGAACTGATCGGCGGATCGGGGAACGACACGGCCAGCTATGCCAGCGCGACCGCAGGCGTAGCCGTGTCGCTGGATGGTTCGCTTGGCACCGGCGGCGACGGCGCAGGCGACAGCCTGTCGGGCATCGAGATTCTCGAAGGCTCTGCCTTTGACGATATCCTGAGCGGCGGCGCTGGCACGGACACTGTACGCGGCGGTGCGGGTGACGACCGCATTTTAGGCAGCACGGGCGCAGACATTGTCGACGGCGGCGCTGGCTTCGATACCGTGGATTACACTGCGTCGGCGAGCGCCGTGAGTGTCACGCTCGACGGATCGCTGGGTATGGGCGGCGACGCTTCCGGCGATCAGCTCATCAGCATCGAAGGCGTCATCGGTTCCACTCTCGATGACACGATCACGGGCAGCACCCAAGCCGACATCCTCGATGGCGGCGCGGGTAACGACCGGATCATCGGGGGGGGTGGCGACGATGACCTGCGAGGCGGCGCAGGCAACGACTTGCTGGATGGCGGCGCGGGCGCGGATCGCATGGACGGTGGCGCGGGCGTTGATACCGTCGATTATTCGTCGTCCACTTCGGGCGTTTCGGTTTCGGTCGATGGATCGGCCTCGACCGGCGGCGCCGCGGAAGGCGATCAGCTGAGCAACGTCGAAAACCTGATCGGTTCCGATTTTAATGACGTGCTGCTCGGCACGGCCGCTGCCGATACGCTGACCGGCGGCGCAGGCGATGATCGTCTTGGTGGGCGCGGCGACGCAGATCACCTGATCGGTGGCGCAGGATTTGACACGGCGGATTATTCCGACGCGGCTTCGGGTATCGCCGTTTCGCTGGCGACCGGCACCGGCACGCAGGGCGACGCCGCTGGCGACATGCTCGACAGCATCGAGCGCGTGGTCGGATCGGACTTTGCCGACACCATCGCCGGTTCGTGGGCGGCGGATGTCATCGAAGGTGGCGCGGGCGACGACAGCATCACTGGCGCTGGCGGCGACGATAGCTTGCTGGGTGGCGCTGGCAATGACGTCATCGACGGCGGCACTGGCGCGGACAGCATCGACGGCGGTACTGGCATCGACACTGTCGATTATGCGGCATCGGGCACCGGCGTCACAGTGAACCTCAATGGCAGCACGAGCTTCGGCGGGCTTGCCGAAGGCGACCTGCTTAGCAACATTGAAGTCGTTTCCGGATCCGCATTTGCCGACACCATCAATGGCTCGGCAGCGAACGAACAACTGCGCGGCAATGCAGGCGACGATATCCTGCGCGGCGGCGCGGGCGCAGACGTTCTGGACGGCGGCGCAGGTACTGATACCGCAGACTACACGCTGGCGGGTGCCGGCATCGCCCTGAACCTCGCAACCGGTGGAACTGGCGGTGATGCGACCGGCGACAGCTTCGTAAGCATCGAAGTCGTCGAAGGCAGCGGCTTTGCGGACGTGATCGGCGGCTCTGCCGGGGTGGACGACTTGCGCGGCAACGCGGGCAATGACGTTTTGCAGGGCGGCGCAGGCGATGACACGCTGGATGGCGGCATCGGCAATGACATATTGAGCGGCGGCGCTGGCGCTGATCTGTTACAGGGCGGCGCAGGCAGCGACACGGCGGATTACTCCGCCTCAACTGGCGCGATCACCATCAACCTGGACGGCTCGCTTTCGGCAGGTGGCGATGCGCAGGGCGATACGCTCTCGTCCATCGAAAACGTCACCGGTTCGGCGCTGGACGACACGATCACCGGCACGGCGCAAAACGAAACGCTGGACGGCGGCGCGGGCAATGACACCCTGCGCGGCAATGCCGGGTCTGACACGCTGATCGGCGGCTTTGGCAATGATCTTCTTATTGGTGGCGCCGGCGCGGATGTCCTGACGGGCGGCGCAGGCTTTGACACGACCAGCTATGCCGGTTCCAGCGCGGGTGTGAACGTGCGCCTGGATGGCGGCCCCAGCACGGGTGGCGATGCTGAAGGCGATGTGCTTTCCGGCATCGAAGGCGTGACCGGATCTGGCCAGAGCGACACGATCACCGGTGGCAATGCGGACGATGTGCTGGATGGCGCAGCAGGCGATGACACCATTACGGGTGGCGCGGGCAACGATGCACTGACCGGCGGCAGCGGCGACGATATTCTGATCGGCGGCATCGGTGCGGATAGCATCGACGGCGGAACCGGCAGTGACACCGTAAGCTATGCTGGTGCCGCAGCGGGCGTGGCCATCGGCCTCTCCGGCGCGGCAGGCACGGCGGGCGAGGCGCTTGGGGATACGCTGACCAATCTCCAGAGGCTGGTCGGATCGTCCTTTGGCGATACGCTGGGCGGCGGCGCAGGCAGCGAAACCGTGCAAGGCGGCGGGGGCGACGACGTCCTGCTTGGCAGCGCGGGCGCGGATACTCTGGACGGCGAAAGCGGCATTGATACGGTAAGCTATGCGGCTTCCGGATCGGCCGTCACCTCCTATCTCGACGGACGGGCAGGCAGCGGCGGCGATGCAGCGGGTGACGTGCTGCTCAACGTGGAACGGTTAGTCGGATCGGCCAATGGCGACTCGCTGATCGGCGGATCACTGGCAGACAGCATCGACGGCGGCGCGGGCGACGACCATATCGAGGGATCGGGCGGCAATGACAGCCTCGCCGGTGGCGCAGGGGATGACATTATCCTGGGCGGTGACGGCACCGACAGCATCGACGGCGGCACAGGCACGGATATAGCAAGCTACGCTGACTCGGCGTCGGCTGTCACAGTTGGTCTGGATGGCATTGCGGGTTCGGGCGGCACGGCGCAGGGCGACACGCTTACAGCCGTGGAAATTTTGCTGGGGTCGGATTACGACGATACGCTCCGTGGCAGCACCGGCGCGGACACGCTACGCGGTGGCCTTGGCGACGACACGCTGCGCGGCGGCGCAGGTGCGGACAGCCTGGATGGCGGCGTAGGTAACGACACAGCCGATTACTCGACTTCGGCACAGGGCCTCACGGTCGGCCTTGACGGCAGCACTGGCATCGGTGGAGATGCTGCGGGCGACATACTCTCCGGCATTGAGCGCATTGTCGGCTCGGCACAGGCCGATCGCCTGATCGGCGGCATGAATAGCGAAACGCTGGACGGCGGCGCGGGTGATGACGTGCTCGTGGGTAGCCTCGGCAACGACACGCTGACGGGCGGCACCGGTTTCGACACAGCGGACTATTCGGTATCGACAGCAGGCGTAACTATCGCGCTGGACGGCACGTTCGGTTCCAGCGGCGATGCTTCCGGAGACCGCCTCGTACAGATCGAGCGTATCCTCGGCTCGGCGCAGGCCGATGGGCTTACAGGTTCTTCCAGCGACGATATTCTCGAAGGCAATGCCGGAAACGATAACCTCGCAGGCGGCGCAGGCAATGACGCGCTGATCGGCGGCGCGGGCGATGACGCCATGGATGGCGGCGCGGGCGCGGATGCTTTCGACGGCGGCAGCGGTATCGACACCGTCAGCTTCGCCAATTCGGCAAGCGCGGTCAGCATCAATCTGGCAAACGGCACAGGCACCGGCGGCGACGCGCAGGGTGACAGCTTTGTCAGCATCGAGCGTGTCATCGGGTCCGATTTCGATGATGCCGTTACCGGTTCCGGCAATGACGAAACGATCTCGGGCGGGGCGGGCAACGACACGATCACCGGTGGCGCGGGCGCGGATGCCATAGACGGCGGCGCTGGAGACGACGTCATTGCTGGCGGTGTTGGTGCTGATATCATCGACGGCGGCGCAGGCTTCGACACAGCCGATTACTCCACATCTTCAGCGGGTATCCAGGTCATTCTGGATGGCTCCAGCGCTTCCGGCGGAGACGCCGCAGGCGACACGCTGGAGCGCATCGAGCGCATCATAGGTTCGGCATTCGACGACATCATCACCGGCGGGTCGGCTGGCGAAACGCTGGAAGGCGCGGGCGGCAATGATACGCTGACGGGCAATGGCGGCGGCGACACACTGCGCGGCGGATCGGGTAACGACATATTGCGCGGCGGCACCGGTGCGGATGTCCTCGACGGCGGCGCAGGTTCAGACACGGTGGACTATAGCGCGTCCGATACCGCGGTGACCGTGGCGCTGGACGGATCGACCGGCGTCGGCGGCGACGCAGAGGGCGACAGCTACATAAGCATCGAACGCGTAATAGGCTCAGGCGACGGCGACACGCTAACCGGCGGAAGCGGCGCTGACATTCTCTCTGGGCAGGCTGGCGACGACATTCTGTCAGGCGCGGCAGGCAACGACACCCTGTCCGGTGGTTCGGGCGACGACGTAATCACGGGCGACGCGGGCGCAGACAGCATCGACGGCGGGACCGGTATCGATACGGTAAGCTATGCGTGGTCCACGCAGGGCGTCACTGCATCATTGTCCGGCACGACGGGAAGCGGCGGCGATGCGGCGGGCGACGTGATTACCAACGCCGAAATCCTCGAAGGCTCTGCCTTTGCGGACACGCTGTCGGGACGCATCGGTGCAGACACGCTGCTCGGTGGCGCAGGCAACGATATATTGAACGGCAGCGCCGGCGCAGACACGCTGGACGGCGGCGCAGGCACCGACACGGCCGATTATTCGGCATCTTCGGCAGCCGTTATCGTCAATCTCGACGGATCGGTTTCGCTGGGCGGCGATGCGGCAGGCGATACGCTGACCAATGTCGAACGCGTCATCGGTTCTGGGAATGCCGATACTCTGAACGGCACCGATGCCGCCGATATATTGGAAGGCAATGCAGGCGCGGACACGCTGAACGGCGGCGCGGGCGACGACAGTCTGCTCGGCGGCGCAGGCGATGATCTGTTGCTGGGTGGCGTCGGCGCGGACGCCATTGACGGCGGCGCAGGCATCGACACCGCAAGCTATGCCAATTCCGCAAGTGCCGTGAATGTTGGCCTGGACGGCGGCGTACAGACGGGTGGCGAAGCGGCAGGCGACACGCTGGCGAACGTGGAACGGCTGATCGGCTCGACCTTTGCCGATACGTTGCGCGGCGGTGCGGCGGCGGAAAGCATCGACGGGGGCGCGGGCAACGACACCATATTGGGATCGGCAGGCGCGGATGCGCTGGACGGCAATAGCGGGTTCGACACGGTGGATTACTCGGCCTCGACGGCGGGCGTCACCATCGGCCTCGGCGGCGCTGCAGGCATTGGCGGCGATGCGGCGGGCGATCAGCTCATTTCCATCGAACGGATCATCGGTTCAGGACAAGCAGATGCGCTCACCGGCGCGACGGCCGACGACACACTGATCGGCGGCGCGGGCGATGACATGATCTCCGGCGGCTTCGGCAGCGACACGCTCCAGGGCGGCACCGGCAACGACACCCTGACGGGCGGCGCGGGCGCAG
>JBPPMC010000190.1:0-2789 GCA_051305835.1 Sphingobium sp.
CTATTACGAGCGCATCGGGCTGCTCGCCGCACCGCCGCGCACCACGGGCGGGTACCGCGACTACCGGCCGGCGGACGTGGACCGATTACGTTTCATAAGCCGGGGTCGCAACTTGGGTTTCTCGCTGGAGGAGATCCGTAGCCTGCTCGCTTTGGCCGAGGACGATGGTCTGTCCTGCCAGGAGGTGGATCACTTGGCCCGCGTTCACCTTGTGGACATCCGAGCCCGGCTTGGCGATTTGGCGCGCATGGCTTCGGAGCTCGAGCGCGTGATCGACGGCTGTAGCGGCGGCGAACGGGGGGACTGCGCCATCCTCGACACGTTGCGGCATCCTCCGCCGTAGACGTTTCGTGGACGGGTCCGCTCGGATGTAAGATGAGTGAGCGAAGGGCTTCGGGTTGCGCCGCCTGCTTTCGCTCCGCCTGTGGCTCTGACTAGCGGCCTGCAGGGTGCCTCCGACCGATTGTTATTGTGTCCCCAACGAAGACCGCCCGATAATCCGTCGATGCATCGTTTGCTGAACAACTTGAGCCGGAGGGTCGCCATGCTGCTGATTGCAGTCATGCTGATCGTTCCCGTGCTCGAAGCGTTCGCGTGTGCGCTGGAGCCGGGATCAGGCCATTCGACCGAAATGGTCGCGGATGAAGCTGAAGACTCGCCCGGTGAAAGGGATGATTCCGAGAAGCCACATGGCCTTTGTGCCCACAACCATTGTCATCACACGATGGGAAGCGTTCCTTCGAACGAAGCTGTGGGTCTGCGGGTCTATCAGGGTGACGCTCACCTAACGTTTCAAGATAAAGCTCATCGTTCGATTGTCTCTGACGGACCCATAGAGCCTCCCAGGATCTGATGTGCTGCGCCCGCCGCATGCGGGCATCCCACGTCATTTTTGATCCAGGAGTTCCCAATGCACAATTTGCTTGGTCGACCGCTCGCAGCGGTTGGTCTGGCTGTGGCTGTCTTGGTGTGCGCAGCGCCGTCCATGGCGTCGCCACCAAGCCTGGTCGCACCCTCTTACGAGTCCCTGATCGCCAGGCTCGAGCAGACGCCTTCCGCGATGGAAGCCGAAGCTCTATCCGACGCCGCCAATGCGCGCGCCCAGCAAGCCCGTGCGCTTCCCAATCCGACCATCGGGCTGGAAGCCGAGAACGTCTACGGCACCGGCCCGTACACCGGTCTTGGAAATGCCGACACCACCGTGTCGATCAGCCAGCCGCTTGAGCTGTTTGGCCAGCGTGGCGCCCGGATCAACGCCGCCCGTGCCGAGGCCAACGCAGTCGGCTTGCGGAGTGAGCAGATGCTCTGGCAGGCCGCTGGCCGCTTGGCACTGGTGTATGCGGAGGCCGAGGCGGCAGCCCGTCGCTATGAACTTGCGGCAGAAGCGCTGTCGCTGGCCGAACAGGATGCGCGTGCGGTGAGCCTGCTGGTCAAGGAAGGACGCGAGGCCACGCTGCGCAGCGTCCAGGCCGACAGCGAAGCCGAAGCCGCACGCGCGACCTTGGGCCAGATGCAGGCGATGCGCGATGCGGCCTTCGCGCGTCTGTCTGCAATTGCCATGCTTGACGAACCGGTCCAGGCGATCCGCGACAGCCTTTTGGATCGCAGCCCCCCGGTGAATGCGCTCGATACCGATGTCCCGCTGGCCGTTCGTATTGCACAAGCCGAATATGAAACGGCCAATCGCCGCATCACAGTTGAACAGCGGCGTGCGCGTCCCGCCGTCAACGCGACGATTGGCGCGCGTCGCTTCCGGGAGACGGGAGATGACGCGTTGATTGTTGGCTTGAACGTGTCGCTGCCGTTGTTCGATCGTAACCGCGGTGGTATCAGCGCCGCCTACGCGGATCAACGCGCTGCGGAGGCGCGTCTTGTCGCGCAACAACAAGAGGTGAAGGCTGCGCGACTTTCGGCAGAAGCAACGCTCTCCGCCTCCAACATGCGTGCGCAAGCTTCGGATAGCGGCGTTGCTGCTGCTGAGGAAGCCTACCGGCTTGCCCGCATCGGCTTCGATGCCGGCCGCATCTCGTTGCTTGAACTTCGCAGCACGCGCGCGGCATTGAATGCATCGCGCGCTACCGCCGTGGACGCACGTATCGCACGCGTCCTTGCAGAAATCGACTTGGCGGGCCTGGAAGGCCGCATTCCGTTCCGGGAAGCACAATGAACATCACTACAAAGAATCGACTGATCCTTGTCGCTGCGCTTCTCGCGGCCCTCGTGCTTGGTTTCGGCCTGGCGAAGCTCCCTATTGGATCGGGGACGCAAACCCTCAGCGCGGGCCACTCCGACGATGACGGTCATGCGTCGCAGGGGGACGATCAGAAGCAGGAAAGCCACGCGGATCATGGCGCGAAAGACGGTCATGATGAAACGGAAGAGCAAGGCCATGACGCTGGAGAGGGCGAGGACGAGGAGGGGCTCGTTGCCTTGACGCCGGAGCAGATCGAAGCTTCGGGTATCAATGTCGTCGCGGTGGGCCGTGGCGGTGGTGAGGAAACCAGGCTGAGTGGCCGCGTCGAGCCTGCCGTCGGGGCACGTGCCACTGTCGCGGCGTCGATCAGCGGACGCGTCGAACGCGTCATCGTGGCGCCGGGGACGCGCGTACGCGCAGGCGATCCCCTTGCAATGGTAGTCAGCGGCGAGGCGGCAACGATGCGCGCCAACGCCGATGCCGCACGTGCGGAGGCTGAAGCGGCGAGGTTGGTGTATCAGCGCGACCGGTCGCTGGTGACTCAGGGCGTCGTTGCGCGCCAAGACCTGGAAACCTCTCGCGCAAGGTCGCTTGC
>JBPPMC010000239.1:0-6079 GCA_051305835.1 Sphingobium sp.
CCTATCGGGTGCGGCTTGACGCCGCAAGGCCTGTTTTGGTGAATTGAAGGAAGCTGTCACGCTCCCCATATGTCATCCAAGACATTATCGAGGAGTTTCTATTGTCCTGGAACGACGAGCGCATCGATCAATTGAAGACGATGTGGGGAAAAGGATTGACCGCCAGCCAGATCGCCGAGGAACTCGGTGGTGTGAGCCGCAACGCGGTCATCGGCAAGGCGCATCGTCTTGGCCTGCAATCGCGGCCCTCGCCCGTGAAGGCGAACGAGGCTGCCCGGCCCAAGCCCGTGGCGAAGATTCCCGACCAGCACATCGCGGCGGCACCAGAGAAGCCAGTCATCACGCCCAAGGTTGCTGCGCCAGTAACGGCCCCCGCGCCCGTGCCCGAAGAACCCGTAGACACGGATGACGCAGCCGTTGAGGCTACCCCCGCTCCGCCGCCGGTGCGTATCGTGTCGGTCGGTCCTGGTGGATTCCTGCGGCAAGGTCCGGGCGATCAGCAGGCGCCGATCCCGCCAGCCCCGCCCCGTCGCCTCGTTCCTGCCAAGCCGAGTGCTGAGATTGCCGACAAGACGTCGCTGCTCGATCTGACGGAGCGGATCTGCAAATGGCCAATGGGTCATCCGGGCGAACCGGACTTCCACTTCTGCGGCGACAAGGTGAACCCCGGTTTCCCTTATTGCGTCGAACATTGCGGCCGCGCCTATCAGGCGCAATTGCCACGCGGCACGCGCCGCCCGCCCCCGCCGCTTCCATTCGGCGGTCCGCGCGTTCGCTAAGAGCGCACGACCAAAAAAAAGGTCGCTCCTATCTGGGGCGGCCTTTTTGTTGATCAAATGTGGAAAAAAAGAAGGGCCGCTCCTCACCGGGAGCGGCCCTTCCTCATTCGCTATCCGAAGATCAGAAGCGGAAGCTGGCGGTTGCCTGCACGCTCTGATTGTCGAACTTGTCGTTCGTCCGCTGGAAGTTCGTGCTGCCATTGGTGAAGGCCGGATTGACGAACGGGTTGGCCGTTGGTGCCGGACCCGCGGCGTTCACAGTGTAGCCAGAGTCGCTGAAGCGCGTGTACTTGTAGAGCACGCCGATCGAGAAATTTTGCGATACTTTCTGCTCGATGCCGCCGCCAGCGGTCCAGCCCCAATCCTTGTCGGAACGGTTTGCTTCGGTAAAGGTGTTGGCCGTGTTGGTGGTGGTGAAGATGTTCTTGATCTTACCATAAGCCACGCCGCCTGTGCCGTACAGCAACGTGCCAGTCGGCAGGACATAACCAGCGCGCAGACGCGCCGCGCCGTCCCACGACAGCTTGCGTGTCAGCGTATAGGACGCTGGCGTCGAGCTGAAAGCGCTGACGCTGTTCTGAATGCGAGACTGGCCGCCTTCTACCACGCCGCCGACGACGAAGCTGCCGATCTGGTAATCGTAACCAACATGGCCCTTCCATGCTACGCGGCCGTCCTTGTCGCCCGCACAGCTTGAGGGCGAAGAACCAAGCGCACGGCCACGGCAGAAGCCGGGCGCAAACGCATCGCCACCAGCGCCGGTACGTACGACATCGCCATAATTGCCATCGCCATTATTGTCGAAGCCGACGCGCTCCAGCGTGTCGCGGTCGAAATTGGGCTGCCAGCTATAGCCGAGTGATGCACCAACGTAAGGACCGGTCCAGCTGGACGTGTTGTCGCTCGACTGCGCGGAGGCAGGAGCGGCTGCTGCAATGGCGAGAACGCCCAGCGATGCAGTCAGAATGCTTTTCATAAGTAGTCCTTCAATTGTTTCGGTTAGAGGTTGGAACGGGGTAGGGACGAACGGCCCATGCAGGTGGTTGCATGAACCCACGATAAACGGCCCGACCTGTTGCATTGTCGCCACAGGGTCTTGCATGCTAGGACGGCACGCCTATAGCTGCGGATATGGCAGACGACCTTTTCGCCGGCGGCGCGCCTTCCCCGTCCGGTTCCTATGACGCTTCCGCAATCGAAGTTCTTGAAGGGCTGGAACCGGTTCGTCGCCGCCCCGGCATGTATATTGGCGGCACGGACGAACGCGCCTTCCATCACCTCGCCTCCGAAGTGCTCGACAATGCGATGGATGAAGCCGTTGCGGGCTTTGCGACCCGCATCGAAATTCAACTGGAGGCAGGCAATCGCCTGACCGTCACAGACAATGGTCGCGGCATCCCGGTTGATCCGCATCCAAAGTTCCCCAGCAAATCGGCGCTGGAGGTCATCATGACCACGCTCCACTCCGGCGGCAAATTCAGCGACAAGGCCTATGCCACATCCGGCGGATTGCACGGCGTGGGCATCAGCGTGGTGAACGCCCTATCGGTGGAAACCGTGGTGGAGGTTGCCCGTAACAAGGAACTTTACCGCCAGACCTTCTCGCAGGGGTTGGCACTCGCGCCGCTCCAAAAAGTCGGGGCCGCCCCCAATCGGCGCGGAACTGCCGTTAGCTTCGTGCCCGATTCCGAAATTTTCGGCGAAATGAAGTTCAAGCCTGCCCGGCTGCACAAGCTCGCCCGATCAAAGGCCTATCTGTTCGCGGGCGTCGAAATCCGCTGGAAGTGCGATCCCGCGCTCATCGCGGACGAAACGCCTTCCGAAGCCGTGTTCCAGTTTCCCGGCGGCCTGTCCGATCATTTGCGCGAACAGATTGGCGATCGCGAATGCGCAACCACCAGTTTCTTCACGGGCAATCAGGATTTTCCCTCCGGCGCCGGGCGCGTCGAATGGGCAATCGCATGGCCGCTATGGTCGGATGGCAGCTATAGCTGGTACTGCAACACCATTCCCACACCCGATGGCGGCACCCACGAAGCGGGCCTGCGCGCCGCGATCGTCAAGGGGATCAGGGGCTTTGGCGACCTCGTGGGCCAGAAGAAGGCGAAGGACATCCAGGCGGAGGACATCATGTCCTGCTGCGAAGTGATGCTGTCGGTCTTCATCCGCGACCCGCAGTTCCAAAGCCAGACAAAGGACCGCCTGACCTCACCGGAGGCAGCACGGCTGGTCGAAAACGCCGTGCGCGATCATTTCGATCATTTCCTGTCGGATCAGATGGATCGCGGCAAGGCGCTGCTCGCCTATGTGCTGGACCGGATGGACGAGCGCCTGCGCCGCAAGCAGGAGAAGGACGTCAAGCGCAAGACGGCAACCTCCGCGCGCAAATTGCGGCTTCCCGGCAAGCTCACCGATTGCTCGTCGGATTCGCCCGAAGGCACGGAAATCTTCATCGTCGAGGGCGACAGCGCAGGCGGCTCCGCCAAGCAGGCCCGCGACCGCAAGACGCAGGCCATCCTGCCGATCCGCGGCAAGATCCTGAACGTCGCCTCCGCCACCAGCGCCAAGATCCTGGCCAATCAGGAAATCGCCGACCTCATACTGGCGTTCGGATGCGGCACGCGCAAGGATTGCAACCCCGATCACTTGCGCTACGAACGCATCGTCATCATGACCGATGCAGACGTGGACGGCGCGCATATCGCGACGCTGCTGATGACCTTCTTCTTTCAGGAAATGACCGAACTCGTCCGGCGCGGGCATCTCTATCTCGCCCAGCCTCCGCTCTATCGCCTCGTGTCCGGGGGTAAGAGCATGTACGCGCGGGACGACGCCCACCGGCTCCAACTGATGGCCAAGGAATTCAAGGGCAAGAAGGTCGAGATCAGCCGCTTCAAAGGGCTGGGCGAAATGAACCCGATGCAGCTGCGCGAGACCACTATGGATCCCAAGACGCGCAGCATGATCCGCATCACGCTGCCGCAGGATTATGAGGAACGCACGGGCGTCCGCGACTTGGTCGAAAGGCTGATGGGCACCAACCCTGCGCACCGCTTCGCCTTCATTCAGGAAAATGCGGCCGCCGTCGATGAAGAAGCCATCGACGCCTGATCTACAAAAAGGGCGGCCCGGATTGCTCCGAACCGCCCCAATTTAGGTAGAGTATCGCTTCGTGACCAAACGAAAGCGTTAAGCGGCGCCGCCACTCAGATAGGTGACCAGTTCGACCTTGGTAACACCGGTGCTTTTGTCGGCATCCGCCGTTGCAAACGCGCCATCAGCCCATGCGGTGACTTCAGCAGGCGGCAAAGTCTTGCCAGTCGCTTTTAGTTCCTGGTCCTTCAGCGCAATAATCCATTTGGAAAATTCAGCCTTTTCCAGCTGGCCCGATTTGTCAGCGTCGTAGGCCGGAAATTCGCTATCCACGATCGCGGCAACCGTAGTGGTGCCCGTGGCGGGCTGGGCAGGCTGCGCATCGGTCGTCGTCTGCGCCGGATCTTGCGCCGGTGCCGTTTGAGCGGGAGCAGCCTGTGTAGGTGCAGCCTGCGAAGGATCAGCAGGGGTCGTAGTTTGGGCCATGGCAGGCGCTGCAATCAGCAGGGCCGTCGAGCAAAGAAGGGTACGGATCATATCGTTCTCTCCAAAATAGCGCGGTCTGAACGCTCCAGCCGTTACGGCCATAAAAGGGGGCGAGCGCTCAACTTGCTTCAGGAAAACGGCACGAAAGCCAGGTTCGTTCCGCATCCGCAGCTAATGGAACTTCAACCCACCCCCTAAATTGGACGGCTCGTCCGTTGCATATGCCTCTCGCGCGATGAATGGTGTTCCCAAGTGGCCGCATTGCCCCCCCGTATCGGGCCTGCTAGGCGGCAGCGACTTCATTCCAGACAGGATTCGCCAATGATCCCGCGCTATGCCCGCCAAGAAATGACTGCGATTTGGGAATCGGAAAGCCGTTTCCGCATCTGGTTCGAGATCGAGGCGCACGCCACCGAAGCGCTGGCGGACCTCGGCGTCGTCCCCAAGTCCGCAGCCAAGGCGCTGTGGGACTGGTGGGCGACCAACCCGGAGATCGACGTCGCCGCCATCGACGCCATCGAAGCGATCACCAAGCATGACGTCATCGCCTTCCTCACATGGGTCGCCGAAAATGTGGGCGACGAAGCACGCTTCATGCATCAGGGCATGACCTCCAGCGACGTTCTCGACACCTGCCTCGCCGTGCAACTCGCGCGCGCCAGCGATATCCTGATCGCGGACATCGACGCGCTGCTCGCCGTCATCAAACGCCGCGCCTTTGAACATAAGCTCACCCCCACCATCGGGCGCAGCCACGGCATCCATGCCGAACCCGTTACTTTCGGCCTCAAAATGGCCGAAGCCTATGCCGAATTTGCCCGTTGCCGCGCCCGCCTCGTCGCCGCGCGCGAGGAAGTCGCCACCTGCGCGATCTCCGGCGCAGTCGGCACCTTCGCCAACATCGACCCCGCAGTAGAAGAGCATGTCGCCGCCAAGCTCGGCCTCGCGATCGAGCCAGTCTCCACGCAAGTCATCCCGCGCGACCGTCACGCCATGTTCTTCGCAACGCTGGGCGTCGTCGCCTCCTCCATCGAGCGCCTGTCGGTCGAAGTGCGCCATCTGCAGCGCACCGAAGTCCTCGAAGCGGAGGAATATTTCTCGCCGGGCCAGAAAGGCTCTTCGGCCATGCCGCACAAGCGTAACCCCGTGCTGACCGAGAACCTGACCGGCCTCGCCCGCATGGTCCGCGCCTATGCGCTGCCGGCGATGGAGAATGTCGCGCTCTGGCACGAACGCGACATCAGCCACTCATCGGTGGAGCGCTACATTGCCCCGGACGCCACGATCACGCTGGACTTCGCGCTCGCGCGCCTCACTGGCGTCATCGACAAGCTGCTCGTCTATCCCGCGCGCATGATGAAGAACCTCGACAAGATGGGCGGCCTCGTCCACTCGCAGCGCGTTCTTCTGGCCCTCACGCAGGCAGGCGTCAGCCGCGAGGACAGCTACCGCATGGTTCAGCGCAACGCGATGAAGGTATGGGAATCCGACGGCGCGCTTTCGCTGCTCGAATTGCTGAAGGCCGACCCGGACGTTGCGGCGGCACTTTCCGCGCAGGAAATCGAGGACAAATTCAACCTCAACTACCACTTCAAGCATGTCGACACGATCTTCCGGCGGGTGTTCGGCGAAGCCTGATGTGCGCTTCGCCGCAGGGGTGGCACGTCCGCACGAAATCTCCTAGACTGGCGTTCAGACAGCAGGAGGGGTCCACATGCAGT
>JBPPMC010000240.1:0-28304 GCA_051305835.1 Sphingobium sp.
GCCACGGTGCTGCACAAGCCCAGGCTGCTCAGCGATAACGGCCCCAGCTACATCGCGGGCGAACTGGCAGAATACATCGAGGCCCAGAAGATGAGCCACGTGCGCGGCGCTCCGATGCACCCCCAGACCCAGGGCAAGATCGAACGCTGGCACCAGACCCTGAAGAACCGCATCCTGCTGGAAAACTATTTCCTGCCCGGTGACCTTGAGGCCCAGATCGAGGCCTTCGTCGAGCACTACAACAACCAGCGTTACCACAAGAGCCTGAACAACGTGACGCCCGCCGATGCCTGCTTCGGCAGGGCTCCCGCCATCATCAAACAGCGTGAAAGGATCAAGCGACAGACCATCGAATATCGGCGCTTGCAACACCGCAAGCTTGCCGCCTAACATCAACCCCCAGACGAGGCCCGCACTCCGCTAATTTACGCCGCGACTTGTGCCAAATGTTCTGACGACGGACAACGATGATGACGTTGTCGGCGGGGGGAGAATAGGCACGATTAAACAGTGGATGAATCAGGGCGCATTCCTCATGCGGGGCCTAGCCAACGTCAATGCCGAGTTCAGCCTGACGACGCTCGCCTACAATCTGCGCAGGATCATCAACACCCTCGGTGTTCCGGCTCTACTGCGCGCCGTGCTGGTCTGAAATGGGCGCGCACTTCACCGTTCTCGACGTCACAGCGCATCATACGTCCCGATATGGCCGATCCAGACCGTCTCCAAGCCTTCCACGTCGAAAAACCAGCATCCACAGAGCCCGGAGCTCTTCGGCTCTCCGCCACACGACATGCCGCTGAGTTTCAGACGGACTGACCTGTTTTCCGTCAGCCCGCGAGAGCGGACTGTGCAGAATCGACCATTTGTGGCTATTCAATGCTGCCAAAGCGAAGCCAGATAGCGGATGTTGCAAAGGCTCGCTAAGTGCGCGGCATGACAAAGCCTAATTATGCTGGAATGACATTGAACGAACGCCTGTTTACGAAGGGCGTCCTTGATGAATTTGATGCAGCAATAGGCGAGAAGGATAGAGTAAAATTGATTGAGCTGCTCAAAGCAGTGGAGATCGACAATCCCTGACCGCCGTCGAACTTGCCGCCTCACACAGCCGGCATGCCGGAGGCAGGACTCGAAGAATGCGCATGCGCTTCCGTGAGAACCAGCACAGTCCCCTTCATCCGCTGCGTTGGTCTGCTACACCCTGGCACGTGCTTCAATCTCAAGCATAGAGAGCAAGCGCTCTGCCATCTCGGTGCCTGCCCTTGTGAGGTTACGCGGCCGGCGATACAAAAGCCATGTAATGATGACCTGGTTGACGCTGCCTACCAGCATGGCGGCCGTCTCATACGCATCACGATCGGGCGACATGCTGCCCTCGTCCATCGCTTGTCGTACCAGGAACACGATCACGCGCGAAAAGTCGTTCATGCTGTGGCGCAGCTCCGTCTCATTAACGAAGACGCTGGGCCAAATCTCTAGATAAAGGATGCGCGCCCACTCAGCATGTTCCCGTGCGTAATCTGCGGACATCGACAGATAGAGCATGATCTTTTCTCTGGCCGTGACCTTGTCGGCTACAGCGACTCGATAGCTTTCGAAAAACTCGGCGAGGTGGGAAAGCGGTACATCGTAGGCCAAATCTTCCTTGCTCTTGTAATATTCGTAGAGCGTAGAAGTCGAGATGCCGGCTTCCGCCGCGATGTCAGCTATGCGGACCCGCGATATGCCATCGCGAGCGAACACACGCAGCGCGGCGCCCATGATCTGCTGCTCGGTGCGCTTACTGCGGTCCTGTTTTCTTTCTGTAACCCGCTTCGGCCGGTGTGAAATCTGATCGAGCAATGCGTCCCATGCGGTAGGCACGCCAACGCCAGGCGAAATCAACGCTTCGACGCCGACCTCCTGCGTCAAATCCGACGAAACTTTTATTTTGCTCTTCACGGGCACAATTCACTTTCGGATGCAAAACAGCATGCTGCAACGCCAACCGATGCAGGACAAGTTGTTTAGCAGCGGCGCACCGAGCGACCAAGCATCGATTTTTGGCGGCCCATCGGGGCGGTGATCGCGAAAAAATTGAGGAAATTTGGCTTAATCGTGACTTTCTTCAAATATTTTTCCGACAAAACATCGAATAAATATTGACGAGTGAGCAGGCAGCGAGTAGCTCAACCTCACAAGAAACGACGGTCGCGGGACGAATGCGACGCATGGCTCGGGAGAGTGCGATGGCGTATACTTGCCGCATTTACGAAATAATGTCCGACATCGCAGGCATGCCCGCGGAAGCGCGCGACGAGTGGGGTTCTGTGCATGGTTGACCATGCCGCCACTTCGGAGCGCCTGATCCAGGCCTATAACGACAAAGACTTTGATGCCCTTGCAGCATTGATCGTGCCAGAGCTTGATTTCGCCCACTATAATCGCGACTTCGTGCTGACCAGCCGCCAAGCGCTTATCGAGGTGTTGCGCGGATTCGCTACGACTTATGCTCCCGACCGCCGGTTCGAACCTGCCGAACGCGTTACTGTCGCTGGGAATATCGTCGTTCGCGAGGCTTGGTATGCCGGTACAGCAGCCATCGACCTGCCAGGTTTTGGCGCCGCGGGCGAAGCATTCCGCTTCAAATTTTGCAGCGTGATGCGCTTCGATGACGATGGCCTATTGGTAGAATGGAAAGACCACGGGTGATTGTTCGCTGAACTGACATGTGGATCACAGGAGAGTGAAAATGCAGATTGGGATGTTTCAGACGCCTTTTTTGCGCCCAGAGCGGACGCCCAAGCAGGTGTTCGAATGGGCGGTGCGGCAAGCGGTTCATGCTGACAAGATCGGCTTTAGCGAATATTGGATCGGTGAACACGGTACATTGAACTGGGAGGGCATTCCCAGCCCGGAACTGGTGATCGCGGCTGCCGCAGCGCAAACGCAGAACATCAAGTTTGGCCCTCTCGCCCACTTGCTGCCCTACCATCACCCTGCGACGCTAGCCGTCCAGACGGCTTGGCTGAGCCAAGTGCTTGAAGGCCGCTACATGTTGGGTGTGGCAACCGGCGCCTATCCCACCGATGCCGCACTACGTGGTATCACCGATATGTCCAAGAATCACGCAATGATGCTCGAAGCCATCGACATCATGGAAAAGGTCTGGAAAGCCGAGCCGTTCCAGCTCGAAGGCGAGTTCTGGAACGCGGGCTTCCCGGAAAATAATCCCAAGAAACCGCTACGCGACGTCCGCCCCTGGGGTGGCAAGATGCAGATGGCGATGACCGGTCTCAGTGCGCCGTCACCGTCGATCGCCTTTGCCGGCACGCATGGCTTCATTCCTGCGTCAGTCTATGCCGGCAATGAATTCCTTCGTAGCCATTTTGAGACCTATCGAGACAAGATGCAGGAGGCAGGTCGTGAGTCCGACCGCTCGATGCACCGCGTGGTGCGCGACGTGATCGTCGCCGATACAGACGAGGAAGCTCGCAAGCTTGCGATCGAAGGTGGCATTGGCCTGGCTTGGAAAGAATATATCAAGCCCACCTACGAGCGTTTCGGCGTCCTTCCCGGGCTCCTCCACGATGCATCGATGGATCCCGCTGATGTCGATGCCGAATATCTGGCTGAGCATGTCTGGATCACCGGATCGCCCGAGACGGTTCGGCAGAAGCTGGACGCTTGGTGTGGAGAACTGGGCGGGCCGTTTGGGACGCTGCTGATTTACAGCCATGACTATATCGATGCTCCGGAAGCCTGGGAGCGGTCAATGGAACTGCTGGTCAAAGAAGTCGCGCCCAAGATCGGGAAAGTATCGCAAAGCGTGGCAGCCTGAATCATGTGCCGGCTGTCTGGTAAGGTCGCCCTTATTACGGGTGCTGCACAGGGCATGGGTGAAGCTCATGCTCGTCTGTTTATCCGCGAAGGGGCATCCGTCATCCTGACGGATGTCAATCAGTCCAAGGGCGAAGCACTGGCCTGCAAGCTGGGCGGGAAGGCCATGTTCATCACTCACGACGTCGCGAGCGCGGCGGACTGGGCAAATGTAGTGGCGTTAGGCGAAGCCCGGTTCGCTAGGATCACCGTGCTGGTGAATAATGCCGGTGTGATCGGCCCCGTCCAAGGCTTGCTCGACTTCAGCGAAGCAGATTTTCTTAAAGTCTGCGCGATCAACCAATTGGGCGTTTTTCTAGGTATGAAGGCGGTCCTGCCCTCTATGATCGCGGCTGGCGGCGGATCGATCGTCAACATCTCGTCGATCGCCGGCATGCTGGGTACGCGGGAATCATCCAATGCCGCTTATTGCGCTAGTAAATGGGCGGTGCGGGGCATGAGCAAGCTCATCGCGGCGCAGCACGGAAAAGACGGTATTCGCGTGAATTCGGTCCATCCCGGTTACATCCTTACGCCAATGATGGTGGCTGCGACGGACGCCGATGGCGGCGGCGCCGCCGATGCAATTCCACTGGGTCGGATGGCACAGCCGGAAGAAGTATCCAGGGTCGTTCTCTTTCTCGCGTCGGATGAAGCCAGCTTCGTATCCGGTGCCGAGCATGTGGTGGACGGCGGCATGATCGCCGGCTGACGAATTCACAAGCGCCTAGGCCCGCAGAGCCGAACGCGAAAAATAGTTCTGCATAATCATAACGGGAGGTGAGGATCTCATGAACGGTAAAATCTTCAAAGCACAGGCGTCTATACTGGCACTTGTAAGCGCATTTCCTGCGCTGGCCCAGACCGCGCCGACTGCACCAGCACCCGCGCAAGCGCGCAGCAATGATGCGAACGCCGACATCATTGTGACGGCCAACAAGCGAGAGCAGTCGCTCAACAGCGTCGGTTTGACCATAACGGCAGCGTCAACGGAAGAACTCTCCAACCGGGGCATATCAGGGCCAGCAGATCTGGCGAAGCTGGTTGCCGGTTTCACCTTCACGCAATCCATCTATTCGACACCGGTTTTCACACTTCGCGGCATTGGTCTTTATGATGCTACTTTCGGCGCTGCGCCTTCCGTGTCGGTCTATACGGACCAAATACCGCGCAATGTGCCGGTCATGTCTGATGCACTCGATCTCGACATCGAACGCGTGGAAGTTCTCAAAGGCCCGCAGGGCACCCTGTTCGGTCAGAGTTCAACAGGTGGCGCCATTAACTACATCGTCGGTAAGCCGACGAAGGACTTCTCTGCAGGCTTCGACGCATCCTATGAACGGTTTAATCGCGCCGAGCTTTCGGGCTTCGTGAGCGGCCCCCTTACGGAAGGTCTTGCGGCTCGCCTTGCGGTGAAGGGTGTCTCGGGAGGCGCTTGGCAGCGCAGCCTTTCGCGGCCGAACGATGAGAATGGCGATCAACGCAAGTTCATGGGACGGTTCACGCTCGACATTGAGCCGACCGAGAGCCTCAAGATCGAACTGATGGCGACTGGGTCACGCGACCGCTCTGATCCGCTTGCGCCGCAATATGCGGGCACGACCCTCAATCTTTACCCGGATCAGGCCTCGGCTGCTGCATCTGGAAACCCTTATGCTCAGGTGGATGCCCAGCGATATGCCGACATCACCTCGCCAACCTCGGCGGGCTATGATGCATCGTTCATCGGCCGCCAGTCGGTTGTTGTTGGCCGACTGAACGGTGCTGATCCTGCAAAGGCTGCAGGCGCCGCAGCACTGCTGGGTACGCCTCTCAGCAGCAGGGCGCGCGATGCCGAATGGACGCAAGGCTTCCTGGGAAGGTCCGACAACAGCTATTATCAGTTTGCCGGCCGCGCCGATCTTGACCTTAGCGACACGCTGAAGCTGACCTATGTCGCGGCTCTGGCGAAGCAAAAGCTGAGTTATAATCAGGATCTTGATGGGACGACCGCACAGGTTGCTGATGTGCCATTGTCCGGAAATGTACGCTCATTCAACCAGGAATTGCGACTGGCGCTGGATACCGACAACTTCAACGGAATCATCGGCGCCAGTTATGACAATCTGCGCACATCGCAGGATAATTTCTTCCTCTTGGGAGACTATTCGGCCAATGCGGACCTGATTTCGATCACGCAAAACGAGTTCGACTCGCGGATGCGCAGCTATGGTGTCTTCGCCAATGGCGAATATAAGCTGACACCGCAACTGACCGTTCAGGGCGGCATCCGCTATACCAAGAACAAGCAGGAAGCGACATATTGCTATAGTGATCCGACGGGCACGGGGGCCGCTGTCCTGTTTGGAAGCGCGCTTAATAGTGTCCCCATCACGATCGGCGCAGGGCAGTGTTTCCCCACGACGGGCGACTTGCTGACGGGTACGGCGCAATCGACGCTGACACCTGTCAGCCAAAGCTTGACCGAGGACAATGTCTCTTTCCGTATCGGTGCGAACTACAAGTTCGACGGCGGCGCTCTCATTTATGCAACCGTGAGCCAAGGCTATAAGGCAGGTATATTCTCGGCCATTGGTGCGTCGCGCGCAAACCAGTATAGCCCGGCCATGCAGGAAAAGGTGATTGCCTATGAGGGCGGGTTCAAGGCGCCGCTCGCCGGCAATGCGCTGCAGTTCAACGGCGCCGTCTTCTATTACGCTTATTCCGACAAGCAGGTTCGCGGTCGGGTTCAGGACACCGTCTTCGGCCTCCTTGAAAAAATGCTGAACGTGCCAAAATCCTATGTTTTTGGCCTGGAGGGTGAACTCGTCGTAAGGCCGGCGGACGGGCTTCGTATCAGCGCGGGCGCCACGTATCTCAAAGGCAAGGTCAAGTCCGACTATTCGGCTACGCCGGATGGTTTTGCGATCTACAACGCAGCTGGCTATTCCGGCAACTTCAAAGGCTCCGAACTGCCCTACACGCCCAAGTTCAGCGCCAATATCGATGCACAATACAGCGTGCCAGTGTCCGACACGGTCGAAGCGTTCCTGGGTGGCGGGCTGACATATCAAAGCAAGCAGAACACCACCTTCCACAATGCCAACCTTCCGGCCGACGACTTCTTCATCGATGGCTATGCCCTGCTCGACGTTCGTGCTGGCGTGAGCAGCTCTGACGGCCGGTGGCGCGCTACCGTGTTCGGCAGGAACATCACCAACAAATCATATGTGACGGCCATTTCCACCTACCTCGACACGCTCATCCGCTATCGCGGCAAGCCGACGGTGTACGGGTTGTCTCTTTCGTACAAATATTGACTCTCCCAACTGGGCGCGATGACATGATCTGTCATCGCGCCATTCTTGGTTGACAAAATGACCGCACCTGTTTTCTCCTCAGCTCTGCAAACTCTCATGGAGGAGTTTTCCCGGTCAGGCGTCCGGGAACTTCATGTTCGTAACGGCAATTTCGAAGTCTATCTTTCGAGTGATCCCGCCGGGAGTCGATCGGTCGCTGGTCCGGCTGTCGCGGCCGTGCCGCGCGTGGCGGCATCTCCTGCACGCAATATGCCTGCACCGGTAGCGCAACCTGCGCCTCCTGCACCCTCCGGTCCGGATGTTTTGCCCGCCGATGCTATCATCGTTCGGGCACCCAACTTGGGAACCTTCTATCGCGCGCCCAAGCCCGGCGCGGCCAATTATATCGAAGTTGGTTCAACCATTTCTGTCGGGGACGAAGTGTGCCTGATCGAAGTGATGAAGCTTTTCACCGCGGTTCGTTCTGGCGCGGGCGGCAAGGTTCACGCCGTGCTCGCGGTCGACGGAGCAATGGTCGAAGCGGGACAACCCCTGTTTGCGCTGGTGAGGATTTAATGGCGATCAAGCGACTGTTCATTGCCAACCGGGGCGAAATCGCCTTGCGGATCGTACGCGCGGCACAAGCGCTCAATATCGAAACCGTGTTGGCAGTATCCGACCCGGATCGCGACAGCGCCGCGGCACGGCTTGCCGACCGGAAAGTCGTCATTGGACCGGCTTCGTCCGCGAAATCCTATCTCGACCCGCGCCTGATCGTGCATGCGGCGAAGGAAAGCGGATGCGACGGCCTACACCCTGGCTATGGCTTCCTGTCCGAGCGCGCGATATTGCCGACACTTTGTCAGACCCACGGCATCGCTTTCGTGGGTCCGGAGCCCGATGTCATTGATGCACTTGGTGACAAGTTGCGCGCGCGAGCAATGGCGGGTGCTGCGGGCGTGCCGCTCGTGCCGGGCAGCGACCGTGTGGCAACTGCGGCCGATGCAAGGCGCGAGGGTGACAGGATCGGCTATCCCGTCCTACTCAAGGCATCAGCCGGCGGCGGGGGCCGGGGCATGGTCATCGCCAATAATGCCGACGAAGCGGAAGCGGGCTTCCACCGCGCATCGGCAGAAGCGGTCGCGGCCTTTGGCGACGGTACGCTTTTCATGGAACGGTTCGTGCCCGAGGCACGGCACGTCGAAGTTCAGTTAATGGGCGACGGCAAGGGCAATGTCTTGCATTTCGGGGAACGCGACTGTTCGGTCCAGCGCCGCTATCAAAAGCTGGTCGAGGAGGCGCCCTGCGCGGCGATGCCTGAACATCTGCGCAAGCAGCTGCATGAGTCCGCGGTCGCGCTGGCGGCCAGCGTCAACTATCGCAATGCCGGGACATGCGAGTTTCTGTTCGACGTGAAGCGCCAGGAATTCTACTTCATCGAGGTGAACGCCCGCATCCAGGTCGAGCACCCGGTCAGCGAAATGATTTCCGGCTTCGATCTAGTGCAGGAACAGATCCGTATCGCAGGCGGATCTGGCCTGTCGGTATCGCAAGACCAGATCAAGCTGAACGGTCACGCGATCGAATGCCGGATCAATGCGGAAGACGTTTCCCGCGACTTCCTGCCGAGCCCGGGCCGGATCACCCGCTGGCAACCCCCGGAAGGCGACGGAATAAGGCTGGATTCGCATATGACGCGGGGGGCGATGATACCGCCCTTCTACGACAGCATGGTCGGCAAGCTGATCGTTCATGGTTCCGATCGTGCCGAGGCGATCGCACGCTTGTCGGCGGCTCTCGATGCTTTCGTCGTCGAAGGTGTACCGACCACCATCGATCTGCATCGCGAGATCGTGGCACACCCTGATTTCATTGATAATCGCATCCATACGCGTTGGCTGGAGCAGGTGCTTTTGCCCGAGCGCGCGAAGAGGGCCGCATGATGAGCGACAATGCCATGGATCGTGCCATTGCCGACGCTCGCGCACTGCTGGACACTCTCATGTCGAGCGGCTGGCAGGAGCTTCACGTCGTTTCAGGCGAGACCGAGATATTCATCGCCCGCGCGGACGGAGGATTCAATCCGATGCGCGTTGGGACGGCAGCCGCCGAACCGGAATTGCCCGTGGTCCCCGCAAACGCCCCGGTAACAAGCGTAACGGCACAGCATGTCGCCACGTTGGTCCATGCTCTGCCCATTGGTACAGACCTCCAAGCGGGCGATCCTGTTGCCACCATAAGAGTTCTGGAAGTGGAGGAGGTCATCCCCGCGCCCGTCGCCGGTCGTATCACCAGCCACTCGGCAGAAGTCGGTGCGCTGATCGAATATGGCATGCGGATCCTCGGCATTGCGCAGGCCGCCTGATGGGACAGGAACTGAACAGGATTGCCGTATGCGGTGCCGGGGCTATGGGTTCCGGCATCGCCCAGGTAGCGGCGCAGTCGGGCGCACAGGTGATCGTGTTCGACATTCAGCCCAACGCGATTGCGGGGAGCGAAAAGCGCATCCTGGCCTCGATTGACGGACTGGTCGCCAAAGGAAAAATGACCGCCGAGGCTGCGGCGGACATTCGTGGACGCATGCGATGGACGTGCGATCTTCAGCAATTGGCCGATGCCGAACTGGTGATCGAGGCTATCGTCGAGGATGCCGATATCAAGGGGAAGCTGTTCGAACAGCTGGAATCCACCGTCGGTCACGACGCCATCCTAGCGAGCAACACGTCCTCACTGCCGATTGCACGCCTCGCCCGCTCGCTCAAGACGCCCGAGCGCTTTGTTGGCATGCACTTCTTCAACCCCGCAACAGTCATGAAACTGGTCGAGGTTGTGGCTGGACCTGCGACGTCGCAATCCGTTGCTGAGGCGGTACGGCAGACGGCGCAAAGCTGGGGAAAGGTCGCCATCCCCGTCACCGATGTCCCCGGCTTCATCGTCAACCGTGTGGCGCGGCCCTTCTATGCGGAGGCCTTTACAGCGCTGAATGAGGCGGCGGCGGAGCCTGCGACGATCGACGCCCTTTTTCGTGCGGTGGGTTTCCGCATGGGGCCATTGGAACTGACCGACCTCATCGGACAGGACGTTAATTACGCGGTCGGGCGGTCAGTCTATGACTCCTATTTCGGACGGACGCGCTTCGTACCACAGTTGAAGCAGGCAGCGCTGGTTGATGCCGGTTGGCTGGGCCGAAAGACAGGGCGTGGTATCTATTGCTACGATGACGATGCTCTGAAGCCTGTGCCAGCGGCTGCCGACAATGACGTGGTCCTTCCGGATCGCGCGCGGGCTGCTGACGCCCTGAAGGCCGCTGCGCCGGGGACGTTCATCGAATGCGCGGGCGTTCTGCTGGGGATGACACGCGGACGCTCGGCTCATGCCGAGGCAGCCGTTCACGGCAAGCCGGTTGCCCTGTACGACTGGTTTCCCGCTGACGATGGTAAGGATGTCGCCTTCTCAGGCAGTAGCGCCGCCGCAGCGGCGGTCTTGGCAGAAGTGCTTACTGCGTGGTCCAGAAGCGGTCGGCAGATAGCGGACAGGCCCGGACTGATCGTGTGCCGAACCCTTGCGCAACTTGCAAATGCAGCCGCCGATGCCGTGCTGGAGCAGGTATCGGACGAGAGCGGGATCGATGCAGCGCTGCGCTATGGTGCCAATTATCCTTTCGGGCCTTTTGCCTGGGCCGATGGCTTCGATCGAGGACGCCTCGTCGCCGTGCTCGACGCTATAGCCGATGAGACTGGTGAAACCATGTATCGCCCATCCCCCTATCTCAGGAAATTTGCATGACCGGTTCGGATGACATACTCCATGTTGAAGCCAGCGCGGATGGCGTCCTGCTTTTGCGCCTCAACCGGCCCGAAAAGCGCAATGCGCTCGCCACCGATCTGCTTGGGGCAGTCGCTGATGCGCTGGATGCAGCGATTGGCGATAAAGCCGTTCGAGCCGTCGTTTTAACCGGAGCAGACAAGTTTTTTGCAGCCGGGGCCGATATCAACGAGATCGCTTCAAAAGATGTCGGCGGCGCCCTCATCGATGTGCGTCCCTCGATATGGGCACGCATTCGCGCCTTTCCCAAACCAGTCGTCGCGGCGGTAGAGGGCTGGTCGCTTGGTGCGGGGAATGAATTGGTCATGTGCTGCGACCTTGTCGTTGCCGGGCGCAGTGCCAAATTCGGCCAACCGGAAACAAATCTTGGCATCGTTCCGGGCGCCGGCGGGACGGCGACGCTGCCGCGCTTGGTCGGTCGTGTTCGCGCGATGAAGTTGGTTCTGCTTGGCGAACCGATGACAGCAGACGAAGCACAGGCGAGCGGCCTTGTGAACAATGTCGTGGACGACGGTAGCGCGCTGTCTGCCGCGCTTGAACTGGCCGGGCGTATTGCTGCACGCGCGCCCTTGGCGATGCAGCAGGGCAAGGCTCTGGTTCGCGCCAGTCTGGAAACAACGCAGGCCGCCCATCTCCTGCTGGAACGACAGGGCTTTTCCGCGCTGTGCGGTTCCGCCGACAAGAAAGAAGGCATTGCGTCCTTCTTCGAGAAGCGATCGCCAGTGTGGAGGGGCAAATGAACGATATGACGGCACTGGCTGAACGGACCGAATGGGTGGCTGGCGCCCACGACAAAGATGCGATCACCGCATTGTTCGACATGCCTTTTCTCGACTTGGTCGCGCGGGCGCACGCCGTGCATGTGCGCCATCATCCGCGCAACGCCGTGCAACTGTCGACACTATTGTCGATCAAGACTGGTGGATGTGTCGAAGATTGCGGCTATTGCAGCCAGTCTGCACATCACAAGAGCGGGCTCAAAGCGGAAAAGCTGATGGCCGCAGATGCCGTCGTGGCCTCAGCTCAGGCAGCCAAGGACGGCGGATCGGGGCGTTTTTGCATGGGCGCGGCGTGGCGCGAGCCCAAAGAAAGGGACATGCCGGCTCTCCTTGACATGGTCCGTCGTGTGAAGGCGTTGGGTCTGGAAACCTGCATGACACTGGGCATGCTGACCGATGATCAGGCGGAGCGACTGGCCGACGCCGGGCTAGACTACTACAACCATAATATCGACACGAGTCCGGAAAATTACGGCAGCGTCATCACCACCCGAACGTTCCAGGATCGTCTTGACACACTGGATCGCGTCAGAGCCGCCGGCATGTCCGTTTGTTGTGGTGGCATATTGGGTATGGGAGAGAGCCGGGCCGACCGGATCGGCTTCTTGCATGCGCTGTTGAGCCTGCCAACGGCGCCCGAGAGCGTGCCACTTAATGCGCTGGTGCCGATCGCGGGCACACCGCTTGGCGATATGTTGGCCGGCACGCCGATGGCCAAGATCGACGAGATCGAATTTGTGCGGACGGTCGCGGTCGCCCGTATTCTGATGCCCCAGAGCATGGTACGGCTGTCCGCCGGTCGGGAAAGCATGAGCGAGAGCATGCAGGCACTTTGTTTCATGGCCGGCGCCAATTCGATATTTACCGGCGACCGGCTGCTGACCACGGGCAATAACGGATCGGACGCGGACGCCGGGCTGTTCGCGAAGCTGGGCATAAGCACGGACCTTTAATGCCCTTTCGCACGCGCCTCACCGACCTCTGCAGCATTCGTCACCCCATCATTCAGGGGGGCATGCAAAATGTCGGCTACGCCCAGCTTGCAGCTGCGGTTTCGAACGCTGGCGGGCTGGGCCTCATCACCGCGCTGACGTTCCCGACCGCTGACGCTTTGGCGGACGAGATCGCGCGCTGCAAAGCGCTGACAAGCGCGCCCTTCGGGGTAAATATCTCGGTATTTCCGACGATGCGGCCGCCTGATTATGCCGCTATCGTCGACGTGATCGCGCAGGCGGGAATCGCCGTCGTCGAAACTGCCGGCACGCCGGCGGTTCGCGAGGTATGGGATATGCTCTTTGCAAAGAGCATCCTCGTCATCCATAAATGTACGTCTGTGCGTCACGCAGTGTCGTCGGAGCGCTATGGCGTCCATGCCATTTCGATCGACGGCTTCGAATGTGCCGGGCATCCGGGTGAAGACGATGTGCCAGGCCTGGTGCTGATCCCGGCGGCGGTCGATCAGATTTCCATCCCAGTAATTGCAAGCGGCGGCATCGCGGACGGTCGCGGGCTGGTCGCAGCGCTGGCCCTGGGCGCGGATGGCGTCAATATGGGCACGCGCTTTTGCGCTACACTGGAGGCACCGATCCATGATCGCGTCAAACAAGCCTATATCGATAGTGACGAACGAGGCACGACGCTGCTGTTTCGCCCTTTCCGTAACAGCGCGCGCGTTGGCCGCAATAGCGTTGCTCAGGAAGCCCTACGCCGGATAGAGCGACCCGGCGCCACCTTCGCTGATGTCGCCGAGCTGGTCAGCGGCCAGCGCGGCAAGGAACTGCTGGTTTCGGGCGATCTGGACTCCGGCATCTACTGGGCGAGCATGGCGCAGGGGCTGATCCATGATGTGCCCAGTTGCGCCGAGCTGATCACGCGGATCATGGCCGAGGCGGAAGAGATTGTCAGCCAACGACTGGCCGGAATGATGGCGGCTACTAAAGGCTGATCAGCGTTGTTTGCGCAGCTTGCTCCGCTCCAGGGCCGCGAGAACGGCAGCACCGCTCTCCGGCCTTTCGACCAGCGCCGACGACATTTCCTGCGCTTCCAGATAGGCGTCCATCCACTCTGGACCTTCCTGCATCAAGGAGGCCAGCTTGCGTGCCCGCAAGGCTGGCAGGCTCTTGAGCGCGATTTCACCAGCCAGATCAAGCGCAAGCGGCAGCACTGCAGCATGCGGCACCACATAATTGAAGAAGCCGGTTGATTCGAGCTCGCGCGCCGTGAAAGTACGGCCGGTGTAAACCATCTCGCGCACCTTGGCCTCGGGCATCTTGAGCATTGCGAACAGGCCGGCGCTGCCACCCACCAGACCATAATCCACTTCGGGACAGGCAAAGCGCGCCCTTTCGCTCGCCACCCGCAGATCGCACATGCCCGCCAGCATCACGCCGACACCAATCGTCGCGCCCCTGATTGCAGCAATCATCGGTCGATCGATCTTGTGGAATCGTGGCAATTGCTCGTTGATGAAGCTATAGCGTTCCTTCCGCTTCTCGATCGTCATGTCCTTGAACTCATGCAGATCTGCGCCGCCGCACCAGGCGCGGGCGGTTTCGGGCGCGGTGATGACGATAGACCGGATCGTGTCGTCTCCAGCAACATGATCGGCGAAACGGCCGATGTCTTCGTAGACCGATATTGACACGGCATTGACCGGTGGCCGCGAGAAGGTGACGATCGCGACACCATCATCCCGCACCTCAAGTGCGAAAGAACCGAAACTGCGCAATATGCTCATCGATAGCTGCCTAATACCGCCAGTTGCAGGTCTAGACCGGTCAGTTCGCGCAACCGTTCTATCGTCAATCCGTCCACCATCTCGACGACACGCGCACCATCCGAGCCGACGTCGAACACTGCAATATCGCTGTAAACACGCGAAACACAGCCGATACCCGTCAGCGGATAGCTGCATTGCGGCACCAATTTGCTCTCACCGGTTTTCGTGAGCAGATCCATCATCACGAAGACCTGCTTAGCGCCAACAGCTAGGTCCATGGCCCCGCCCACAGCCGGGATCGCGTCGGGCGCGCCTGTATGCCAATTGGCGAGGTCGCCCTTCACCGACACCTGGAACGCGCCCAGCACGCAGATGTCGATGTGGCCGCCCCGCATCATCGCGAAACTGTCTCCATGATGGAAATAAGCACCGCCCGACAGGAGTGTCACGGGCTGCTTCCCCGCATTGATAAGATCCCAGTCGATATCGTTCTCTGCGGGTGCTGGTCCCATGCCCAGCAGGCCGTTCTCGCTTTGCAGAAATATGTCTTTGTCCTGCGGCAAATAGTCGGCGACCTTCGTCGGTAGACCGATCCCCAGGTTGACATAGGCGCCTTCAGGAATGTCCCGGGCGACCCGGGCGGCCATTTCGGTACGGCTCATCGGTTGCATGTTACTATCTCCGGTCACGCAGCTTGCGCTGCGCTGGAAGGGGCATCGAGCACGATTTTTTGGACGAAGATGCCCGGCGTGACGATGACTTCAGGATCGAGCCCGCCAAGGGGCACAATTTCGGCGACCTGCGCGATCGTGCATTTGGCCGCCATGGCCATGATGGGTCCGAAGTTGCGCGCGACCTTGCGATAGACGAGGTTACCCCAGCGGTCAGCCGCTTGGGCCCGGATCAGCGCGAAGTCGGCATGAATGGGATATTCCAGCACATAGTTGCGCCCGTCGATCTCCCGCGTTTCCTTGCCCTCTGCGAGCATCGTGCCATAACCTGTGGGGGTGTATATGGCCCCAAGACCCGCGCCGGCCGCCTCGATCCGCGCAGCCAGATTGCCTTGCGGCACCAGTTCAAGTTCGACCTCTCCGGCCCGGAAGCGCGATTCAAAATGATGGGCGCCGGCTTGGCGGGGAAAGGAGCAGATTACTTTTCGAACACGGTTGGCCTTCATCAGCGCAGCGATGCCGATCTCGCCGGCACCCGCATTATTGCTGATGACGGTGAGGTCTGAGGCACCATGCTGGATCACCGCTTCGACCAGCTGATGCGGCATGCCGGCGTCGCCAAAGCCGCTGATCATGATGGCTGCGCCATCGTGCAAGTCGCTGACGGCCTCACGCATGTTATCGGAAATCTTGTTTATCATCGGTCGCCCCTTGCGCCAACTGTCTGTTGAAGTTCGAATGCGAAAAATAGGATTGGACGCATTCTCAAATATTGTTGGCGGCAGCCATTAAAGCCGCAAAAGTGGCATCGAAGTAGATGAATGGGCTGCTTTGACCAGTCCCTCCCATCGCGTCCACTTCTCCGATAAAAATCGTATGTGTTCCATAATCGTGGCTATCGGCGACGACGCACTCGAACGTAACAAGCGCGTTTTCGAACATGGGTTGCCCTCGCGGTCCAGCCGACCACTGGCCGTCCAGAAATCGCGCTTCCCCATCCAGGCCACGTTGAGCTGAGAATATGTCCACTGTTTCGAGTTCGTCGTCAGCAAGCAGATTCACGCTGAATGCGCCCGCGCGTTGAATGACCTTATGCGCGCTCGCCAATCGGTTAACGCAAACAAGAAGCATGGGCGGGTCAGCGGAGAGGGACGTCCAGGCGGTCGCGGCCAAGCCATTGCGAGTGCCATCTGCTTGCGCGGCAATAATAGCGACGGGTCCGGGAACATGCCGCATCTGACCCGTAAACCGAGCTCGTTTCGCCGAAGCAGCGCTCACTGCCTCTGTGTCTTCGGTGGACATTCCAAATCCTCTCGCTCGACGATTTCATTATCCGATAAAACGTCGGAAAACATTACAGAATGACGCTGCCGCGCACAAGCGAAAGATATCGGCCCGGAGAAATTGGTCGCACTAGACCGGCGAAATGAAAGCTATAATACCAAGCATCTATGGTCGGGAACATGGGCTTAAGAGCAGAGCCTGTAAGCTGGACTAGTCGATCATATCCGTAGTTGAATCGGAATTCTAAGATTGAATCGGTGGCCTTTGCCATCCCGGTAGAGCGTGCTCTTCATGTATCCCGGTAGGACGGCGCTCGGTGGTCCAGAAAAGCACGCACGCCCTCCGCGCCATCATCGCCTGCCGTTAGTTGCGCCGAAAGAGCTTGGGCGTCCAGATAAGCCTGCTCCCATCCCCGCCCTTCGATGCCGGCCGACGCGATCTTCCGGGCACGAATCGATGGCAGGCTCTTGGCTGCGATCCCCCGCGCCAAGGCCAGTGCCCGCGGCAAGACCTCCGCACGCGGCAGCACATAGTTGAAGAAGCCCGTCGACTCCAGTTCCCTGGCCGTGAAGCGCGCGCCGCTGAACAACATCTCGCGCACCTTGGCTTCAGGCATGTTCACGTGCGCAAACAGGCCGCCGCCACCCGCCACCAAACCGTAATCGATTTCGGGACAAGCAAAACAGGCATTCTCTGCGGCGATCCGCATATCGCACAGGGCGCCCAGGATCATGCCGATGCCTATGGCATGGCCATTGATCGCCGCGATCACCGGCCGGTCCATACGGTAGAAGCGTGGCAGTTGGGCGTTGATGAAGTCGTAGCGAGCCTTGCGCCCCACCACATCGATGCCGACGAAATCATTCAGGTCCGCACCCCCGCACCATGCGCGGGCGTCGTCCGCCGCCGTCAGGACGATCGCGCGAATGGCGGAATTGCCTTCGACATGATCGACGATCGCGCAGATATCCTGATAGACCGACAAAGAGACTGCATTGACCGGCCTGCGATCGAACGTCGCCACGCAGACGCCGTCGGAATCCGTCCGCAGCGTGAACGCCCCTATGACGCGCGATGTCGGCCCTTCGCCTCCACGCTCAGACATCCCATTCGAGCATGAACGGCTTCACACTGCCCACAATGCCATTAGTGAAGCGCAATTCCGAGCCTTCGGCCAGTCTGAATTCGGGAATACGCGCCAACCATTCACGCAGCACGATCTTCATTTCCATGCGCGCGAGATGGGCGCCAGGGCAGGTGTGCGAACCGCGACCAAAGGTCGAATGCTTGCGCGCCTTGCGACCGAGCCGAAAATCGAGCGGATCGTCATTATTAGTGTCGTCCAAAGTAACAACGATGGTCGGCGCCATAACCATGTCCCCCGACTTTAGATGAACGCCCTCGAATTCGATGTCATCGCGCACTTCGCGCGAGGACGAGACAACCGGGAAGCGCCGCAGGAATTCCATCAACGCATCGTCGATCAGCGCGGGATCAGCCACCAGGGCGCGACGTAGGTCGTGATCCTGCGCCAGCCAGGAAAGGGTAAAGCTGAGCAAGTTGACGACCGTGTCCAGGCCGCCGACCAGCACCTGCATGCAGATATTCTGGGCCTCCACATCGGTGAGTTCACGACCGCCCACCTGGCCGTTGACCATCCGGCTGATCATGTCCTCTCCAGTGCCGCCGCGGCGTTCGGCAATCACGGGCATCAGATAGTCGCGAAACAGTTGCGCCACCTCAGGGTAGGTCAGCGACCCATCCGGACGGGTAAACTGATCGGCCAGATGCTTGAGCTTGGGCAGATCCTCGAGCGGCAGATCGACGATCTGCATGAATATCTGAACCGGCAGTTTTTCGGCGAATTCGTGCATGAAGTCGCACTGGCCGATCGGCTTGAACCCTTCGATCAGGCTGACGGTCAGTTCGACGATCTTGGCTTCCACCGGCTTCAGTGGCTTTGGCCCAAGATTGTCGTTCAGTAGCTTGCGGAACGGCTGATGCGCGGGTGGATCGAGCGACAGGGGGATCAAGCGATAGGCTTCGCCCGCAGTCTCCTTGGGCACCAGAACGGTATGATTGGAAAAGCGTTCCGAATCGGACATGACTACGTCGGAAATATCGCCGCGCAGCACCACCCAATGCCCTCCATTATGGGGTGTCCACATCACCGGATGAGCAACCTGGTCCATCAAGGCGCGCCAACTGTGGTGCAGGGTAGAACCTTCGGGTACGTCGCGATAGATGTCGAAGTCGAACACCCTGTCGGCAGGCACATTGTCCGGTCGGGGGACGTCGTGACCTACAGGTTCAATCGTTCCGATTTCCATATCCTACCTCTCACTGCGGGCGAACCACGCTCCAACTATTTGATAGAAGTCTATCTGAAAGCCATCGCCAATAAAAGAATTTTCGTCGGTTTTTTTTCAGCTAATCCATGAAAATCCTATCGCCAATGTAGGAACAAGGGTTATATTCCGACTGAAAATCAAGAATTAGGAGAGTGTGATGCGTCGACTCGAAGGCAAGGTAGCAATCATCACGGGAGCTGGTCAGGGGATGGGTGCGGCACACGCCCGACGCTTCGTTCTTGAGGGCGCGCAGGCTGTGATAACGGATATCAACAAGGAAGCAGGCGAAGCGCTAGCAAAAGAATTGGGCGCCAACGCCCATTTCGTCGCGCACGACGTAGCGTGCGAGGCAGACTGGGAATCTGTTGTTGCGCAGGCCGAAGAACGCTTTGGACCAGTCAGCGTCCTCGTCAACAATGCTGGAATCATCGGCCCCGGCAAGCTCGTAACCGAACTTTCGGAGAAAGATTTCGAGAAGGTCTGCGCGATCAACCAGACTTCGGTCTTTCTGGGGACAAAATTCGTCATACCCTCCATGATAAAAGCCGGAGGCGGCTCTATCGTCAACATCTCCTCCATATCGGGAATCGTGGCGATCTACGGCACGCCCAATGTTGCCTATGCCGCGAGCAAATTCGCCGTGCGCGGCATAACCAAGCAGGTCGCCATCGAATTTGGCGGCCATAATATCCGGGCTAATTCGATCCACCCTGGTTATATCCGTACGCCGATGATGACCGAAGCCCTGGACGACGAACAGATCAAGATCGCAAGTGCATCCGTCCCGATCAAAAGGGTCGGTGAGGTTGAAGATGTTTCTAACCTAGTGGTCTTCCTGTCGTCCGATGAGGCGAGCTTCATTACAGGGGCAGAGCATATCATCGACGGCGGCCTGACCGCGCTCTGATGCAAGCCGCGGCGTCCAACGCAGTCTCGCCGATCAGTACTGCTACCGAATGGCGGCAGGGCTGGCATCTCGTGGCACTGACCGCTGTTGGGATCACCTGCGCGCCCACGACACTGCCCGTTTACTCGATTGGTGTGTTCGTCGCGCCTTTCGAGAAGGTCTTCGGGTGGGGGCGCGGAGAGATCCAGACGGCGATACTGTTCAGCACTGGTCTCGGAGTATTGTGCGCACCCTTGGCCGGATGGATGGTTCGCCGTCTGGGTTTGCGGATGACTATCCTCCCTGGATTGTGTGGTCTGGCGTTCTCGCTGGCGCTGGCCGGCATCATGACCGGAGCCTTGTGGCAACTTTATGCCGTCTATGCGCTCATGTCTCTGCTCGGCGCGGGTGCGGGCGCGGTCGGCTGGACAAGCCTGTTGGCACAGCGCTTCAATCGCGCGCGCGGACTTGCATTGGGCTTGGGTCTATCTGGTACGGGCCTTTGCGCCGTACTGAAGCCTCAAATAGCCGTCCAGGCCATGTCATTTTGGGGATGGCGCGACGCATATTTCGCGCTGTCAGTCTTCATCATGCTGATCGTCGTTCCCCTTTGTCTGATGATCCTTCCCCGACGGACGACCAAGACGCATTTAGACCTGCCCGAGACTGTTACGACGGGAGACGGGCAGAGCATGCAGGAAGCGACGAGGTCGCGCCGGTTCTGGGTGCTGGGCGCATCGCGCAGGAACAGCATCCGCCGCACAGGGCGAGAAGCTCATCGAAGCCATTATCTCTGGTGGCCTCCATCACCGATATGCCTGCCGGCGCCTCAATATCATGCTCCAGCCCTTAGCAGGTCACTATGATCAATTTGGGCAGGGCGCTCAGCTCCCTCGACGAAGGCTGATATTGAGGCCAGCAGACTGGATTTCCACCACCGGCATCGTCGCGACCGTCATCAGCTTGCGCACCTGCTCCAGTTCGGGAGACGAAAGGAGCGGATAGTCCCGTCGGACCGGTCCTGCAGCACGCATCTTATCGATGTCCGCCTGCGGCACGGTCGCGCGCATGATAAGCTCGTCCTCGTCCTGCGTCTCATATTGCTTCTTGAGGTCTTCCAGGCTGGGATCGGCCGGAGGATTGTCGAGTACCTCCTTTGCCCGGGCGCTCGCCATGATGCGATCCATCACGTCGGGATCGACCGGGGCGACCGTTTCGCCGTAGAAGCCGGCGGCATATTGCACGACCTCGTCTGGAACCGTACCATAGCGCTCGCCGGTAACAATGTTGAGAACTGCCTGAATGCCAACCAACTGGCTGAACGGCGTGGCCATGCCGGGATAGCCCAGATCCTTGCGCACCGCAGCCACCTCCGCCAGCACGTCCGGCAAACGATCCATCATCCGGTGCATTTCGAGCTGTGCCTTGAATGTGCCCATCATGCCGCCCGGAATCTGATGCTCAATTGAGAAGACGTCATACTCGGCATATTGATCGACCAGGAAGCCTGCTGCCTTTCCGACGCCGCGGAAATGATCGGCGACCGGCTGGAACAGGCTGGTGTCGAGCGAATGGCTGTGCCCCTTCAACTCGATGTTGCGCACCATCGTCTCCGTCGCCGGTACGGATGGACCGTTCGCCATTGGCCTGCTGGCGGTATGCAGCACGGACACGCCCAGATCGACCGCGTCCAGATAGGCCTTGGCAGTCTGGCCAAGCAGGTTATTCGCATGGAATTCTATCGGCTTTCCGTTCGCCGCCGCGACGATGCCGGGCAGCAGCGTTTGCAGCCGCTCCTTTTCCAATACGCCGGCAGTGTCGTAGAGCAGGATGGAATCGACGTCCGGACTGGCCGCCAATGTCCGAACCTTGTCTGCATAATAGGCGTCGGTATGCACCGGCGAGAGTGCAAACATGATCGCTGCCGCTACCTTGGCATCGGCCTCTTTGGCTACCTTGGCGAGCCGAAGCATATTCTCGAATCCGAAGAGGACGTCGTAAATCCAGAAGGATCGAACGCCATGTGCGCACAGTCGGCGCACCCAAAGGTCCATCAGGGCACGCGGACTGACGCTGAAGGTTACGTTCGCGTTGGCCCGCAGGCCGGCCCTAAGCGGCGTCTGAGGCATGGACTTGACCAGCAGGTCCAGACCTTCCCAGTAATTTTCCTGACAGTAGCGAGTCAGCACGTCGAGCATGCCGCCCCCGGTTAGATCGATCGTCGTAAAACCGGTCCGATCGAGCAGGGGCGACACGGGCAGGGCCATGCCGGCACGCATGCGCAAACCCCACAGGCTCTGCTGGCCGTCACGCATGGTTTCGTCAAGAAATTCAATATGAGCCATTTGCCATTCACTCCCAGCCGCGCCCGCCAATTGGCGAGCATCCGGCCTCATCAATCCTGTTGAATATACAGCAGCACCTGACCGCCCTCGACCAGCGCCGCATCGGCTGCCGCGATGCTCTTGACCGTTCCGGCTACGCCGGCCTTCACCGAGGTGAAAAGCTTCATGACTTCGATCAGGCAGACTTCCGTGTCTGCTTCGACATGCTGCCCTACCTCCACGAAAGCCGGAACCCCGGGCTTGGGTGAGCGATAAAAAGTGCCGAGATTGGGTGCCGTCACCGCCTTCCAGGCAGGGTCAACAACGCTCGCGGTATCTACAGCCGGGGATGTAGCCGCCGCAGCGGCAGCAGGTGCGGCACTTACCGGAGGCGCAGACGATACGGGCACCGCTGACTGCCCACCTATCGGTGCCGTCGCGGGATCATTCGAAAGCAGGAGACTAATGCCTTGACCTTCAATCCGCACTTCCTGCCATCCCCCCGCTTTGAAGAGCTCTGCCAGGAGTTCGATATCTCTTGCAAGCTGGTCGCTCATGTCCGTGTCACACCATTTCCCTTCGCCGTCACCTTGGATCCGATTGCGGTCGCCAACTGTCAGGCTGCGTCCCGACGCTGTTCGGTCGTAGCGGTACGGGCAGAGAGGGTGTCGCTGATGACGCGCTCATAATGCCATGTCTGGCTGCCAAAGCCATGTTCGAGAACCTTGTTCCGACGCAGAAACCGATGCAAACCGAGCTCCCACGTGAAGCCCATCCCGCCATGGAGCTGGATGGTCTCATTACAGACCTGACGCGCAACATTCCCACAATAGGCTTTGGCCATCGAACTGGCCTTGGACCGGTCGGGAGTATCTTCGGCAACTGCCCAGAACGCGTAATAGACCGCCGAACGTCCGGCCTCGATCGCGACTGCCATGTCGGCGCAGCGATGCTTGATCGACTGGAAAGCACCGATTGGCTGCCCGAACTGCACGCGAGTCTTGGCATAGTCAACTGCGGTATCGAGCATACGGCCGGCGATGCCCATCATCGCGCCTGCATTGAGCGTTGCTCCCACATCCATGAGGCGGGCGACGGCCTGTGCGGCGTCCTTGTGCCCGATTATAGCAATGTCCGCCAAAGGCGCTCCTTCGAGGATGAGCTCGCAATAGCCGCTCGACGGATCAATATCCTGATGGGGGCGCAGAGCGACGCCGCCAGCATTATGATCGATGATGACAAGCCCCGGCTTGCCGTCAACGAGGGCCAGTACGAGAAACATGTCGGCTTCGGCGCCGTCAGCCACCAGTATCTTGCGACCTGTCACCCCGTTGCCATCAACCACGGTGACTATATCTGCAGGGTCGTATCCCACATCCGCTTCCTGGGTCGCCAGAGCAATCCGGGCCGTTCCGGTAGCAATCTGGGGAAGCCAATTTTTCTTCTGGGCGGGCGTGCCAAAGCGGGCAATCAGATCCGTCGCGATCAGCGTCGATATGACGGACGGCGGAGCGAGACCCGTTCCCAGCGCCTCGACCGCTAAAGCGATGTCCACCAGCGACAAACCCACACCGCCATCGGCCTCCGGCACCAGCAGCGAAAAAAGCCCCAGTTCTGCCAGAGCGCCCCACACGGAAGAGTCGCGCGCCTCGGCCGGATCCGGCGCGGTCAATGCAGCGAAGTCACCCAACATCTGAGCGATTGTGTCACCCAGGCTCTTCTGTTCTTCATTAAAGCCGAAATTCATGGCCGTGGCCCTTTATCGTGGCAAGCCGAGCATGCGCTCGCCGATGATGTTGCGCTGAATCTCAGACGAACCCGAATAGATCGTGAACGCCTTCGACTGCAGGTAGCTCAGCTGGAACCGCCCACCGGCGGCTGACAGCGGATCGCCCCCGGAAATAGGGGCGCTTGGCCCCAAGGCATCCATCGCAGCCTCGTACATTCGCTGTGCGGCGTGGCTCCAATAGAGCTTGATGATCGACGCATCCGGCCCACGATCCTTGCCGTCCAGATATTTGCTGAACGTGCGCAGAGCGTTGAGCCGCATGACCTCCACTTCCGTGATCGACTGGGCCAATTTCTGACGTGTAGCCGGGTCGTCGAGGCTGCGACCGCTGCCTTTCTGCCCGTCCAGTGTTTCGAGTAGCTTGTCGAGTTCCTGCTTGAAGCGCACCTGGCGCGCCAGACCGTCTTCCGGCCCACGCTCATAGGCCAGCGTGGTCATCGCAATGCGCCAGCCATCGTTGATGTCGCCCACGATATTCTCGGCCGGCACCTCGACATCATCGAAGAACGTCTCGTTGAACTCGCATTCTCCCGAAATCTGCCGCAAGGGGCGGATCGAGATGCCCGGAGACTTCATGTCTATGAGCAGGAAACTTAGCCCCTTGTGCTTAGGTGCCTCCGGGTCAGTTCGCACCAGCGCGAAGCACCAATGCGAATATTGGGCATAGCTTGTCCAGATCTTCTGGCCATTGACGATGAACTTGTCGCCGCGACGCTCGGCTCTCGTCCGCACGGACGCGAGGTCGGACCCTGCATTCGGCTCGGAGAAGCCCTGGCACCAAACTTCCTTGGAAGACATGATGGATGGCAGGAAGCGCTTCTTCTGTGCTTCGGTCCCGTGATGCAGAATCGTCGGCCCGGCAAGATTATGGCCGATAATGTTGATGCCCTCGGGCGCCTGGGCACGAGCCATCTCTTCAGCAAAGATAGCTCGCTCGACGAGGGTCGCGCCGCGGCCGCCATATTCGGTCGGCCAGTTGATCCCGCTCCAGCCGCCCGCATGCAGCTTTTTCTCCCAGTCGAGACGGAACATCGCCCGCTCGTCTTCATCTTCCGGCTCGTACACCGTCTCCCCCCAGCCCTGGGGCAGGGCGTTGACGAGCCATGCCCGCAGGTCAGCGCGGAACTCGGTTTCAGCGGGGGTGTAGGTGAAATCCATCTCAGCCTCGAACAGCAGCGGCTGCAAAATCGGGCGCGCGCTTCTCGCGAAATGCGGCCACGCCTTCCTCATATTCCGGCGTGAGATAGGCGACCGTCTGCGCATAGCTTTCATATTCCAGCATCTGGTCGATGGTGGAATTGCTCGACTTGTTCAGCAGGGTCTTGGTCATGCCAATCGCGGTGGGAGAACCCATCGTTATCTTAGCGGCGATCGCCCGCGCTTCGGCCAATAACTGATCATGCGGTACCACATGGTTGACGATGCCAAGCGTATGGGCTTCCTGTGCCGACACCTTGCGCGCGGTGAAGCACAATTCCTTGGCCTTGTTGATGCCAATCACCCGTCCAAGCAGGTAGAGTCCACCCAAATCGGGCACCAGGCCCACACGGGCGAACGCCTGAATGAAACTGGCATTCTCACTGGCGACGATGAAATCGCAGGCGAGGGCGATGTTGAAGCCCGCTCCTGCTGCCGCGCCATTCACCGCCGCGATCACCGGTTTTTCGATGCGGAACAACGGTTCCAATATGTCCTTGAGAATCCACCGATGCCGCGCGCGCCGCTCGAGTGGCGTCATGTCATCCTTGCGCGCCTTCAGATCCGCGCCGGCACAGAAGCCCCGCCCTGCGCCCGTCAGGATGATGCAACCGACGCCGGGATCGGCCGCAACCTTCCCCAGCAGATCCTGCAGTTCCTGATAGAGTTCGTCCGTCGTCGCATTCATCGCATCGGGGCGATTGAGCGTGATGGTCGCGATCCTGTCGCTGACATCGTAAAGCAGGGTCTGGTACGTCATGGTCACCTCTCAGGGCGTTTCTGTTTCGAACGGGTGATGGGCTATGTCGCCCTCGGTAGATTCAGGAATGGCGAACCACTGCTCTGGAACCTGGACAGGTATGCGAAAGTCATGAGCCGGGATGACGATGTCGCTGTTGTCCAGCACGCGCCGCATCGCGGCCTGCCACACGCGCTCGCTCTCGCTGCGGATATTCCCGGTAAGGAACGCGCCTGCCAAGGAACGTTGCGGTCGATCGGTTGCGCGCGGATCGTCAGGAAACCAGTAGCGATAATGGTCGCCAAGGTCCGATGCGATCGCGGCCAGCCCCTTTTCGGTGGACACGACCGGCACCTGCATCCCTTCGGTATGGCTAGGGACGCTAAGGAGGCGGAAGCCGGGAAGCAGGTCGATGTCCCCCTCAAGCAGCCGCAACTGGACGGGCTTCTTGCGCGCCATCAGATTGTCGATGGTGGACCGCCAGTAATAAATACGCTGCGAGGGCACCGGATCGATCGCCGCCAGCAGTTCCGCCCGCTGCACGACCACACAGGCGTCGGGAAACAAGTCGAGATTGTCGGCATGGTCAAAATGCATGTGCGTCAGGACGACATAGTGGATGTCCTCGGGAGAGAGTCCTTCCTTCGCCAGTTCCTCGCGCAGGGCCTGATGTCCGCCTCGCGCGCCCTTTACCTTCAGTCTCTTTGTAACCGTGGCGACCTCCGCCATCCCGCTATCAACCAGGATGTTAAGCCCGCCGCCACGCACCAGCCAGCAATGGATCGGATCACGCATGATGCCGGCACCATGCGGCAGATGCAGTTCGCCGATCCGCAAGGAAGTGATCCGATAGTGGGTCACTCGTCGATGACCTCGAAACGCTCGATGTCGGAAACGCGCCCCTTGCGTTCGCCCTGCGTCCACACCGCGCGGACGCGGGTGCCCGGCTTGATCTTCTCCTTGGCCTCTTCCAGGCTGTCGATCTCGATCACGTGGATCATGCGCGTCGACGCGCCGTCGAGCACGATCTCCGCATAGACATAGGGCACCTTGCGGGTCTGGCCATAGACTTCCATGTTGATGATGGAGCAGCCCCGGATCGTCCCGGTGTCGGCGCACGCCTTCCACGTGCCCGTCCGCGTGTGGGCGACATCGTCGATCTCGCGCGGGGGTAGCAACGCCACGTCGCTGCCGGGCGACCGCACGCCCATGAAGCGGCCATTCACCCGGATCTCGTCGAACATGCGGCCATAATAAGGGCCATAGGCATGTTCATAATCCAGCTTCATCGCATAGGGGATGACTCCCAGCGGTTCTTCCGTCGTCGCCAGCGGCTTCACGGAACCGACCGGCGCATCAGGCGCGACACGGAAGCCCTTGATCGCCAGCACGGACTGTTCGACGCTGTCGTCCCATTCCGCCTCGACCCGCTGGCCGATGGACAGGTCGTCCAGTTCCGCGAGAACATGGTGCGGGAAGTCATTGTCGCATCCGTCGAGGCGGATGAAGCCGATGACCTGGCCGTCGACGCGGGTGAAGGCGGTGAGCACGCCGGTGTGTGGCGCTTCTACAAAGGCTTCAGGCTCTTCGCCGCCGGTGGAGGAGAAATCCTGCGCAGGCGCGATAACTTGGCCGGATGGAAAGCGCGACGCGACGATCCGGCGGTTCTTGACTTCCGCAAGGAAGGTGCCCGCTGCTCGGCCGGGGGTCAGGGTGTAAGGAAGGTTGATCTCGCTGTGGAAGGTCGGCAGGTCGATCGGATAGCTATCCGGTGCGGAAAACATCGTGTCTCTCCTTATGCGCTCAGAACGGCGCAACCGCGCAGATTGGCCCAACCGCCGCCCGACTGGACGAGTGCAGTCTTGGCGTCCTTGATCTGGTGGGTTTCATTCTTGCCCATGACCTGCGTCGCCGCTTCGATCAGGCGGATGACGCCGACCGCGCCGATGGGGTTTGCCCCCATGCAGCCGCCCGACGGGTTCACCGGAATATCGCCATCCAACTGGGTCGCGCCGGACGCGATCAATTCGGCCGCCTGCCCCGGCGGGCATAACCCCAGGCTTTCATAATAGTTCAGCTCGAAGCAGCTATAGGGCTCCTGAACCTCCACCACGTCGAACTGGCGGCGCGGATTGGTGATGCCGGCGGCGCGATAGACCTGACGGCTGGCGATCGCCAGCGGCTCCGACAGCATCAGCGACCGTTCGGGCGCATTGTCCGCCTCGCAGCAATAGGCCATGCCCCGGATCCAGGCCGGACGGCTGGTCGAATGATGGGCCATCTTCTCGGAAGACAGCACGATCGCGGCGGCGCCATCCGAAATGGGCGGCACGTCGAGCAGCTTGATCGGCCAGCACAACGGCTTGGAATTGAGGACGTCGTCGACCGACACTTCTTTCGTCACATGCGCATAGGGGTTGGCGATCGCATTCTTGCGGTTCTTCGCCGCGACCAGAGCCGCCGCTTCCTCCGTATGGCCCAGCACATCCAGGCGCGCGCGCCAGTAAGCGGCGGAAAAGCCCATGATGCCGACCGCAAACTCCCGGCCCCAGAAAGGATCGTAGAGGGTGGAGATCGAATATTGCAGCTGCCCTTCGGACA
>JBPPMC010000259.1:0-7815 GCA_051305835.1 Sphingobium sp.
TGCTGGACGGGGCATGAATCAGCGGTTCCCTCACCCCCGCACAATCCCTACATAGCAGCCATGCCCACATTGTTCGACAGCCTGCCCAATCGCCGCGCCATCATCGACCGGCGTCTCGTTGCCGACCGGATAGCCATTCTCGCGGCCGAACATGGCAGCGACATGCAGGCCGTTCGCGCGGCCATCGTCGGTGAATTGCGCATCGCACTGGAGGCTGGCCGCGAGGAAGCCGCGCGCCGCCTCGCCACGCACCCCACACGCGGGCGCGAGACTGTCTCGGCCTTTGCCTTCCTCGTCGATCAGATACTGCGCATTCTCTACGATGCCACCACGCAATATCTGCAAGTCGCCGGCGACCGCAGCGCGTCCGAGCGGATTACGCTGATTGCGGTCGGCGGCTATGGCCGTGGAGAAATGGCACCGCATAGCGATGTGGATATCGGCTTCATCACGCCCCTGAAGCCCACCGGCTGGACCGAACAAGTCATCGAATCGATGCTCTATTCGCTCTGGGATCTGGGCCTGAAAGTCGGCCACAGCAGCCGGTCGCTCGATGAGACTATCCGCATGGCGAAGAGCGATCTGACGATCCGCACGGCATTGCTGGAGGCGCGCTACATTTGGGGCGACCGTGGCCTCTACGAAGAAATCTCGCGTCGCTTCGACGAGGAAGTGGTCAAGGACACCGCCAAAACCTTCGTCGCGGAGAAGCTGGACGAACGCGATGCGCGCCACAAACGCATGGGCGACAGCCGCTATGTGGTCGAGCCGAACGTCAAGGAAGGCAAGGGCGGCCTGCGCGATCTGCATACGCTGTTCTGGATCGGCAAATATGTAAACCGTGTCCGCTCAGTGGCCGAACTGGTCGACGCCGGTCTGCTGACGCGTCAGGAATTGCGCCAGTTTCAGAAGGCGGAGGATTTTCTCTGGGCCGTCCGCTGCCATCTCCACATGATTACCGGCCGGGCCGAGGACCGCCTGACTTTCGACCTGCAAGTCGAAATTGCCGAACGCACCCATTTCTCTGGGCGCAATGGTCGATCCGCGGTCGAGCGTTTCATGCGCTATTACTTCCTCAATGCAAAAACAGTCGGCGATCTTACCGCCGTGTTCCTCGCGCATCTGGACGAACGACTTGCCGAGCGTGGACGCCGCTATATTCCCAGTTTCTTTCGCCGACCCAAACAACTCGACGGTTTCGTCCTCGACCGCGGTCGGATCGCTTTGCCCTCCGACGATTTTTTTCAGGCCGACCCTGTACGCTTGCTGGAAATCTTCGCGGTTGCCGATCGCCACGGCCTTGCCATCCATCCCTCGGCCATCCGCGCCGCCAGTCGCGACGCACATCTGATCGACCGCCATATCCGCAAGGATGCAAGGGCCAACGCCGCCTTCCTCGATGTGCTGACATCGCCGCGCGACCCGGAGACCGTGCTGCGCTGGATGAACGAGGCGAGCGTCTTTGGCCGTTTCATTCCCGATTTTGGCCGTGTCGTGGCGCAGATGCAGTTCGACATGTACCACCACTATACCGTGGACGAGCATACGATCCGCGCGGTCGGCCTGCTTGCCCGGATCGAGAAGGGCGACATTCAGGTCGATCATCCGCTCTGTACCGTCCTGATGGAGAAATTGCTCTCGCGGCGCGCGCTATATGTCTCCGTCCTGATGCACGACATCGCCAAGGGACGCGGCGGCGATCACAGCGTCCTGGGTGCCGAAATCGCCTTGTCGCTCTGCCCACGCCTTGGCCTGACCGCTGCGGAGACCGAGACGGTAGCTTGGCTGGTCCGCTACCACTTGCTCATGTCGGCAACCGCGTTCAAGCGTGACCTGTCGGACTATAAGACGATCATGGACTTCACGGACGTGGTGCAAAGTCCCGAGCGGCTTCGGCTGTTGCTGATTCTGACCGTCGTCGATATCCGCGCGGTCGGTCCTGGCGTCTGGAACAGTTGGAAGCGGCAACTTTTGACCGATCTCTATGATGCGGCAGAGGAAGTCCTGCGCCTTGGCCACAAACAGAATGGTCGCCGCGAAAAGGTGGAGGCGAAGCAGGAGGCATTGCAGGCGGCGATGGGCCTGTCCGACAGCGTCTTCGCCGGACTGAAGAAGCGCTTTCCGGAGTCCTACTGGATCGCCGAGCCAGACGATATCCTGCAACAAAACGTCCTGCACGTGATGGCGGCGGGCGATGCGCCGCTATTCATATCCGCTGAAGTGTATCCGCAGCGTGGCGCCACGCTGGTCACGGTCTACGCTGCCGATCATCCCGGCCTCTTCTACCGCGTGGCGGGCGCCATCCATCTTGCAGGCGGCAACATCATCGACGCGCGTATCCATACGATGCGTGACGGCATGGCGATCGACAATTTTCTGGTGCAGGATCCCTTTGGCGGACGTTTTGACAACCCCGATCAACTCGACCGGATCAAGCGACTGATCGAGGAAGCCCTCGCCAATCGCCACAAGCTGATCACGAAGCTGGAGGCCCGTCCCCTGCCCCGCACCCGTGCGGAGGCATTCAACATTGTCCCGAATGTGCTGATCGATAACAAGGCATCCAACCGTTTCACCGTGATCGAGACCACGGCGCGCGACCGCCCCGCCCTGCTGTTCGCACTCGCAAACGCGCTGTTCCAGTCCAAGGTGACGATCCACAGCGCGCATGTCGCGACCTATGGCGAGCGCGCGATCGACACATTCTATGTGACCGACTTGCTCGGTGGAAAGATCGAGAGCAAGGCGCGGTTGCAGACGCTGGAGCGCCGCCTGCTGGAAGCGGCAAGCGCGGAATTTACGCAGATCGAGGAACGCACACGCCAGGTGGCGTAAGCGCTTATCGAATGTCCACGACGGTGCCGGAGGTCAGCAGCGGCAGCAGCGCGAGCATATTTGGCTTCGCAATGGCGACGCAGCCTTCGGTGGGACGGCCTTCCACCCAACAGTGGAAGAAAATGGCACTGCCAGCCCCCGATATGGGCGGCGCGTCATTATGCCCAAGCACTATAATCACATCATAAGCCGCGTCGTCCCGCTGCAGGCTCTCCGCCGAGAAGGAATGTGGCAGGGACACGGGCCGATTATATTCGGGATCGCCCACGCCGTCCGACCATCCGTTACCGGAACGCATCCATCGCCATGGAACAACCGGCGTCGTCGTCAGCACAATCCGGTCGCGACGCAACAAGACGCCCCGAACCGGCCACTGACCCAGCGGCGTGCAGCCATCGCCTTCGCGCTTGTTGGCGGCGTCACAGGCGCCACCCTTCCCTATCGCGCAAGCTATATCCAGCGCGCCGAAGCGCAAACGACGCGATGCGCTATCGACCTCTATGATGTTCAAAGCTGATGCCCGGTGCGGTCCCGCTTCGTCGCCAGATAGCGGTCGTTATGCGGGTTGGATTCGATGGCCAGCGGCAACCGCTCTGCCACAGTCACGCCCGCTGCCTCCAGCCCCGCCACCTTGGCAGGGTTGTTCGTCAGCAAGCGCACCGTGCCGATCCCCAGCAAGTCCAGCATGCGCGCCGCCACGGAAAAATCGCGCGCATCAATCGCAAAACCCAGCCGCACATTGGCGTCCACCGTATCGAAGCCCTGATCCTGAAGCGCATAGGCGCGCAGTTTGTTGACGAGGCCAATGCCGCGTCCCTCCTGTCGCAAATATAGCAGCACGCCCCAGGGCGCGTTGGCAATCTGATGCAGCGCCTCATGCAGCTGCGGCCCGCAATCGCACTTCAACGACCCCAGCACATCGCCCGTCAGGCATTCGCTATGCAGGCGGACGACGGGCGGCGACGAGTCCCGCTTGCCGACGATCAATGCCACATGCTCGCGTGGTTCTTCCGGGCTGCGAAAGGCCACGATCTCCGCATCTTCGCTCGCCGCGACCGGGAGTCGCGCGCGCGTGGCTATCAACAGGCGAGCGGCATCATCATAGGCCGCGATGTCGTCCGTGCTGACCAGGACTTCGCTCGGTCCCTCGTCGCCAACAAAGAACGCGGGCAATATTCCCGCCAGCCGCGCGAGGCGCAACGCCGATGCCGCCGCAATCGGTGCGGACAAGGCCCGTGCCTTGAACGGCCCCTTCAACGGCGAGCCCAGATCGCGCACCGGATCCGCGATTGCCATGGCTACGTCCCGGTCTATCCACGGAACACGCGCAATCTGCACCGGATGTTCAGGATCGGCGGCGGCACGCTGGTTGGTCAGCTTCAATGTCTCGGCGCGCGCAGCCGAAATCAGGATATCGGCGCTATCTTCGGGATCGAACGCGGCCAGCGTCACTGCGTCGGCCGCTTCGATCGCCATGATCCGCAGTGCGCCGTCATCGGCATGGATGGTCACCGACCACCCCCGGCGTAGCGCATCAATGGCGCGGGCGGCGGCGCGGGCGTCGGTCACTGGCGGATCAAAAGGCAAATTCGGTGATCAGCGGCACGTGATCGGACGGACGCGTCCAGCCCCGAATCGGTTCGACGACGCGATGGCTGACTGCCTTTTCCGCCAGATCCGGGCTGACCCACATATGGTCGAGCCGCCGCCCCCGGTCGCTTTCCGCCCAGTCCCGCGCGCGATAGCTCCACCAGGTATATAGCCGCTCAGGCGCGGGATAGAATTTGCGGCCAAGGTCGACCCAATCATGCGCCGCCTGCAACCGTGCCAAGATTTCGATCTCGATTTTTGTATGGCTGACGGTGTTGATCAGCTGCTTATGGCTCCAAACATCGCATTCCAGCGGCGCAATGTTGAAGTCGCCCGTCAGGATCGTCGGCTTGGCCGAAAGACCGGCGGACCACTCGATCATCCGTTCCAGAAAGTCGATCTTCTGCCCGAATTTGGGATTTACCGTACGATCCGGCTCGTCGCCGCCCGCCGGAACGTACACATTTTCCAGCCGGACTCCATTGTCCAGCCGCACGCCGATATGCCGGGCCTCGCCGTTTGCCTGCCAGTCAAGCCGGTCGTCTTCGTGGATCGGGATTCTGCTGACGATCGCGACGCCGTGATGCATGCGCTGTCCGTTCAGTTTCTGATGTACATATCCATGCTGCTGGAACAGCGCCGCCGGAAAAATGTCGTTCACGACCTTCGTTTCCTGCAAGCACAGGATGTCCGGCGCTTCGTCCGTCAGGAAGCGCTCAACGATGTCGACACGGGCGCGAACGGAATTGATGTTCCAGGATGCAATAGTGACGGTTTCACTCATGGGCTAACCCACTAGGGTTCAAAATGCCCCAGGGCAAGACGCCAGCGCCGAGCGTCGGCAGGCAAAGAAAGACCCCCGCTCCGGGGGCGTGGAACGGGGGTCTCGATTGCGCCTTGCTGCGCTTCGCGACAAGAACAGCAGCCGGGGTAACAGGGGGGAAATCCCAGGGCTGCTCGTGCCGTAGGTCTTTATTTAGTGCCCATCATATGAGCGGCAGATGAACGGGTTTTGTAAGAATATTCTTTTTCATCCTTCTGCCGCATCATCGGCTCCGTCCGTCACGCACCGGACCGCCCGCGCGGACGCGGATCGGTCCAGCGGAAGGCGGAGTCGGCAATCGGCATCCCATAACGATGATTGGTCAATCGGATCGTCGTCCGGTTGTTCTGCGAATCCAGCGCCACCCAGCCATAGAGTTCAAGGCCAGCAGGCGACGCAGGCTTGCGCTTGAAGATCATCGTGATGGTGCCGAATTCCGGGCGCTTGGGATCGCGCGCTTCGACGCTCAGGATCGTCGGGTCGCCCGTCTGCACGACCTTCCCGAATTTCGACAAGTCCTTGTTCGGGTCCAGCAAGGCGCCAAGCGGCGAACTACCAATTGGCCAGCGCTGCACCTGTCGCACTTCATAATCGATCATCGTGAGCGCCTTGCCATCGCCGACGATCAGCAACGGCACCCCTTTTTGATACTGGAAGCGTATCTTGCCCGGCTGCTTCAGCGTGATCTTACCCGTGAGGACGTTCCCGTTGCGGTCAGTCTGCGCGAAATCCGCCGTCATCGTCGTGACGGCACGAATATAGGCGTTCACCCTCGCAAGATCGGACTGTTGCTGCGCAAAGACAGGCGTGGCGGGCAATATCGCGGCGACGGCCAGCGGCGCTGCGGCAAGAGCGAACGCAATGCGCTTCATGATTGGATCTCCATGTTTCATGATGGCACGGTTAACGCGAGTGCATTGAACCTGCCGTGAACTGGGGAAGGTCCTACAGCGGGTTACCGGCCTCGTCGCGCAGCACTTCACGGCGTCCGACATGGTTGGGCGCGCCGACCAGGCCTTCTTCCTCCATTCGCTCGATCAGGCGCGCGGCACTGTTGTATCCGACACGAAGCTGGCGCTGGAGCCAGCTAGTCGAGGCCTTCTGGTTCTCGAACACCAGTTGGCATGCCTTGCGGTACAGCTGCGCATCCGGGCTGTCGTCGCCAAGGTCCACGCCATCCAGCGCGAAGCTGCCTTCTTCCGGTTCCTCGGTGACGGCGGAGATATAATCGGGCTTGCCCTGCGCGCGCCAATGATCCGCCACAGCGCGGACTTCGTCATCGCTGACGAAGGGACCATGCACACGCGTCAATTGCTTGCCGCCCGCCATGTAGAGCATGTCGCCCTTCCCCAGCAGTTGCTCGGCCCCCTGGTCGCCCAGGATAGTGCGGCTGTCGATCTTGCTGGTGACGAAGAAGCTGAGGCGCGGAGGCAGGTTAGCCTGGAGGACGCCGGTGATGACGTCGACCGACGGCCGCTGCGTCGCCAGGATCAAGTGAATGCCCGCGGCGCGCGCTTTCTGCGCCAACCGCTGGATCAGGAATTCGACTTCCTTGCCCGCCGTCATCATCAGGTCGGCCAGCTCGTCCACCACCACCACGATCTGCGGCAGCGGCTGGAAATCGAGCTGCTCTTCCTCGTAGATCGGCTGGCCGGTTTCGGGATTATACCCGGTCTGCACGCGCCGCCCCAAAGGCTTGCCCTTGGCCTTCGCCGCGCGCACCTTCTCGTTATAATTGGCGAGGTTGCGCACAGAGATGGACGCCATCATGCGATAGCGATCCTCCATCTGCTCGACGGCCCATTTGAGCGCCCGGATTGCCTTTTGCGGCTCGGTAACGACGGGGGAGAGCAGATGCGGAATGTCGTCATAGGTCGACAGTTCCAGCATCTTGGGATCGATCATGATGAGGCGAAGCGAATCGGGTGTCATCCGATATAGCAGCGACAGGATCATGCAGTTGAGACCGACCGACTTGCCCGATCCGGTGGTGCCTGCGATCAACAAATGCGGCATCGGCGCAAGATCCGCGATCACCGCGTCGCCCGAAATGTTCTTGCCCAGCACGATCGGCAAGGACGCCTGCTGATCGGCGAATTGCTCGCTTTCGATCAACTCGCGCAGCACCACCGATTCGCGCTTGGCGTTTGGTAGTTCGATACCGATGACGGTGCGCCCCGGTATGGTCGCGACACGCGCCGACAGCGCGGACATGTTGCGGGCAATGTCGTCCGCCAGCGCCACGACGCGGCTCGCCTTGATGCCCGCCGCGGGTTCCAGTTCGTACATGGTGACGACCGGACCGGGCTTCACTTCGGTGATGTGCCCCTTTACGTGGAAGTCGTCGAGCACGCTTTCCAGCAGCCGCGCATTACGCTCCAGCGCCGCCTTGTCGATCTTCACTATCTGGCTCGGCACCGCTTCGATCAACAGATCGGTCGACGGAAGCGAACTTGCGCCGAACAAATCGTCCTGCCGGGACACCGGCGCGAAGGGGCGGGGCGGGGCAGCGGGCTTGGGCGTCTGGATATTGATTGGCGGTTTCGGCTCGTTCGAAACCGCCTTGC
>JBPPMC010000269.1:0-5016 GCA_051305835.1 Sphingobium sp.
TCGGCGCGCTCGGCCAGCCAGTCGACGATCTTGCCTTTGCCTTCATCGCCCCACTGGGCGCCGATTACGGTCACATTGGCCACTTGCTTGATCCTTGGGCGATGGGAACCCCGCGTGCGGCGAGGCAAAGTCCCGGACCCTCTACGGGCGAAGGGCGATGCTTGCAACCTTCGCGCGGAGGCGCAAGGAGAGGCTTCGTCCGCTACCCAGAAAGATCGCCCATGATACCTGTCGCCTTGCTCGTCGGATCGAACATCATGATGACGATCGCGTGGTACTGGCACCTGAAAGGCGGCATGAACAAGCCGCTAATCGCCGTGATCCTGATAAGCTGGTGCATTGCGCTGCTGGAATATTGCATGGCGGTGCCTGCGAACCGGATTGGCTATGCGCATGGGTGGAGTGGCGCCCAGTTGAAGATCACGCAGGAGGCGATCACGCTGATCGTGTTCGGGACGTTCATGGTGCTGGTGCTGGGTGAGCCGCTGAGTTGGCGGCACGTCGCGGCGTTTGCCTGCATCATGGCGGCGGTGGCGTTCCTGTTCGTAGGTAAATAGCGTGCCGTTAATGCGTGCGGCGGGCCGTTAGTTCGCGAAGCATGTTGGGATCGGGCATCCCGCGAATGGCGATTTCGGCATAGTCGCCCGCGCTGAAAATCTCGATATTGCCGACGCCCATCATCCGTTGAACGATGCTCTGGGTAATGCGGACGGTGCGGACGCTGGAGAGCGCGAGTTGCGTACGCTGTTTGGAGAGCAGGCCGCGCTCCAGCAATATCTCGCTGTCGCTGAGCGCAAGCCGTTCACCCTTCGCCTTGATGTACCAGATGCCGAGGCCGAGGATGCCGACGACCGATATCAGCAGCAGGATAAACAGCAGCGGGTTGTTGCGGAACATCGCGGGATGCGCGTCATAGAGCCAGTTTTCCGTCACGCGCGTCTCTCCGATTTTGAACTCGGATCATTGTCCGGCGCGCGGGGTGTCGTCAAGGTGCGCACCCCGCGTCCATTCGCCTGAGTAGCCGTTGAGCGAAGCCGAAACGGCGTATCGAAGGATCAGGCATCGCGCAAATGCTTCGATACCGCATCAGGTGAACCATCTCCCAGATGGTTCAGGATCTTCCGGGGGAAGATCCGGCCTGAAGCGCTTCGACAAGCTCAGCCCCTACTCAGCACAAACGGATCCGGGGAGACGCGCAGCGATGACGAGGTCACTCCTGAATATAGACGCGGCCCGTACGATAGCCCTTTTCCTTCATTTCCTTGACGTAATCGTAGCGGGCGTCGGCCAGTTCGCTGCGATATTCTTCCCAAGCGTCACGGCGATCTTCACTGTCGCTGACATCGTCGAGATCCTTGCGCAGTTCCTGGCGCGCTTCGGCGATGTCGGTCTGGTAATCGTGCCAGAGGTTGTTGTCGCGGCCTGCGATGGGTTGCGTCAGGATCACGCCCTGTTCGCGGCGGGCCAGTTCTTCCTCGTAGGAGACGGCGCGCTGGGCATGCGCGGCGGGCGCGGTGAAGGCGATGGACGCCAGTGCGGCGGCGATGATGGCGGTTCTGGTCATGGGGAAGTCCTTTCAGATTAGTATCTGCCTGACGCGACAACGCGGCGGACAGCGGTTTTCATCCAGGGTTTGCGATGGGCCGAGTGGATAATTTGTCCGCTCGGCCCGTCACATAGTTACTTAGCGGCAGCTAACGCCGCCACGTCCTTGATTTAACGGCAGCTAACGCCGCCTCGGTCGATCTCACGGCCCAGCAGCGCGCCGCCGCCTGCACCGATCAGCGTGCCGAGCAGGCTGGAGCCACCCCGGTCGAGCGAATTGCCGAGCAGGCCGCCCGCCGCCGCGCCGATGATCAGGCCAGTGGTGCCGTCACTGCGGCGGCAATAATAGCGGTTGTCATTGCCGCGATAGATGCGCGTGTTGCGGTTCACACGCTGCGGCTGATAATAGCGGCCGTCGCGGTAATAATTGTCGGCATAATAGCGCTGCCCGCGGCGCTCCGGACGGTTCCAGTCATAATTGCGGGCCTGCCTCCAGTCGCGGGCATCGCGGCGTGCTTCACGGCGGTCGTCGCGGCGATCATCGCGCCTGTCGGAGCGATAGTCGCGCCGGTCATCCCTTCGGTCATCGCGTCGATCCTGCTTGTCGCGCCAGCCATGGGCAGGGGCGTGGCCCGGAGGGTCCGCCATTGCGGGCGCAGCAGTAAGCGTGGTGGCGGCGAGCATCAGGCTCAGCAGCATCTTTTTCATGGGGTGTTACTCCTCTTGTCTATTCTGTGAGGGCATAACGTGGGCCAGACGCGGTAGTTGCATGAACGTAACATAACCTGCGCGAAGGGCGCGGTTCAGATTGGCAACGCAGCGCAGGGGCGTGTTGAAGGCGGGCGCGGAACGGGTGTGCGGGGCGCGACGTTATCATGGCATCGCGGCCCGCACTTCCGTCCGGTGTCCGCTCCCCGCGTCAAGAAGGACCAGCCATGACCGACACGTCCAACTCCTCTACCGGCAATTCTTCGACCGGCAGCCCTTCTACGGATACGGGCTACACCGACCCCGTCGATCCCGATTTCGCCAATAGCGAACAGGATGAAACGGGCGAGCAGGCGCAGGACGTGGCGGACGACGCGCGGCTGCGCTCCACCGATCTGACGCAGGAGACGGAGCGCGGCGGATCAAGCAACCGCGCGCAGATCCTTCCCGATGATGTCCCCGACCTGGTCGAAACGATGAACGCCATGGTCAACAGCGGCCGCATCGACAACGGCGCCTTCGCGGGCGAGCCGATGATGGACGATGAAGAGGATATATTGGGCGATACCGACAGCGACGATGAAGAGGACGATGTGCGGGAGCAATAAGGGGGGGGTTAGGTGGCGCGCGGTGAAGTGGAACTTTGGCGGCGCGTCACTGGCGCGGGTGCGCCGCGCAACATGCCTTCGGTGCTCAGGTCTTCGTCTATGTCCGGCCAGTGAATGCCATAGCCTGCACCGGCCCGTTCCCAATGGAGGCGTTGTTCCGGCGTTGCGTTGAAGAGGCGGGGATACCATGCGAGGGGCACGGCGATGGTGCGACCGTCCATGAGATCGACGATCAGCCGATCATCATCGAAATGCACATTGGCAACCCGTTCGTCTGCTGCATTAGCCAATGGCTGGTACGCCCGCCATCGCAAAATAATCGTTATTTATCAAATCTCGCCTCGACGCGCGAGTTCGCTTAATACAATTGGAACTACGTCATCAATTGCATTGCCGAAGCGATCAAATTGCTCCCGCAGTTGATCATCATCTAACTCCGGAAACTCGCTGACCCACCAATGGCGGACATAGCGTTCCGTTTTACTGCCTTTAATTCTCGGCACACAAATTACTAGGGCGTCAGAATCTTGGAACTGTTCGAGCGTAAGAACAGCTTTACTAATGACAGTCGTCAGTAGTTGCTTTTGATACGGTGAAAATGGGTCAGAAGCCCAACCTATCACAAAGACTGGAATAAGCCCTCCGTCCTTCAAAAAAACAAAAGTCGGCTTGACAGGCACAACGACGCCTCTGCCGATTGGAAAAGGAACCGACATGTCATGAAAAACCCGAATTCCCTCAATCTTGTTTTCATCAAGCCAAGGGAGCAATGCCGTTAAAATTTCACGCCCTGACTTCCGGACTATGGGATTGCTTATGCCGGCGAGGGATCGAAAAGCTGCTTCGGCAGAAATTCGGAATGTTACGTAATCAGATACGACTGAATAAACTTTGGAAAGTGCATGGCGCGGACGAGAAAGTACAAATTGCGCTATGCTTCTCGTAGTGTCGTCTTTACGCCTATGATTCAGTCGGACCCAGTTTGGTAGTGAAGGCGGCCGCTTCACCTTCTCGATCAGACTTGCCACATCCACCATCAATTATCTCCTTGAGAAAAAACGGTCTCCAAAATCACATCCGGCGTAATTTCCATGCCGGGATTACTGTTGCCTTCGTAAGACCAGACTTTATCCCAAGCCCCGCCTTTTATATGCGACAGATTCCGTAATCGTGATGCAGTCAAAGGCAAAAATGGGTCCAGTACCTTCTTAAGATATTCTTCCGTATCTGCTTCCAAACTGCATTCCGCGATTTCCATTTCCCCAGATTGCAATGAAAAGAAGCATGAGCGATCTTCTATGGGTTGATCTCCAAATTTTTTGAAGTCTTGATAAACTTCCCGGAATACCGGCCCATGCTCCCAGGCTTCTATTTTCGCATTAGTTATCACTTGAGATTTCTCGAACAAAGTTCGTTCATATGCGAAATATATAAGCTTGTTGAGCGCCATATTGGTGATCGGTATGTTTAGACTGTCTGCATAGTCTAGAATCCAGTTGGCGAGTCCTCGCACACTGATATTGAGTTTCGTAAGACTGAGAGACGGATGTGTCATGTTCTCTTTACGTACTACTTTTCGCTTCAGTTAGCAAACCTACTCCGCCGCGATCCCCGCCTGCTTGAACATGTCCTCGCCCGGTTCGTCCTCGACGGTGTCGTTGGCCTTGAGTTTCTTGCGGCGGTCGAAGCTATCCCAGACTTCGTTCCAGTTGCCGCGGGTGGCGCCCTTTGAATATTCGGTGGCGCGGGTTTCGAAGAAGTTGGCGTGCTCCACGCCGTTCAGCAGCGGGGCGAGCCATGGCAGGGGGTGTTCCTCGATCATGTAGATCGGCTGGAAACCCAATTGGCCAAGGCGCCAGTCGGCGATGAAGCGGATGTACTTCTTGATTTCCTTGGCAGTCATGCCGGGCACCGGACCCATTTCGAACGCCAGGTCGATGAAGGCATCCTCCAGCCGGACGGTCTTCTGGCAGCAATCGATAATGTCTTCCTTGACCGCCTTGGTCAGGCAGCCGCGCTCTGCAACGAAGGTGTGGAACATCTTGACGATGCCTTCGCAATGCAGCGTCTCGTCGCGGATCGACCAGGTGACGATCTGGCCCATGCCCTTCATCTTGTTGAAGCGCGGGAAGTTCATCAGCATCGCGAAGCTGGC
>JBPPMC010000291.1:0-3072 GCA_051305835.1 Sphingobium sp.
CTCCGGCTTCGGATAATCGCGATACAGTTCCGCCAATTGCGCGATCGGCGCGGCCCAAGCCGATCCCACCCGAAAGCTGGCAGGCCCAATGCGCAAGGTGATCGCGTGCCTCATGCCCGCCGCACCAGCCCGAGCGCCGCCATCTCGTCCAGATGCGCCGCTATTGCCGCCACAGCCTCCGCCGCATCGCCCATATCGAATTGCGCCGACAGGACCGCCACCACGTCCCCAGCACCCAGCGCCGTATCACCCAGCGCCGCCAATATCTCCGGCACCGGGCTGGCAACCATATGCGTCTGCCCCGAAGGCCGATGATAGATCAGCACAATATCGTCCAGCGCGCGCACGATCATGGCGTCGGAGCGTTCGGCAGAATATAGGTGGAAAAATTCCGTCACGCCGCGCACCCTATAGCGACGGCGTTAAAAAAGCCCGTGCTTCAGCGCGGCATCTGCAACGACGCATAGCAGGTGAACCCGCTCGTCCCCGACTGCAACCGGCGGATATAGTTCAGATAGGCCCGGCTCTGGTCGTAACTCGTGCCCGGAAGCGTCCTCCCGCCCATCGCCGCCTTCACCTGCTCGCCGGTAAAAGCGCGCGCCGGGCCGGGAAAAGCACCCTTGGTTCCCGCAGGCACCAAAGCGCCATCGGCCGCCACATAGCTGGAAGAACGCGCCGGATCGGGCACCGGGATCTGGCAATTGAGCACCGAGGCCGCCGTCTGCGCCAGTGCGGGCCGGATCGACACGATCGCCGACGCCGCAACTGCGCCACCGATCAGAAGCTGACGCCGCGAAGGCACCGGCAGCCCTTCGGCCACCGGCGCATTTACAGGCACATCTGTCTGATCATCGCTCATCGCGATTATGCATCGCAGCAATCGGCCGAATAATCTAGGCCAGTAACCATGAATCGCGCCACTCAGCTTCAGATCGCCGTTGCCGCTGCCATCATCATCGCGGGGGCCGTGGGAACGCTGCTGTTCGGCGGGTACTGGCAGAATGTCGCCATCTCCGCTGCGGCGGGCGTGCTGGCCATGTTCATCCTCGCCGATCGCGCCTTCCCGTCGGCCGCCGCCGTGGAAAGCCCCTCCCCCGGTCAGGCCATCGACATCATGGACAGCCCGGATTTCGATGCGCTGCTGGAGGGGATTGCCGAACCGATCCTCGTCGCCGCGCGCGGGAAAGTGGTGCGCGCCAACCGCGCCGCGCTGCGCCTGCTCGGCACGCATATCGTCGGGGAGGATGCGCGCATCGCCATCCGCCATCCCGCCGCGTCGGAACGCCTCGCCAGCACCAGCCCCCTTGCCGAACCCGTGTCGATCAATCTCGTCGGCCTTGGCACGCGTGAACAGCGCTGGGAAATGCGCATTGCCCCGCTCTCGGCGCCCGATGGCCCCGGCGGCAGCGAGAACCGCCGCATCGTACATCTGATGGACCGCACCGGCAGCTATGCGGCGGAGCGTATGCGCGTCGATTTCGTCGCCAATGCCAGCCATGAATTGCGCACGCCACTTGCCGCGATCCTGGGCTTCATCGAAACCCTCGCTGACCCCACCGCAGGCGCCGACGAGGAAACCCGCGCGCGTTTCCTGAAAATCATGGACGGCGAAGCCCGCCGCATGGAGCGGCTCGTCGAGGATCTGATGTCGCTCTCCCGGATCGAGGCGGAGAAGTACCGCGCGCCCGACACCGCCGTGGATCTGCGCGAATTGACCGCCGAAGTCGTCGCCGTGTTTCGCGACAGCCACGGCGCGCGCGGGCAGGAAATCGCCGCGCAGATCGACAGCGCCTTGCCCCCCGTGCAGGGCGACCGCGCGCAGCTATCGCAATTGCTCCACAACCTTGTCGGCAATGCCGCGAAATATGGCCGCCCCGGCACGCCGATCACCGTCACGCTCGCGCCCGGCTCATCCGGCATGGTGCGCCTCACCGTCGCCGACGAAGGCGACGGCATCGCGCCCGATCACCTCCCCCGCCTCACCGAGCGCTTCTATCGCATCGATTCCGGCCGCAGCCGCGCCATGGGCGGCACCGGCCTTGGTCTCGCCATCGTCAAGCACATCGTGGAGCGCCATCGCGGCCGCCTCGACATCGCCAGCATCGTCGGCAAAGGCACCACCATCACCATCCTGGTGCCCGTCGCGGAGGCCTGACAGCCGCCAGACTATCCCATCTCTTCTCGCCTGCGGAAACCGTCACAAAACCCGCCACAACGCTCGACGCGCAAAAGGGTCGCACCCCGCCGCCAATCCCTCCATTCCCCTTTTTTCATAACGATTTACCGCAAATTCGTGCGTCTTTATCCGGGGTCATCCGTTCTCGGTTCTCCCATAGGAGAGAAGCCATGAAACGTCACATCCTACTAGTTTCCGCCGCCGCATTTCTGTCGAGTACCGCCGTTGCCCAGAGCGACCATAGCGCCCAGACCGGTTCCCACAATCCGGCACTGAAGGAAGGCAAACCCCACACGATCGCCTCGCCCGCCAAAGGCGCCAATTCCTTCACCGAAGATCAGGCACGCGGACGCTTTGCCAAGGCGGGCTATACCGGCCTCGGCAAGCTCACCAAATCCAACGGCCTCTGGCAGACCACCGCCACCAAGGGCGGCAAGCGCGCCACCGTGATGCTGGATTACAAGGGCAACATCACCAGCAAATAACCAGTTAATCAGGAGATCCGCGATGTCCAAGACCATTACCCGCCTGTTCGACAATTATTCGGACGCCCGCAACGCCGTCGAGGAGCTTGAGCGCCTCGGCATCAATCACGACGACCTCAGCATCATCGCCAGCAATGCCGAAGGCGCGCATGGCGAACATCACGCGCATGCGCACGCCGATGGCGACCATGACGGCGTCAACGACCATGGCGACGTCACGCGCGGCGTCAGCACCGGGGCGCTGCTCGGTGGCGCGGGCGGCTTGCTTGCTGGCCTCGGTCTGCTCGCCATTCCGGGTCTCGGCCCGATCGTCGCGGCAGGCTGGCTCGCTGCCACCGCAGCAGGCGCAGGCATTGGCGCGGCGGGCGGCGCGGCTACGGGCAGCATCGTCGGCGCACTGAAGAACGCCGG
>JBPPMC010000359.1:0-2486 GCA_051305835.1 Sphingobium sp.
GGGGCGGGGCAATTGGGCCTCTATGACTGGTCGTACAAATTACTTCTGTTCCCTCTAACACAGATTACGTGGCCGGCGGCTCGTATCATGACGCCTATACTTTCACGCCTCGCCGCAAAACCTGAGGAATATCGGGGCGCATTTACTACAGCTATATATTTGATAAATATGGCGGTCATACCGGGAGTTCTTATCTTAATAAGCCTCATCGACATCGTAATACCTGTGATCTTGGGGGAAAAGTGGGCAGGCGTTGTCCCCATATTCCAAGCGTTAGGATTTGTCGGTCTGGTTCAGCCCATCAACAGTTCGAGTGGCTGGCTTCTGATTACGCAGGGCCGTACTAAGCTTTATGCTTCCATCGGTTTGATCACCGCCATCACGAATGTCACCGCGTTTGCGATAGGGTTGCCACACGGCGCCGTAGGAGTGGCGACTGCTTATGCGGTCGTCGAGTTGGTGCGTACGCCGCTATTGTGGTATGCTGTCGGTCGACAAGGTCCAGTAAGAGGAAGATGGGTCACGCGTGTGATGGTGCCGCAAGTAATAGGAGGCATAGTCACAGCATTAGTCCTGTTAATTTCTAGGATCATACTGCCTAATCTGTTATGGATAATAGTCCCCTGTGCAGTAGTTATTGCCTATGCAACTCATATCTTAATCACATCATTGTTTCCTGTCAGCCGAAACTCCTTAATGGCGATCACACGAACTTTGCCTTTCAGGTTTCGGCAGACGCCGTCAGCCGCTCGCTGATCAATGAAAATGCAGGCCTTATACCAACGAGCTTGGGTGCTGACTCACGCGGGGGATTCCCAAAGCGCTAAATTTCTGATTCATCGGAGCAAGCACGAGGAGGCTTGCGATGGCGGCAGCGATTAGGGTTCGGTCAGATTTCACGTCGACGGATTTGCGCCGGTTTTCGCGACGATGTGATGACCCCGACCAGGTTCGGCGCGTTCTGGCTCTGGCGCTGATCCTGGACGGTGGGAGCCGTAGTGAAGCAGCCAGAATGGCCGGTGTGACGCTGCAAATCGTGAGAGACTGGGTGCTGCGGTTCAACGAAGCCGGCCCTGAAGGGCTAGCCACGCGCAAGGCACCGGGGCCGCCCTCTATCTTGAACGACGAGCAGCGCGCGCTTTTGGCGCAGCAGGTTGAGTCTGGCCCGATCCCTGCGGCTCATGGTGTCGTGCGCTGGCGGCTTGTCGATCTGGCGCAATGGATCCGGGACGAGTTCGGTCTGTCGGTGACCCGCTTCACGCTTGGGCGGGAACTGCGGGCAATGGGTTATCGCAAGCTTACGGCTCGCCCCCGCCACCACGGGCAGAAGCCCGATGACATTGCCGATTTTAAAAAACATTTGCAGCCCGCCTGGCAAAAATCAGGAAGGCCCTCCCCACGGGCACACCTGTAGAGCTGTGGTGGCAGGACGAGGCCCGGATCGGCCAGCAGACCAAGCTCACGCGCCGCTGGGCAAGGCGCGGGACCAGGCCTTGTGCGCCCAAAGACCAGCGCCGCGCCTCAGCCTGGATCTTTGGTGCCATCTGTCCGGCCGAGGGCAAGGGCGCTGGTATCGTCATGCCCCGTTGCAACAGCGAGGCCATGAGCATGCACCTCGAAGAAATCGCCTTCCATGTCGCGCCGGGCGCGCATGCCGTCTTGATCCTCGATCAAGCCGGATGGCATGGCTCGGCAGAACTGATCGTGCCTGCCAACATCACCCTCATGCCGCTGCCGCCCAGATGTCCCGAATTGAACCCCGTCGAGAACGTCTGGCAGTTCATGCGCGACAACTGGCTGTCGAACCGCATCTTCTCATCCTACGATGACATCGTCGATCACTGCTGCTTCGCATGGAACCGCCTCGTCGATCAGCCTTGGCGCATCATGTCCATCGGTCTGCGCCAATGGGCGCATGGGTCCTGATCAATGCTCAATGGTATAAGAGCCCTGAAGCGGGAGCGAACGGTGCGGATTAGAGCCTTTTCCCGTGGCGACTTCGATCGAATTCCGCAGGTATTTTAGCACCAAGGCCGTTTCCGACAGCGAAGCCGTCACATCGTCCATTGTCCAGTCGGGCGAGACGCCTCGATTGAAGGTGCCAGGTCCTCTTGGTCAGGTGCGGAACGCGTCAAGAAGTCGTTTCCCATTTTGTGAGGAACAAAGTATCTTCACTCTGCTTGCAAGCTTCGGCTCTGATATTCAGTTGTGGGGCGACGCGGGGGAGAAACACATGAGAGCGGGTATCTCGATCATCCTGTGCTGGGGCAGATACTGCGCAACTGCGTTGCGGCCCTTCAGGATCTGGAACCGACCACGGCCGACGCGTTGTTAGGGCCTGTCGATGCCGTCGAGCTGCGCTCGTCTTTGACTTTGTTCGCGCAGCTGTGCTGCAACCTCGGCAGGCACGCCGACACGTCGATCGCTGCCGACCTTGGCCTTCTTGACCCACTCATGCAGCGTCTGCGCCGCACAGCCTATCTTGG
>JBPPMC010000365.1:0-23561 GCA_051305835.1 Sphingobium sp.
GGTGGTGATGAACACGGCGTCGGGGCTGATGCCGTTCAACGCAGCGGCGGTTGCCCCTGCATCCTGAAGATCTGCCGCAATGGGCGAGACGCCATCCTGCACCACGGAGCGGCGGGCGAGGCCATGAACCGCCCAGCCTTGCTCCGCCAGCAACGCCGCCGTCGCGCTGCCGACAATTCCACTTGCGCCAACCACCAGTGCGGTCTTCGACATGCTCTTACTCCGATATTCGTCCGATGGAGCAACTAGGTAGTGTGGGATGCGCTTTCCAGAAGGCGTAAGACAATCATGGAAACCGAGAGGCAGTCTGCCACGTGTTCGGGATCAGTCGAGCAGAGGCTTCACGATTGACCAACATTCTCCGCAATCATGCCGCGAACGGTGGCGGAGGACGGGCGGGCCTGCACTGCCGCTCCGATCAGGATAAGGGCCGGATTGTCGGTCCCGACCGAGCGCGCGACAAGCGGCAGGAGGTCCAGCCGCGTATGCAGCAACTGCTCGTCCGGCATGGATACGTTGCAGGCCAGCAGCACCGGCGTGCTGGCGGGTAATCCGTTTGCCGTCAGATTGCGGCTGATCTCCGGCGCGGCGGCGCGGCCCATATAGAAGGCCAGGGTATTATCCGCATGGGCGAGCGCCGCCCAGTCCAGGTCCAGCGGTTCGCTGCCCTTCGCATGCGCCGTCACGAACTGGATGCGACGTGCGACGCCCCGCAGCGACAGGGAAATGCCGGCGCTTGCGGCGGCGGCGCTGGCGGTGGTGATGCCGGGGCAGATGTGAACCGGAACCCCGTGGCTGGAAAGCGTGTGGATCTCTTCGGCAGAGCGGCCGAAGATGCTGGGATCGCCCCCTTTAAGGCGCACCACGCGCTCCCCAGATAATGCCGCGTCAGCAAGTAACTTATTGATATCGTCCTGATTCTTGGAATGGCGCCCGGAGCGTTTTCCAACAGCCACGCGGCGGACGTGCGCCGGGATCAGATCCAGGATGCCCGGGCCGACAAGCGCGTCGTAAAAGACCACGGAAGCCGCGCGGATCAGCCGTTCGGCCTTGCGAGTGAGAAGGTCCGGGTCGCCCGGTCCCGCACCGACGAGCCAGACCGTACCGGCGGGAATCACATCGCGATCATCAGGCATGGACAGGTTCCTTCGCGTCATTGAGCAGTCGCTGGATAGCGGGGCGGCAGGAACCGCAATTCGTGCCTGCACCCAGCGCCGCCCCCACGGCATCGACCGAGCCGAGATGCTTTTCGCCGATTGCGGCGAGGATCGTCTTCATGCCGATATCGAAGCACACGCAGACGATCGGACCGCGATCCTCCTGCGGGGTAGCCGAACGACCGGCCAGCAACTCCATCGCGGAAGCTGCGCTTGCGGCTTGCAATTGCGCCACCAGCCATTCGCGCTTCGGCAAGCCTCCGGTGCGCGAGACATAGGCGGCAGCGATCAGCGTTCCCGACGATAATACGGCGCTGCGATATTGGCCGCGTGCGGCGTCGCTGGTTTCGATCCGGTCGCCCTTGGGCAGCAGCGACGCGAGCAGCTGCGCAGGATCGCCGACGCCTGCCAGTTCGATCAACCAGCCCTGCGGCACCCGGATTCGCGTGGCCCAGAGCGCGTCGATCACATCCGGCGCATCGCGCGTGACAACGAAGCCGGTCCATTCGACGGCGAGTTTCGCTACCCGGACAGGGGTGGACTTGAAGCCCGGCTGTCCCGAATGCGGATCGACATTGGGACGCGGGAGCAGTCCGGATCGGCCTCCGGTGGATTGGCGATCCGTCCAATGGATCGGCGTGAAAACCTCGCCGCGACGCTGACCATCGCTGAGCGCCACCCGGAAAATGCTATCGCCCTGCGCCGTCGATACGCGTGCCAGATCGCCCTCTGCAATCTCCAGCTTTTCGGCATCCTTTGGGTGGATTTCGACCAATGGCTCCTGCCGGTGGGCGGAAAGCTTCGGCGAAAGGCCGGTACGCGTCATCGTGTGCCACTGGTCGCGATAACGCCCCGTGTTGAGAGTCATCGGCCATTGCGCCAGGGCATCCGGCAATTCCATTTGCCGGACCGGCACCAGCCGCGCCCGGCCATCGGGTGTGGAATATTGCCCGTCGACAAAGGGCGTGCCGCCCCAGCGCCACGGGGTCATGCCCTCATAAGCCGGGTTCGAGATGGAGGCGTTGGCGCGCAGATCGAACAGGCGCGCACCGTCATTCTGATAGGTCGACAGCCGCGCATGTTCGCGATAAATATCCGCTGGGCGCTCATAGACGAAATGGTCGCGCCAGCCCATTGCGCGGGCGACCTGCGTGACGATCCACCAGTCCGGCTTTACTTCGGCGGGCAGCGGGAACAATGCGCGCTGGCGGCTGATGATCCGGTCGCTGTTGGTGACGGTGCCATCCTTCTCGCCCCATGCCGCGGCGGGCAGCTTCACATGTGCATAGCGGGCGGTGTCGGTATCGGCGATGCAGTCGGATACGACGACGAAGGAGCAGGCCGCCATCGCCTCGCGTACGGCATTGGCGTCTGGCATCGACACGGCGGGGTTTGTAGCCATGATCCAGAGCGCCTTGATCCGGCCTTCGGAAATGTTGCGGAACAGGTCGACGGCTTTCAGGCCCGGCTTCGTCGCCATGTTCGGCGCAGCCCAGAAGCGACCGACGCGCGCGACATTCTCCGGCGCGAAATCCATATGCGCGGCCAGCGTGGTGGCAAGTCCGCCCACTTCGCGGCCGCCCATCGCATTGGGCTGCCCGGTGATCGAGAAGGGCGCCGCGCCGGGCTTGCCGATACGGCCAGTGGCCAGGTGGACGTTGATGATCGCGTTCACCTGATCCGTGCCCCGCACCGACTGGTTGATGCCCTGGCTGAACAGCGTGACCGTGCGCGGGTTTGTGGTGAACAGGTCGTAGAAGCGCTGGAGATCGGCGGGTATAATGTCACAGGCGCGGGCCGTGGACCAAAGGTCGGCAGCGCCTTCCGAAAGCGGCTCCCAGAAGCCATCAGGCACGCTGACATGCGCATCGACATAGGCGCGATCGACCAGTCCGGCGCGCACGCAATGGGCGAGCAGGCCGTTCATCAATGCGACGTCGCTGCCCGGACGGATGGCGAGGTGGAGGTCGGCATCCTCGCAGGTTTCGGTACGGCGCGGATCGATCACGACCAGCTTCGTGCCATGATCCGCCCGCGCGGCCATGATCCGCTGATAGACGACCGGGTGGCACCATGCGGTGTTTGAGCCGACGAGGATGATGAGGTCCGCCGCATCCAGATCGTCATAAGTGGCGGGCACGATGTCCTCGCCGAACGCCCGCAAGTGTCCGGCCACGGCGCTCGACATGCAGAGGCGCGAATTGGTGTCGATGTTCGCCGATCCGATGAAGCCCTTCATCAGTTTGTTGGCGACATAATAATCTTCGGTCAGCAACTGGCCGGAGACATAGAAAGCGACGCTGTCGGGGCCATGTTTGGCGATCGTATCCGCGAATCGCTTGGCGACATGACCGATCGCCTTGTCCCAGGAGGCGCGCTTGCCGTTGATCTCCGGGTGGAGGAGGCGGCCTTCCAGACTGACCGTCTCGCCAAGGTGCGTACCCTTGGAACAGAGCTTGCCACGATTGGCCGGATGCCGCTTGTCCCCCTCGATGACAACCGTGCGACCTTCGCCCGGCTGCGCGACGATGCCGCAGCCGACACCGCAATAGGCGCATGTGGTGCGAACGGCGGTCATTGCCCTCCCATCCGTTCGCCCTGAGCCGGTCGAAGGGTCAGACTGAGCGTAGACGAAGTAGCTTCACTGCGTTCAGCAGAACCCTTCGACAAGCTCAGGGCGAACGGGGAAGAAACGTAGTGCATTAAAATCACGCCGCCATCTGCAGCGTGGTGGCGCGGCAGAGCAGGATGCGGCCGGCGTCGATCTTCAACGGGATAGTGGGTGTGCATCCCTCATCTTCGCCCTGCGCCTCGCCAGTGGCAAGGCTGATTACCCAATTATGCAGCGGACAGGTGACGCTTTCCCCATGGACGATGCCTTGGCTGAGCGGGCCTTTCTTGTGCGGGCAGCGATTGACGAGCGCGTAGATATGACCTCCGCTCGTGCGGAAGATCGCGATTTCGTCGGCGCCTTCGACGGCCACGGTACGCGCGCCACGCGGCGGAATATCGCTGACGGCGCCCACGTCCAGCCATTGGGGGGAATCGAACATCACGCAAAGGCTCCTGCAAGCGGGCGGACGGCGGCCAGCGGACGGTGCAAATCGCGATCCGCCCCGGCCGCGCGGTCTGCCCAGGGATCATCCTGAGAGAAGGATTGTGCGAACCAGAAGCGTTCCGCCAGAGCATCGCGCTGCTCCACATCATCCACGATGCGCGACGTCACATAGGCGAGGCCGACGCGCTCGATCCATGGCGCGGTGCGTTCCAGATAGCGGGCCTGTTCGCGGTAGAGCTGCACGAAAGCGGCGGCCATGTGGATGGCTTCCTTCTCGGTCGCGACTTTGCAAAGCAATTCGGTGCCGCGCAAATGGATGCCGCCATTGCCGCCGACCAGCAACTCATAGCCGGAATCGACGCAGATCACGCCGAAGTCCTTGATCGTCGCTTCCGCGCAATTTCGCGGGCAGCCGCTGACGGCCATCTTGAACTTGTGCGGCATCCAGCTTCCCCAGAATTTGCGCTCCAGCTTGACGCCGAGGCCCGTCGAATCCTGCGTGCCGAAGCGGCACCAGTCGGACCCGACGCAGGTCTTCACGGTACGCAGCGCCTTGCCATAGGCATGGCCCGAGACCATGCCCGCTGCATTGAGATCGGCCCAGACGGCGGGCAAATCCTCCTTCTTGATACCGAAAATGTCGAGGCGCTGGCCGCCTGTCACCTTCACCAGCGGGGCGTCATATTTCTCCACGACATCGGCGATAGCACGCAATTCAGTCGGATTGGTGACACCGCCCCACATGCGCGGGACGACGGAATAAGTGCCATCCTTCTGGATGTTGGCGTGCATGCGTTCGTTGACGAAGCGGCTCTGCTGATCGTCAACATAGTCACCCGGCCATGCACAAAGCAGATAGTAGTTGAGCGCGGGGCGGCAGGAGGAGCAGCCGTCCGGCGTCGACCAGTGCAGCTCCTGCATCACCTGCGGAATGGCCTTCAGGCCTTTCTCAACGATCAGCGCGCGGACATCGTCATGGCCGAAGCTGGTGCATTTGCACATCGTCTTGACCGCGCGGTCGCCGGAAAATTCGTCGCCCAGCGTCAGCGCGAGCAGGCTCTCGACGATGTTGGTGCACGACCCGCAGCTTGCCGACGCCTTGCAGGTGGCGCGCACTGCGTCGAGCGTCTGCGATCCTGCATTGATGCAAGCGACGACCTTGCCTTTGCTGACGCCGTTGCAGCCGCAAATCTCGGCATCGTCCGAGAGCGCTGCAACGGCCGCATTAGGGTCCGTTTGCCCCCCTCCGGAGGCGAAAGCTTGGCCGAAGATCAGCGCGTCGCGGATGGGGGCGATATCCTCGCCTTTCTTCAGCAAGTCGAAATACCAGCCGCCGTCGCTGGTGTCGCCATAGAGGACTGCGCCCACCACGCGGTCGCCTTTCACGATGACGCGCTTGTACACGCCGCGCGAGGCGTCCCGCATCACGATGTCCTCCGCGCCGTCGCCGCCGGAGAAATCGCCCGCGGAGAACACGTCCAGCCCCGCGACCTTCAGCTTGGTGGACGTAACTGAACCACGGTAGCCACTATGGCTCCCGGTAAGACCATCGGCGAGCGCGCGGCACATGTCCCAGATGGGCGCGACAAGTCCATAGACATTGCCGTCATGTTCCACGCACTCGCCGACGCCGAGGATGTCGGGATCGGACGTGACCATGTGATCGTCCACATGGATGCCGCGTCCCACGGCCAGACCCGCTTCCCGGCCAAGTCCGACATTGGGACGAATGCCCACTGCCATCACCACCAGGCTGGCGGGGATTTCTTTCCCGTCCTTGAGCCTGACTCCTTCGACTTTCCCCTCTCCAAAGATTTCCGCGGTATCCGCGCCGGTCAGGACCGTCTGGCCACGCGCCTCCAGTGCGGATTTGAGCAGCCAGGCGGCGGACTCGTCAAGCTGGCGCTCCATAAGCGTAGGCATGATGTGAAGGACGGTGACCTTCATGCCCCGGAGGGTAAGCCCATGGGCCGCCTCCAGACCAAGAAGGCCACCGCCTATCACGACGGCGTCCCCCCCCAGGGAAGCCGCGTGAACCATGGCATCCACGTCCGCCATGTCGCGGAAGGAGACGACGCCGGGCAAGGCCTTGCCGGGCACGGGAATGATGAAGGGATCGGAGCCGGTTGCGAGGATCAGCTTGTCGTAGGCGACTGCCTTGCCGGACTTGGCCGTGACGGTCTTCGCCGCGCGGTCGATCGCCGCGACGGGATCGCTGACGATCAGCTCTATGCCATGGTCGGCATACCAGCTGCGGTCGTTGATCACGATCTCGTCAAAGCTCTTTTCGCCCGCCAGCACCGGGGACAGCATGATCCGGTTGTAGTTCACATGCGGTTCAGCCCCGAAGATCGTCACCTTGTAGCGATGCGGATCGCGGGCAAGGATCTCCTCGACGGCGCGGCACCCGGCCATGCCGTTACCGATGACGACGAGATGTTCGCGGGTCTGGATGCTGGGGGACATCGTATCGGCCTCCTTCAGAGCGTATATTCGAGTTGGAGCCACAGCTTGCGTGTGTCGGTCGCAAAGCGTTTGGCAGTATAGTCGGCATATTTGACGAGCAGCGCGGTGTGCTTGGTGGCCTTCCAGCCGATCTGCGCGTTCCATTCGTCGCCATAATGCTGCGAGCGTCGGTCGCTCTCGAAATGGTGCCATGCGACCAGCGCCGACACCGGGCCGGTATAGCCTACACTGGCATAGGTATCGCGAAGCCCGTTGGCGGGCGTTACGAGGAACTTGTCGGCCCACCCATTGAACTTGTGCAACGTCGCGAGTGGCGTCTGGAAGCCTGAACCCAGCACTTCATACCCACCGGTGACGGTGAAGTGCTTCACGCCAAGCGCCGCTTCACCCAGCCAATAGTCAGTGGCGTAGTTGTTGGCGTTCGACCCATAGTCGGATTGCCGGGCATAACTGCCGAGCAGGCCCAGCTTTACGTCCTTTGCCAACGGGAAGGATGCGGCAGCGCGCAAGCCATAGGTCTGGCTGGAGAACTGGCGACGGCCCGGCTCGTCCTGATCGATCAGGTAAGCAAAGCCCTTGACCGCAAGGGGACCGGCTTTCGTGCCAAGCTGCGCAAACACGTTGTCGCCCCGGATGGCCTGAACCCGGCTGTCGATGCCGTAGATAGTGCGATCCGACCAGCTATAGGTGACATCCGCGACCAGCGGGCCGAGCGCGGCAGTCTCGACGCGGACGGCATCGAACGTCTGCTCGTTCTGGCGCCATGCCACCGAGCCCACGAAACGCTGGTCATCCAGATTGATACGCTGGCGGCCTACCGTCACAGTGGTTTTCGCAATCCCCTTATATTGAAGCTGGATGCGATTGAGGTCGATATTCTGCGGGTCGGCGACGGTCGGAAAGCGCGTCCTGCCATTGGTCGTGCTGTTATAGTGGTTGAGGACGCCGAGCGTAGCTTCGCCCTCCACGAGCGCGCTCCACGGGCCGGTGGTGGCAGTGACGCCACTGCGCAGGCGCAGGGTTACGGCATCGGCTTCGCGGGCGATCCCGTCCTGATCGACAGTCTCGTAACGCATGCGGGCATCGACGATGGGCTTGAGGGTGAGCGGTTCGGCGGCGGCGGGGGTGGCGATTATCGCCACCCCGAGGAGGAGACTGCGCCTCATATCCGCGCGCCCTCCAGAGCGGTCGGCCATGTCGCGCGCCAGCGGCCCTTGACCCCGGCAAGACCTGCGAAGGCGATCAGGGCGAGGCCTGCGAAGATCAGGAAGCCCATTTGCGGGCTACCCGTCAGTTGCTTGGCGAGGCCGAGCGAGGAGGCGAGATAGAAGCCACCGACGCCGCCTGCGAAGCCGACGAGACCGGTCATGACGCCGATCTCTTCCTTGAACCGCTGTGGCACCAACTGGAATACTGCGCCATTGCCTGCACCCAGCGCCAGCATGGCGATCACGAACAGGGTGAGTGCGGTAGCTACGGTTGCCGGACCTGTGCTGATCGCAACCAGCGCGGCAGCGGCTATGAGATAGACGGCCATCAATGTCCGTGTTCCACCGATACGATCGGACAGTGCGCCGCCCATCGGTCGAACCAGCGATCCGGCGAACACGCAGGCCGCCGTGCAATAGCCTGCCATGACAGGCGTCAGGCCGAACTGGTCGGTGAAGTAGATGGAGAGCGATGCAGCAAGACCGACGAAACCACCGAACGTCACGCCATAGAACAGCATGAACCACCATGCGTCAGCCTTTTTAAGCGGCTCAAGGTAAGCGAGGATCGACTTGGGCGCGGGTGGGTTGGGCGCGTCCTTTGCCAGCGCCATGTAGATGACGAACACGATGGCGAGCGGAATGACGGCAAGGCCGAGCACGGCGTTCCAGCCGAAAGCCTTGGCGAGCAGCGGGGCGAAGAGCGAGGCGAGCACGGTGCCCGAATTGCCCATGCCTGCGATGCCCATCGCTGTGCCTTGATGCTCGGGGCCGTACCAGCGACTGGCGAGGGGAAGGGCGACGGCGAAACTTGCCCCTGCAAAGCCGAGGATCACACCGAGCGCGATCGTACCGCCGAAACTGTGCACACCCATCATATAGGCGGAAAGCAGACCGACCATGACGACGATCTGGCCGATGGCGCCTGTGCGCTTCGGTCCGACGCGATCGACGAGCAGGCCGTTGACGATACGCAGCACCGCCCCGGCCAATGTCGGCACGGCAACCATGAAGCCCTTCTGCGCGGCATTCAGCCCCAGGTCCGCCGAAATCATTGGCGCAAGGGGGCCGAGCAGCACCCAGACCATGAAGGCCAGATCGAAATACAGGAAGGCAGCGAATAATGTCGGTCGATGACCGGCGTTCCAGAAACCCTTGTTCATGATATCCCCCGATGGAGTTGCGCGGAAAGGCCGTGCGCAGCGACTGCATCCGTGGCCCGGCGAGTGCCGGACAAACGGAGGGGGAGCAGCCATTGCGATTGGCCTTCGATGATGGTGGTGGTGACGTGCAGGCTGAAGCGGCCCGGACGACAGGACGCGGGCGAAACCAGGCTGCTCCCCGCGTCTGCGCTGCTTCGGTAATCCCGCATCGGTCGATCCTTTTCAGACATGAAAAAAGCCGCTCGAAAGCCAGTCGAGTGACTGGTTCGGGCGGCGTCGTTGCCTCGGGCTTTTGGCACCTTTGTTCGGGTGCCGTAGCGACAGTCCTGACCTTCATTGGCCCGGACCGCTTATGTCAGCCCGACTTCATCGCCTGGCTGCAATTAAACTGTCATTGATTCGGCATTCCCGCAAGCCGCTAAATTCCGCGTTGCAACATTTGCAATCGTTACGCCGGCGACTGGATCAGTTCTTATCTTCCTGCAGATATTCCAAAGCCTTATCGGGATCGAACAGCCGCCCATCAAAGAAGCGATCCGGTCCCATGATAAGCCGACCGCTCGCCGTGCCCACCCCAAGAGGTGCCGCGATCGCGCCTTCCACCTTGGCGCTGGCGTTCGGGAGAATCGCCCCGGTCCCGGCGAGTGCCGCACGATAAATGTCCGGCCGGAAGACCGCAGCCGCCCTCTCAAAGCCTTCCGCATCGAGCGGCGCATGCCGCCACCGCGCCATTTGCGAATAGAGCCACTTCGCCTGACTGCGCCACGGAAAATTCGCCGCCTCCCGGTGCAGCACCAGAAAATCGGGCACGGGTGGCGCGTCCGCGCGTGTCGCGATCCGACTGGAGAGCGCGCGGGCAATCAGCGCCGGCGACTGCCCCACATATTCGGGCCGCGCGAGCAGGTTCGCTATGTCTTCGCGATGCACCGGGTCTTCGGCAATCGCACCCGCCGCATGGAGCGCCCGAACCAACGCCATGATTTCGTCCCGGCGCTCGTCCAGCGTAGCGAGACGGCAGGCCAGCAGCTTCTCGACGCCGCGATTCCAGATCTGGCTGGTCGCGGCGATGGTCACCGCATCGCCGCGCTCTGCGGCAACGCTGTTCCACGGTTCGCCCACACACGAACCGTCGATTTCGCCCAGAGCAAAGGCCTCCGCGATGAACGGCGGCGGTACTGTAGCTATCACCACATCACGGTCCGGATCGCAGCCTGACGCCGCCAGCCAGTAGCGCAGCATGTAGTTGTGGCTTGAATAGCGATGGACGACCGCGATGCGGAGTGGCCGCCCGGCATCGGTTTCCGCCTTCGCCAGCGACGCGAGGCGGCCGCCTGTCTCCGCAATGTCATTGCCAAGGTCGCCCATCAACGCCGCAACCCGCGCCGAGACATTCACCGTGTTCCCGTTCAGCCCCAGCATGAACGGCGCAGCCAGCGGCACGGCGGGGCGATCGAGACCCAGCGACGTCGCCAATGCCAGCGGTGCCAGCAAATGCGCAGCATCCGTCTGGCCATAGATCAGCCGGTCGCGCACTGTCGCCCAACTGGTGTCGCGATGCAGCTCCAGCCGCAGCCCTTCCTTCTCCGCCAGACCATATTCATGCGCCACGATCGGCAACACAGCGTCGACAAGCGGCAGGAAACCAATCCGCAACGGAGTCATTCGTCGCCTCCCAATAATGTAAGCGCCGTGACCAGCGCGTCGGCGATTTCCCCGATCCGGCGGCCGCTATCCATCGCCTGCTTGCGAAGCAGGGCGTAAGCGGCCGGCTCGTCAATGCCGCGTTTCTTCATCAACAGCGCCTTCGCGCGATCGACGACCTTGCGCTCTGCCAAAGCGGACTTCGCTTCGTTCAACTCGCCCTGCAATCGCGTGAAGGCATTGAAACGGCGTACGGAAAGTTCAAGGATCGGCTTGATCCGTTCCTTGCGCATGCCATCGACGACATAAGCGGAAATGCCTGCATCGACTGCCTCGGCGATCGAGCGCTCATCCGATTGATCCACGAACATCGCAATGGGGCGGGCAAGCGCGCGTGACAGCGCGAAACTCTCCTCCAGCACGTCGCGACCGGGATTTTCCAGATTGATAAGCACCACGTCGGGCGCAAGCTCATGCAGTCGCGCCACGAGTGCCTTGCGTTCCAGCAACACATGAATATCGCTATAGCCCGCTTCACGCAGGCCTTCCTCGATCACCGCCGCGCGGGCCGGGCTTTCATCGACCACTGCAATTTTCAGGGAAACCTCCGGGCAGAAGCGGCGGACGAACGACCAATCTATCAACCGACGATTGCTCTTCCTGCCGCCGCTACACCCGGGCTGCGCGCAACTCCACAGAAATTAAATGCTCGCTATGATGCCGCGCTCCTGAAATCGTGCTTCATTCCCGCCGACGGCCAATATGGAAAACTACTCCCGCTGATCCGCATAGGCTTTCACCAGCCGGTACAGAAAGTCCCGCGCCTCCATCACGGAGCTGACGCGGATACGTTCATTCAGGCCATGTACGCCATTGCCATCTGGATCGCGAAAGATTCCGGAAATGCCATAGGTCGGGATGCCCGCCGCATTCAGCGTAACGGCATCAGTCGCGCCCGTGGCCATATGCGGCACCATCGGCACGCCGGGCCACACCGCTGCGGAGGCGCGCTGGGCCGGTCCGAAGATCGCATCCGTGACGGGCGCGGGCGGAGAGGGCTTGTAGCTGCGGCCTGACGTGATCGTCACTTCGGGATCGTTGACGACCTTGATCAGCGCGTCGCGCACCTCTTCCATCGGCACGCCGGGAATGACGCGGCAATTGACGGTCGCGCTCGCCCGCTGCGGCAGGGCATTCCCGGCATGGCCCGCCGACAGCAAGGTGGCGACACAGGTGGTACGGAGCATCGAATGATAAATGGGCGACCGGTTCAGGACTGCGTTCGCCGCCTTGTCCTCCGGATTGACGACGATCGTCGCCATAGCCTTGCCATCCTCACCCCCCGCGATCTTCGCCATCCGCGTGAAATAGCCGCGATTGGCGTCGATAAACTGCACGGGGAATTCATACTGACTCAGGCGGTCGAGCGCGCGGGCGAGGCTGTAGATGGCGTTGTCCGGTCGTGGCACCGAAGAATGGCCTCCGGGATTGGTCGTCTCGAACGTGAAGCTCATCACGACCTTCTGGGCGGCCTGAAATGTCTGGTCGATCCGCTTGCCGCTGGCGTCCAGCTCGCCATAACCCCCTTCGTTGAGCGCGATCCCGGCGTCGATCAGCGCACGCTGATTGTCGACCAGCCATTTCGCGCCGTTCAGATACAGGCCTTCCTCGCCGCAGGTGAGCGCCATCTTGATCGTGCGCAGCGGCTTGTAGCGTTCCGCCTTGTACCGCAGCAGATTGTCCGCCCAGATCGCGTCCTGCGCCTTCATGTCGGCAACGCCGCGCGCGTAGAAATAGCCGCCTTCCTCGATCAGCTTGAACGGATCGCGTGTCCAGTCCGCCCGCCGCGCATTGACGACGTCGATATGGCCGAGCATCAGCACGGGCTTCAGCTTGGGATCGCGTCCCGGATATACGGCGACAAGCGCGCCTGCCTTTGGATGCCCGTCCGGCACGAACAGGTGCAGGCCGCTTTCCGGAAAGCCCGCAGCCTTCATGCGCGCCGCGATCTTTTCTGCGACCGTTGTGCAACTGCCCGTATCGAAGCTGGAATCGATCTCGACCATCTCCTTGAGCATCTCGCGGAAAGCCGCCTCACCAGGCTGGGGTGCGGCGTGGGCGACGGAACTTCCCGCCATCAGCGCAGTCGCGACAAGGCCGGATAAGACGGCTTTCTTCATGGCAACAATACTCCCGTTTATTTCACGATGCGCGACAACTGAGTTGAGCAATTCAGACATATCAGGGCTTGGCGGCCGCTTTCAGCAAATCCTCGACACTGAACACACGACCGTTCGTCACGACCTTGCGGACGTTGAACGTGTTCGCGATGTTCGCGCGCGGATCGCCTTCCAACAAGACAATGTCGGCAAGTTTGCCCGCTTCGAGCGTGCCTGCATCCAGATTAAGGTCTTCGGCAGAGGTCTTGGTTGCTGCCTGCAATGCCTGAAACGGTGTAAACCCGGCGTCGACATAAGAGGAAATCTCGGCATGCAGGTTAGCCGCGACGGGGGTGTCGGTGCCTGCGGTGACCTTCGTCCCGGCATCGTACATCGCCTTTAGGGAACGCAGGCTGCCCGCGAGCATGGACTGGCGCATGCTCACCAGCATCGGGTTATGCTCCAGCACGGACTTCTGCGCCCACTGTGGATATAGCCCCAGTCGCGGATCGCTCCGATAACTGGGGTTCTGCTCCAGATAGCCCAGCATCGCACCGAAGTTCGTCGGCGTCAGCACACGCTGGCTCTGTCCGAACAGCTGGATCACATCTTCGTAGGCGCGTCCCTGTGGTCCCTGTTTGGGCGAATATCCCCGGCGGCTTGTTGCGCCCAGATGCTCGGTCGCGTCCACGCCGGTATATGCTGCCGGATAGATTTCATGCCCCGTCACCGGCACGCCCATCGCATGCGCCGCTTCGACGATCCGGCGCTGATACAGGTCGGGCATGCGGACATAGCTTTTGACCAGATCATATTTCAGCAGGCGCGCCCGCTCCAGTTCGCGCTCCAGATGCGCTGGTCCCGCTACGGCGACGCCCATCTTGTAATAGACGCGCTGCCACTCCAGCAGTGGGCCGTTCGTATAGATGCGCGGCCCGATGCGGACGCCCGCTTCGCTTGCCTCGCGATCTTCTATGCCATCATAGGGCTGGTTGCCCGGATCGCGAACCGTGGTGATGCCATAGGCCAGCCAGGCGCGATGGGCGTTGGCGCCGAAATCTTTCTGTACATGCGCATGATGTTCGATCAGACCGGGAATGGCAGTCAAGCCGGTTCCGTCCACGAACCTTCCCGACGCATGCAATTTGGGATCATGATCGCTGACCGAGACGATCCTGTTGCCCTCGATCACGATATCCTTCTCGTGCTGGGTTACGTCCTGCACGGCATCGACGAGATTGCTGACATGCACCACGGTGCGCCCCGCCGGCTTGGCCAGCGTATAGCTAAGGTCGATTGGCACTTCCCGGATCGCGCCGGTCTCGGTGTCGATGGCCTTCACCTTGTCAGCGGACTGGTAGAGGATTGTTTTCGAATCCCCCGTCCAGGACGGGAAGTAGGAGATTTCCGACGTATAGCTGCGCGGCGGACCCGATGGCGTGCCATCCGCCGAAACCGGCCAGATCTTCAGCACGCCTTCGTAGATCGCCGCCATCTTCGTGCCGTCCGGCGACCAGGCGGGGCCGCCGCCGCCGCGTGTGTCGATCGAAGCATTGGGCTGCGGCACTTGCCAGACCGGTTGCCCGCTGCCGTCGGCCGGAATCACATAGACCTGGTTGGTGCCTTCACGGAAGCTGGACGAAAATTTGTACGACAGGCTGATCGCGATGTTCTTCCCATCGGCCGACCAGCTTGGCGACCCCGGCTGGCCCAAAGACGCCTGCAACCGCGTGATCTTGCCCGTCGCGACATCGGCGATGCAGACGCCCGCCACGCCCCACATGCCGTCCGCGTCGATGAAGGCGATGCGCGTGCCATCGGGCGACCATGCCGCACCCAGCGGCTGCGTGTCGATCTGCGTAAGCTGACGGTCACGCCCGGTCTTCAGGTTGCGGATCCACAACTGCGGCAAGCCACCGCCCTTGTCGGACGTGTAGACGAGGCTCGACCCATCCGGCGACCAGGCGACGTCGGCATCCATGGCGCCATCTTTGGTCAGGTTCTCCGGCTTGCCGCCAGACGCAGGCACCAGATAGAGATCGCCCAGCGCAATGAACGCGATCTTGCTGCCATCGGGAGAAATTGCGGGCTTCACGATGCCCAGCGCGCGGCGCGGCGCAGTGGAATCGAAGTCTCGCTTTGCGCGCGTATATTGGGGCCGCGTGACTTCCAGTTTGGCCGTAAATGGAACCTCGCTCGACCGGCTTCCGGAGCGACGGCGAATGCGGCCATCCGACACATAATAATAGCCGCCCTTGCCCGGTAGCCACGACACGCGGAACGGAAAGACATTCTCGTCGCCAGAGACCGTTGTTCCGTCGATTTCCAGATGACTGCCCTTGGGGTCGGCGACGACATAGGCGAGTTGACCGTCCGGTCCCCAGGATGGCGCATCCGCGCGGCCTTCGACCTGCTTCAGCAATCGTTCCTTCCGGTCGGCGATCGCGACGGCCCAGATGGCTGATTGTGGCCCCTGCGCGCTGGAATAGGCGATCTCGCGCCCGTCCGGCGACCATGTCGGCATCCGGTCCTCATTGGGATTGCTGGTGACTTGCTCCAGCTTGCCGGTTGCGACATCGATCGTCCAGATATTGTAGCTCGCCGATCCCTGCCGGTCCGACGAAAAAGCGATCTTCGTGCCGTCCGGAGACCAGGCCGGTTCGCGATCGTCATAAGTGCCTTCGGTCAGCTTCCTGGCGTTGGAGCCATCGGGTGATACCGTCCAGAGATCATAGCCGCCATCGCGATAGGCGAAATAGGCCAGCGTCTTGCTGTCGGGTGACCAGACCGGCTGGCGCGCGTCATTGAAATAGTCGGTGATGAGCTTCGCCCGGCCACCCTTTGCCGGGATAACCCACAGACTGCCCTGAAGATCGATTGCCAGAAATTTCCCGTTGGGCGAGATCGATACCGCCATCGAGGTGCCTTCATGCACGTCGAACGCAATGGTTTTGCCGACGCCGGGGGGCGGTGGCTGAAGCGGCTCCGCCATGGCCGCCACGGACGTGCTGCCCAGAAGCGTGGCTGCCGCCAGCATCAACGATGATCTCATTCGATTAACCCCTGAAACAAAGATAGACTTACCAGCCGAATACATACCGCTCGCGGCGGACATCCGCCCCGCCGCGCAGCGTGCCGAGGCCGGGAACGACGCCCGCCGCAACGATCCCGGTCGAGACCCCATAAGGCCCAAGCACATCGAGTTTATGCCCCCGCGCCTTGAGCGCCGCCCGCACATCCTCGGGCACGCGATCCTCGATCTCCAGCACGCCCGGCTCGTCCTTCTTGACCATGAAGGAGCCGTGGAAATGATTGGAGTTGATGCGCGGCGCTTCGATGGCGGCTTGCAGCGGCTGACCGAAAGCGAGGACGCGCAGCAGCACGTTCATGATCTGCTGATCCTGATTGTCGCCACCGGGCGTGCCGATTGCCAGAAACGGCGCACCGTCCTTCAGGACGATACTGGGCGACAAAGTCGTGCGCGGGCGTTTCCCCGGCGCCAGCACATTGGGGCTTTCCGGGTCGAGATCGAACACCGTCATCCGATTGCTCATCGGCACGCCAGTGTCCCCCGCAATATAGGCTCCGCCAAGCAGCCAGCCGGAACTGGGCGTTGCGCTGAACAGATTGCCGTCGCGGTCGACCACTTCAATGGCCGTGGTGTCGGCGGTCGGCCCTCCCTTGCGCGCCAGCATATGCGGCGTGAAAGCGGGCGTGGTGCGCGCCGTGCCCTCGAAGGCCCATGGGTTGCCGAACCGATGGTCGAGCGACGCGCGCGGCCCTATGAGCTTGGCCCGCTCGGCCGCATAGGCTTTCGAGAGCAGCCCCTTTGTCGGCACCTTCGCAAAATCAGGATCACCGAAGAAGGCATTACGATCGTCGAAAGCGAGCTTGATCGATTCTGCGACGGTGTGGAGATATATGTCCGTGCCCGGCGTCATTGTCGCGATGCCTGCGGCTTCGGCGATGTTGAGCGCCATCAGCATGGCTGGTCCCTGACTCCAGAAGCCCGCCTTGCAGACTTCGTAACCGAATACTGTGGTCGTAGCGGGGCTTTCGATCTTGCCCTTGTAACCGGCAAGATCCGCGTAGCGCATCAGCCCGCCATCCTTTTCGACGGCAGCGCCGATCCGGCGCGCGATGTCGCCCTTATAAAAAGCTTCGCGGCCCGCCTGTATCGCCGCCTTTCGATCCCTCTTTCGCTTGAATGCCACACGATCGGCCTCCGCGATCGTGCGAAGCGTCCTGGCGAGATTTGGTTGGCGAAAAATCTCGCCCGTCCTGGGAAGTCGACCGCCCGGATAATAGGCCTCATACGCCGCCGCCCATTTCTCCGTCGCTTTCTGTTGGCTGGCGAACACTTCGGCGAGAAAATTATACATGACGAAGCCGTCCGCCAACTCAATGGCGGGTTGCAGCACCTGGTCGAGTGTCATTGTGCCGTTGAGTTGCAGGGCAAGCGCCATGGAATCGAGCATCGCGGGGACCGTGCCGCCATTCGGGCCATTGCCCGGAATAATGCCCGCCGCCGCGAACTTGTCCGGCGTGGCGAGGGCCGGGGCGGTGCCCTGACCATTTACGACCGATACCTCTTTGGTCTTCGCATCATAGATGATCGTGGGCGCTTCCCCGCCGAAGCCGAAATGGGAAATCTCGGTCACGGCGGCTGCGAATACTGCCGCCACGCCCGCATCGGTGGCGTTTCCCCCCGCCATCAGCATGCGCGTTCCCGCTGCTACGGCATAATGACGGCCTGCCGCCACGATGCCGAAATTGCCCACGATTTCCGGGCGCAATGTTTCTCCGGCGCTGACCAGACGTGTCGGTTCGATAACAGCTGGCTTCGACGATGCTGATTGGGCAAGTGCCGGGAAGCCACCGCCCAGCATGGCCGCGCCCCCAGCCGCCAAAGCCCCCAGATCGCGGCGGCTCAACCCGGATGCAGGCGGGTCAATCTTCCTGCCGCTCATTCGCAATGTCTCCTCATTTTCGCGATGTCGCCTCGCTGCTCAGGGATTGCTTTCACGCTGCCCGGCAGATCGTTCACTCTGGCATTAGACGAGGCGCAGCGCGATTTCCGCCACGACAGGGAAAACAATCCGTCCGCTTCTATGTGATGAGCCGCCTCGCAACATCATGAACTTCTATGAAAATTTCTCAACTGAGCGACGGCCATGGCGGGTTTCGCCAGTTCGTTGGTTTATAACGGGCAGAGCAAGCGGGGCAGATAACCTCGCCGGAATGTCAGCGCTCCCGTGCGGCACCCAAAGCAAATCCGGATCGGGAGAAGATGCCAAAGCTCCATTGCAGGGCAAATGGGAGCATCGGCGCACGCCATCTCGCGACAAGCAGATGCGGCGGCGATCCACCCAGGAACCCAGCGCCAACACAGGATCGCATTTCGGCAGGAGCGAAAGCGGTTCAACAGGGGAAACAGGGATGAACGGACCGAGAATAGTCGAAGCGGCGTTGCTGGGCGTCAGCATATTGGCGCTGACTGCTGGCACAGGATTTGCGCAGACGACGACGCCCGCAGGCGACACCGAAAGTCAGGCGGCCATTCCCGTGCCGACCGACGACGCACAAAATTCAGGCGATGATATCGTCGTTCTAGGTTCCCAGATCAGGGGCGCTAAAGTCACCGGGGCGTTGCCCGTCAACGTCAACGGCACGGAGCAGATCGAAGCTGTCGCGGCGGTGTCCGGCGCGGATCTGTTCCGCTCGATCCCGCAGTTGGGTGGCGTTACTTTCAACGAGCAGGTGCTGGGCGGCGGCAATGCAAACGCGGCACGCGGCGACGTTTCCACCGTCAGCCTGCGCGGGCTGGGGCAGGGCAATACGCTGCTCCTGATCAATGGCCGCCGCACGGTCATCCATCCTACCTCCCAAGCCATTTCGGGCGTTATCGATTCGGGCGTTCCCACGTTCGGGTACAATGCGAACACGATACCCGTCGGCAATATCGAGCGTGTGGAAGTGCTGCGCGATGGCGCGGCTGCACTCTATGGCTCTGATGCCGTGGCGGGCGTAGTGAACAACGTCCTGCGGTCCAATTTCAAGGGCGCGAATTTCGACGCGCAATATGGCGGCGCGGAAGGTACGAACCTTCGCGAATTCCAGATAAACGGTCTCGTCGGCACTGACTTTTCCGAAGGTCGCGGCAACATCTCCCTGTTCGGAAGCTACGCGCAGAAATCCAAGCTGTACCTCAGCGATCAGGACTATACCGCTACAGCCGACCGGCGCGGCTATGTGGCTGGCACATCCTTCGCCAATGTGAACGCGTTCAACAGCACCAGCACCAGCACGCCATGGGGTACGTTCCGGGCGCCGGGATCAGGCATCATCACCAGCAATGGTACGCCGATCACCAATGCCTCGCGCCAGTTCCACAACCAGCCGACGACGAATGCCGGATGCCGCGTTGCCTCGGCCACGCCTGGCGTCTGCTATGACGATGGCAATGGCACCACCGAGATGGCGACGGTCGATTCCAATCTGCGTTTCGACACACCGGGCACCTTTTCCGACCTCACGACCCAGCCATCGGTCAAGCGCATCAATCTGTTCGCCTTCATGAACTACGACTTCACGGACAATCTCAGTTTCTTCGGCGAGGCTGGTTTTTATCGCGGCAAGACGGATGCAACAGTCGGATCAGGCGGTTCGCTGGCAAACATCCCGATCACCGTCGCTGCCAATGCCTACTGGAACCCGCTGGGCGCCGTGGGATCCCCAAACCGTCTGCCGGGCCTCAACATTCCGACTGCCGGATTGCCGGTCACGATCAGCGCCCTCAACTATGTGGATGCCGGAACCCGGCAGGTGCAGGTCACTAACTATCAGTACCGTTTCCTTGGCGGGCTGAGAGGCAATTTCGGTAGTTGGGACTGGGAATCGGCGGCGCTGTACAACTGGGCAACCGCGAAGGATGTCGCAGATGGCATTTCTAATACGCTGCTGCAACAGGCCATCAACAAGACCACGCCAGACGCCTATAACCCCTTCAACGGCGGCGATCCCACCAATCCGTCGATCGGCGACAGCTCGGTAAACGGTCCGGCCTCGCTCGACAGCTTCCGGATCAAGGCGACCCGGCGCACCAAGACGACTCTTGGCCTGTGGGACTTTAAGGTTTCCAATGCCAAGTTGCTGGATCTCTGGGGCGGGGGCAGCGTCGGCGTAGCGGCGGGCATCGAATATCGCCGCGAAAGCTACCGCGACAATCGCGATGCGCGCCAGGGCGGTGTTGCTGGCGTCGACACAACCTATACCGATGCCGTAACCGGCATTTTCTACGGCTCCGATCTGGCAGGTGCCAGTCCCAGCCCGGACGTGCGTGGCAAGCGCAACGTGAAGTCCGCTTATGCCGAATTGGCGATCCCGCTCATCACGCCGGAAATGGGCATCCCGATGTTCCGTTCCGTCGATATCCAGATCGCCGGGCGCTATGAAGATTATAGCGACGTCGGCAGCGTCGCGAAGCCCAAGATCGCCGGCGCCTGGGATCTGCTGGAAGGCATAAGGATGCGTGGCTCCTGGTCGCAGGGCTTCCGCGCACCGAACCTCGAAGTCATCAACACGTCCACGCTGGATCGCGTCAATACCGGCATCGATTATGTGCTGTGCGAGGCGGATCTGCGCGCGGGGCGGATCTCCAACTTCTCACAATGCGCCCGCAGCATATCGGTGCTTCGTCGCAGCGGCGGCAATCCCAATCTGAAGCCCGAGGAATCGGAGAGCTGGAGCTTCGGCGCAGTGCTGACACCGCCGCTGCCAGCGGGCTGGGGCAATGTCACTTTCACGGTGGATCGCTGGCGCATAAAGCAGAAAAATGTCGTCGGTCTGCTCGATTACCAGAACGGCCTTAACCTCGACTATCTGCTGCGTGCACAGGGGAGCACCAATCCCAATGTCGTCCGTCGCGATCCTACGGCCGACGACATAGCGCAAGCCGCCGGAACCGGCCTGCAACCCGTCGGCGAATTGCTCTACGTCGTGGCCAACTTCGAAAACCTGCTGCCGGTCACGGTGCAGGGCATTGACTTTAATCTGGACTATCGCTTGCGGGATACGGCGATCGGCGACTTCTCTTTCAACGTGAACGCATCGCGCCTCATCAGCTACTTCGTCGATGCACCCGCAGCCGTGCAGCAGGTTATCGACGCACGATCGGCGGGAACGATCAACGCGGGCGTGCCGATCCAGGGCGGCGGCGATGTCGTCGGCAGGGATGGTCAGCCACGTTGGCGGATATCGGCGAACCTCAACTGGTCATCAGGGCCAGTCGCCATTGGCGCGTTCACGCAGTTCATCGACTCGGTGTATGAAAATGCCGTGCGCGATGCCGCGACCAACGCCTATACGGTCAACGGCCTGACGACCGTCAATCTCTACGCGCAATATACCTTCTCCAACGGTGGCATGCTGAACGGCACCACGTTCCAGATCGGCGCGCGCAACATCTTCGACAAAGATCCGCCCATCTCTTCCGCGGGATATTTGTCGAGCCTGTATCAACCACAGGCGCGCTATTGGTACACCAGCGTCAAGAAGTCGTTTTAATCGAACGCCGGCATTTGAGCAGGATCTGAACCCGCTTAGTAAAAAGGGGCTGCCCGTCATCGACGCGGCGGCCCCTTTTTCTGGCGGCGACACTTTAACCCTGGGAGCGTGTCGCGATCAGTTTGCCCAGATCGGCCCGGGCGCCTTCAAGAGCATCATCGACACATGTGCGATAATCGCGCGTTTCGGGCAGCACCGTGCCGTGTACCCAACCGCAAACGACTTTCGACGCCTTGGATATGCGCGCATCGGCAAAGCGGACCCCGCGATCCGCAGCAAGGTCAAGGCCGCGCAATGACACGACGACTCTGTATGTGTCCGCGCCTCGATCGCCCTGAACCACGACATCGGGCTGATTGTTAAGCGCAAGGCCCGGTGAGGGAAGCGCGCATGCGAGTGCAGCGGCATAAGCCGCCCATATCTTTCCGGTCATCCTGTTTCTCCTGTATTTCTATACCCACCTTTTGCCGGGGGCTGCGGGCAAGATACAGCAGATGCACGAAGGAGAAAAGCCGGATGAGTAGCTAAGGCACCAGCATCAGTGCTTTATGTTGGAGCGTTCAGAGGTTCCAATGTGGCTGGTCAACCGCCGGACACGGCATCCATGATCTGCCTGATCGGCGACAGGTCATATCCCGCTGCCGCGGCCTTTGCGGAAAGCGCGTCCGCATCGTCCCCGGCGCGCGCGCGGGTCAATGCCCATAGCAGCGTACTGCGCGTACCGGAACGGCAATAGGCCAGCACCTTGCCTTCGCCTGCCTGGTCCAGCGCTGCTCCCATGCCATCAAGCTGCCACGGCGAGAATCCCGCATGCGTCACCGGCACTGCCGCATAGGAAAGCCCCGCCGCCTGCGCTGCCGCCTCGATCTCCGCCCCGGTGGGCTGACCGGGTTCTTCACCTTCGGGCCGGTTGTTGATGACCATCGTCACGCCCAGCGCCTTGGCGGTTTCGATCTCGTCCACACCAATCTGCGGCGAGACATAGAGCGTTTCGGTAAGCTGGCGGAACATCGGCATCGTCCTTTGCAATCGGGGGACGAGCCATGCCCAATCCGCTGCGCGCTTTCAACCCACTCCGTTTCGTCAAACGCTCAGCCGTAGCGCCGCAGCACCGTCAGGAACGCGTCTCCATAGGCCTCCAGCTTGCGTGTGCCCACGCCGCTTATCGTACCAAGCGCCGAAAGGCTGTCGGGCCGATACTGCGCCATTTCCCGCAATGTGGAATCGTGAAAGATCACATAAGGCGGCACCCCCGCCTCCAGCGCCAGTTCGCGGCGGCAGGCGCGCAGTGCATCGAACAGCGGATCGTTGCTGGGGTTGGCGGCACTGCCCTCGCGTGCGTTGCGCCGCCGCACACGCTTGGGGGGCAGCACCAGCGACACGGCCTCCTCGCCGCGCAGGATAGGCCGGGCGTTCGGCCCCAGCATCAGTCCGCCATGCTCGTTCGTCTCCAGCGCGTCCCGGATCAAGAGCGCGCGGGAAACAGGGCGCAGCAGCGCCATTTCCTCGCCCGACACGATGCCGGATACCGACAGCTTGTCATGCCCTCGCTGCCGTACCTTGTCGTTCGCCGCGCCGGTCAGCACCGCCTCGATATGTTGCACGCCAAAGCTCTGGCCGGTGCGATATACGGCGGAGAGGAACTTGCGCGCGGTCTCGGTCGCATCAATGCTGGCGGGCGGCGTGATGCAATTGTCGCAATTGCCGCAGGTCGCGGGCGGGTCTTCGCCAAAGTGCCGCAACAGCACCGCACGGCGGCATCCGCCCGTCTCGACCAACGCGCCCAGCGCCGATATCCGCACGCGCTCGCCCTGCTGGCGCGCCGCCTCGACTTCCATCACCCGCTGGCGCGCTCGGGCGAAATCCTCTGCCCCCCAGAAAAGATGCGCCTCCGCGGGATCGCCGTCGCGTCCCGCGCGGCCTGATTCCTGATAATAGCCCTCGATCGACTTGGGCAGTCCGGCATGCGCAACGAAGCGCACATCGGGCTTGTCGATCCCCATGCCGAACGCGACCGTCGCCACCATCACCATGTCTTCACTGGCGATGAAGGCCGCCTGATTGGCGCTCCGCACTTTGGGGTCCAGCCCGGCATGATAGGCCCGCACCTGCCGCTTGCCGCCCGCCGACAGGCTCGCCGCCAT
>JBPPMC010000009.1:0-4439 GCA_051305835.1 Sphingobium sp.
TGCACAATATCGCGCCATGGTGCTGCATCACGCCACGCGGCGCGCCGCCGGTGCCACTGGTGTAGATGATGCAGGCCAGATCGTCGCGATCGGCAGTCTGGGCAGCGGCGCAGGCGTCGACGTCGGGCGCATGCGCCGCGATCAACGTCTCCCATAGCGCACAGCGCACCGAATCGCCCTGCATGCCGCGTAGAGGTTCCATGCCGATGACCAGCCTTGCCTGCGATCGCAGGACCGCGGGCATCAATTCCTTCGACAGCTTCGCCGTGGAGACGATCACCGCCGCTGCGCCGCTGTCGGTCAGGATATGCGCGTGATCCCGCGTCGTATTGGTCGTGTAGGTCGGCACCGTGACGCAGCCTGCGGCCATGATGGCGAGGTCTGCGATGCAGAATTCCGGGCGGTTTTCGCTGACCAGCATTACCCGGTCGCCGGGTCGCAATCCCTCTGCCTTCAGCGCTTCGGCAAGCGATGCCACCTGCGCCGCGACTTGCGCCCAGCTTAACGAATGCCATGCGCCTTCGCGTTTGCGCCACAGGAACGGCTGATTCCCGCCTGCCTGCGCGCGGGTGAAGAACAGCGTCACAAGATTGGGGAAGCGCTCGCTCGTCTGCATCGTATCTCCTGCGGCTTATACGTCCGTGCCAAAGAACGGTTGCCGATGCAGATGATCTATAAGCCGCAGATTACGTAAGGGCTACCGTTGCTTGGGCATTATTCCGTCCGTGATTCGCCGGGGCTGCGCGGATCGGCGGCGGCAACCCAATGTCCGTTTTCCAGCGCCGCGGCATTGGCTTTCAAGCCAAGCTTCGCGACGGTTACCTTGTGGCCCAGTCCTTGCAGGGGTGCCTTCATGGGTTCCAGTGTCGTGCCCTGTTCCAGAACGATGCCATCCTTGTTGAAATAGATGAGGCCAAGGCCAATGGAATCGAGCGGCGACAGCCCCCAGTCCAGCCGTGCGATCAGCGCTTTGGCGACTTGCATGATGATCGTCTTGCCGCCCGCCGCGCCGACCGTGAATATGGGCTTGCCCGCTGCGTCATAGACGATGGTCGGCGTCATGGAGGATAGCGGGCGTTTCCCTGCCTCGACCCGATTGGAGACAGGCGCGCCGTCTTTTTCCGGCGCAAAGGTGAAATCGGTCAGTTCATTGTTCAGCATATAGCCGTTGACGGTAAGCTGGCTGCCGAACGGACTTTCGACCGTGGAGGTCATGGTCGCGACATCGCCTGCCCGATCGATGGCGATGAAATGCGTCGTTCCCGCAACTTCGGAGGATAAGGCCTTCGTGCGCGGCTTTGCACCCGGAGGTGTTCCCGCTTCATAGCCCGGTAATGTCCTCGTCGCGGAGATCAGCCGCGATCGCGACTTGATATAGGCGGGATCGATCAGCCCGGTGAGCGGCACGTCCACGAAATCGCGGTCACCCAGATATTTTTCGCGATCGGCATAGGCCAGTTGCATGGCTTCGGCGATAAGGTGCCACGCCACGGGGCTGTCCTTGCCTAACGTCTTGAGGTCGAACCGCTCGACCATGCCCAATATCTGCAACACGGTCGTCGCGCCGGATGAGGGCGGACCCATGCCGCAGATCGTAAATTGGCGATAGGGACCGCAAACCGCCGGGCGCTCCCTGGCCTGATAGGCTGCGATATCGGCCGTGGTCAGCGGGATCGGGTTCTTGGGCGCGTTTGTAACCGCAGCCGAAATCGCTTCGGCATTGGAGCCGCTGTAGAAGGCAGCCGGGCCTTTGGCCGCAATCTCTTTCAGGAACTTGGCCAGCGCCGGATTGCGGATATGCGTACCAACCGGAACGGGCGCGCCATCCTTCCAGTAAAGCTTCTGCACTTCCGGGAAATCCGCCCAGATCTCTTTCACGGAATTGAGCGAATTGAACAGGCGCGGGGTAACGTCATAGCCGCCCTCCGCCAGCCGGATCGCGGGGGCGAACAGGTCTGCCCAGGGCAGCTTGCCCCATTTCGCATGCGCCTTCGCCATCAACGACACATTGCCCGGCACGCCCACTGAATAGCCACCCTGCCACGCTTCCATGAAGCCCATCGGCTTGCCGTCGGCACCAACGAAACGCGTCGGCGCGGCGGCCGCAGGCGCAGTTTCCCGCCCGTCGATAGTGTCGATCAGCCCGGTCGATGCCTGATGGTGGATCAGGAACCCGCCGCCGCCAATGCCGCTGGATTGCGGTTCAACGACGGTCAGCGCGACCATCATGGCCATGGCTGCGTCCGTCGCGCTGCCGCCCTTGCGGAGAATCTCCAGTCCCGCGTCGCTGGCGCGGGGATCGGCGGAAGTGACGACCCCCTGTGCCAGTGCCGGAGCGGGCAGGATCAGGAGGGTGAGCGTAAACAACAGGCGTTTGATCATCCCTTGAGCCTATCGGCTGTCACCGCATCGGCAAGCCTTTTTCGCAGCTGCGAACATCTTAGCGAAAGATCGCGAGGCTTGGACGTGGCCAAACGGTCACATCACAACGCCGGGACTGTCGACGCGAAGCAGAGAATCGACCTTGCGTCCTGCTGGGCGGCGAGCTGATCATCGGAAAGCCCTATACGGCTTGTGCAAGTCCGATTGTGTCATATTGGCTGCATTACTCGATTTTCAGAACAACATGCTTTCTCATGTGTTTGCATATTGCGCGGCTATCACTAAGCACAAAGCGCAGCAATTTTGCACCAGCTCGGAAAGGCAGGACATTGGCGAAGCCCGAACCCTGGCGTCTCGAAATCGACCGCTACCCCTTCGTCACCAGCACAGACACGCGTTTCCGTGATCTCGATATCATGGGCCACATCAACAATGTCGCCATGGCCGGTATCTTCGAAACGGCGCGTGTGCGGTTTCATCGTCATCTGGGCCGTCATCCGCATGATCAGGGTGTCCGCTGGCTCGTCGCCTCGGTGCATGTGGAGTATCTTCAGGAAGCGCATTTTCCGGATGAAATCACACTGGGCTGCGCCATCAGCCGCGTCGGGAATACCAGCTGGACGGTCGCATCGGCGGCGTTCCAGCATGGTGAGTGTGTGGCGATATGCGATGCCATCGTGGTGACGCATGGGCCGGGTGGCCGTCGACAGGTCGATGATTCCCTCCGGGCTGCCATGGCTCAAAATCTTCTCCGCGAGGGCTAAGCCGCGAAGTTTCAGGCGATCTCCAGCCAGAGCGACAGACCGGAGCCAGGTTGATCTGGCGCAGTTTGCGACGGAATACGCTGCGCGTCGGCGCGGGCGCGCATGAGGATCGCTTGCGGCACATCTGCCGCATGGTAAATCCGGTCCGCTTCGCCCATCAATCGAGCCGTCCGTAATGTGAGATCGTCCGGGTCGGGCGACGAAAGGGTGATCGTGACGAGGCGGTCGGCGACTGGCTCGGCCGCCGTCTCCAGCCAATGCGTCACAGCGTCGTTATCCAGCGTCGAAACAGGATCGAGCGCGCCACCGGACGCCAGCGCCGCATCCAGCGCGCGTCGCCTTTGTGCCGCCAGCGGCCAGCGTGCCTTCATCGCAGGTCTCGCCGCCTCAAGCGCCCGCGCCAGCGCGCCTACACCGGGGGGCAGCAGCGCCTCGATACGCTGGCGGATGGCCTTCGCCAATCCTGCCGAAGCGCCACCGGTGCCAACCGCGATCAACACAGGATCGCGATCCACGATGGCCGGCAACGTGAAGTCGCATAGCGAGGGTCGGTCCACGGCATTCACCAGCACGCCGCGCGATTTAAGACGCGCAATCGCCGCTTCCGCTTGCTCATCATCCTCGACAGCGACAATGGCCAGCGCCGCCTGTGCCGTTTCATCGACAATCTGCGCGCTTGCGCGCTCCAGCAACCGCCGCTTCGCCTCCGCCGCCTCACCGTCCCCCAGCAGGATCACCGGGCGACCCGCCAGCCGGACGAAGAGCGGCAAGCTGTGCATGTGTCTAAGCCAGCCAGTCGGGAATGACGTCGCCGTCGATCAGCGTCTGAATCGGCGGACGCGGGCGCACGATCGCCCATTTATCGCCGGAAACCAGCACTTCGGGCGTCAGCGCTCGGCTATTGTAGGTGCTGGCCATCGTCGCGCCATAAGCTCCTGCCGTCATGAAGGCGACCAGATCGCCTGCCTGGACATGGCTGATTTCGCGGTCCGTCGCGAAGGTGTCCCCACTTTCGCAGACCGGGCCGACGATATTGGCGGTCGTGGACTTCGTAGAGGGCTTCACGGCACGGATATCATGCCACGCATCATACAGGCTGGGACGCAGCAAGTCGTTCATCGCGGCATCGACGATCACGAAGGGCTGGGTCGCGCCCTGCTTCACGCGCACGACGCGAGAGAGCAGCGCGCCTGCATTGCCGACGATCACACGGCCCGGCTCGAACATCAGCCGCACGTTCCAGCCCTGCGTCACGCGCGTCACCATCTCGCCATAGGCGGCAGGCGTAGGGGG
>JBPPMC010000037.1:0-7731 GCA_051305835.1 Sphingobium sp.
GAAAGGGATGCATATCCAGTTCCGAAGTCGTCGAGGGATATTCGGACACCGGCGGCGTTCAACTGTCGTAGAGCATCTCCTACATCCGCCTCACTATTGTCGAGAAAAACGCCTTCGGTCACTTCAAGCTCAAGCAGGTGAGTGGGAATCTCGGCCTTATATAGCCGATCTAACAATTTGCCGGCGAAGTCGGGATCGCGGAAGTCAGCTGCCGATGCATTTATAGCCACTGGCAGCGTTGATCCTGTCCGCTTCCAAGCCACGACGTCAGTGAGAACCTTTTTTAGCATCGTTTCACTAATAATCTTGGCGAGTTCAGGGTCGTCGAAAGCCGCCACGATGCTGGCGGGTAGATGGACCTGCCCGCCAGGACGCTGCCACCGCAATAGCGCTTCTAGCCCAACCACGTTGCCGGTTTGTAAATCTACCTTTGGCTGATAATAGGGATTGATCCAGTCGCTTGCGACCGCCACCCGCGCTACTTCCAGCATAGACGAGTGGCGCTGAAGTTGCTGGCGCATGCTCCCGTCAAAGCGGAGGACCCGACCTCGCGCGGCCTTCCTGGCGGCATCTAACGCCGCGCGCGTGTTGCGAATAAGTTCCTGATCTGTTCTGGCATCTTCCGGAAATAAGGACACTCCGGCGCTAACGGAGAACCCGGCTATATCTCTGCTGCTTGAGATTAGGTTGGCGCAGTGATGGGTCAGGCTCTCAAGCCGGCTCACTGTCTGAGCCGCATCCACCGCGGCGTCGATTATGAGTGCGAACTCGTCACCCCCTGATCTTGCTACAAAAATATGATCTTTGGCAGCTAGCGCCAGGTGGTTGGCGAAATCTATAAGCAGAGCATCGCAGGCCTTCTGCCCGAGACGGCAGTTGAGTTGTTTAAACCCGTCCACATCCAAGATTGCCAACGCAAAGGGACCGTCGCCGGATGTATGACTAGATATCCTTCTGCTTATCTGCCGGTGAAGATACATCCTATTGGGCAGCCCGGTGAGGATATCCAGCATCTCGATACGCGGTAGTTGTCCTGTACTAACCTGCTGTGGAACCACCTCCCGAGCCAGGGCAATGACATGGGAGCTGCTCTGCGCTGAGTTCGGGATGCGTGTAAGTGTGACGTCCCATTCCCAGGTCGCTTCACCGTCAGTCAGAATGTGCGCAAAGAAGCGGGAATGCCCGTGGATCAAAGCTGCATCAAACGCTGCCCGAACTTTCGACCGGTGATCACTTGGCCAAATTTGCTCCCAATGGCGCCCGCTAGCCTCAATGTGCATTGCGTTAACCCGCGTCAATGCGCCTTCGTTTGCCCATATCACATGGCCTCGAGGGTCGAGGATCAGGACAGGGTCTACAGTCTGCTGAAGGAAAGATCCTGAAACCCCTCCAACCGCTACGGGGAAGGGCAAAGGGCTCCCAAGGCTTTGAAGATCACGAGGAGCAGATATCGCGCTTGCGAATGTGTTAACAAACGACATATGCTTCATCTACTCGCTCCAGTGGCGCATCTGCCCCATTCCCCAAGTTTCCGAACGGAGTTGCAACTGCGCCTAAAGGCACGTCCTGCTTGGGGCCAGTGCAAATTGCTCATTCCTTATCTGGAAGCCTAGCTTTGTCACAACCTTACATATGCTAAAGCCGCGTCGGATAAAATCCGTGGGAAATACTGTCGGCGTATTCAGAAAATGCTAACTTCTTTGGGCGTGATCCGCAGTTTTAGAACATTGCTAAGTGGTTAACGAAATGCCCCGTAATCAACCGATCTTTCGCTTGTAGCGTTCAGGTGTCATTTTGCTCCCTGAGGAGCTGACATCATGGTCAATCAGGAATTAGGATTTGCGCGGAACCTCGATAACGACGGTTCACGATGCTACTGTTGTGGAGAACATCGGAAATCTGATCAGGTGAGTACTAATTTGCACATGGTTGAGGTCCAATGCGAACTGTATGGAGGTTGGGCCCAGCTGCAAGATATTTCTAACGAGTTTATGATGCTCCGCCACAAGCTGCCGATCTACCTCGGGGATGAGATCAAGGTTCGTATCACTGGCACCTATAGTGTTGAAGGGACGGTGTTCTGGGCAAGTCGGCACGCGTGTGGTCTGCGGCTCGTCCGATCACTCGATAGTGAAGCATTGCAGACGCAGTGGCTTGAGCGAAAATTGCATCGCACCTTCCAGCCTGTGCCTCTATTGGCATCTGCCGCAGTTGCGACCCACAGCGAAGATGAAGATCATTTACCTGCTAAAGAGAACAATTTTTCTCAAAACGGCGAGCCGACCCAGAAACAGGCACGCTTCGTTGAAGGTCTCCCAGTGAAGGTAGTACTTGGCGCAGGACATGATCGCGAGGGTATATTGCGGTGGTCGAAGGAAGGGGTAGCGGGCATTCACCTTCGCGAGCATCAGAATGCAGGTCTGTAGAGTTTGAGCAGCGGCGCTTTGCAAGATCACGATCTGCTCAAGGCTGAATCGGAGTTACTTTCGCTAGTAGAGCAATACGAACAAGTTCAGCAAATGTATTCACACCCAAGCGGCTCATTAAGTTGGAGCGGTGCATCTCGACTGTGCGGACACTTATGCCCAGCCAAGTGGCTACTGCTTTGTTGGAGAGACCGGCCATTAATCCCTGCAGAAGTTCCTTCTCCCGCGCTGTTAGCGTCGCCACGCTGGTCTGCGCCATTGTCCGTTTGGCTTCAGCTTCAAGCCGCGCCGGCAGGCGCGCGAACAACGCTTCCAGAACCTCCAGAAGATCTGCGTCGTTAAACGGCTTTTCGATGAAATCATCTGCACCTAGCTTCATCGCCCTGACAGCGGTCTCAATATCCCCATGCCCCGTCATAATCACTGCGGGATGTAGCGCGCTCTTTTTGCTGAGCTCATCAAGAACCGAAATGCCATCCATGTCCGGCATGCGCACATCCAGCAGCACGCAGCCCGCCGGCAGGTGGCCGACCTCATCGAGAAAATCGCTCCCCGAAACGAAGGCCCGGGTTTCAAAACCCGCAGTGTTCAAGCTAAAGGAAAGCGAACGTCGAACCATGCTGTCGTCGTCAACAATATAGACTCGTCGATTGCCATCCGGCAGATAAGTACCCTCCGGAGCGGCGGGGATGGTTGACAATTCAAGAGGCCTTCCCTCGCTCACTGGGGACCGTCCCCGCCGGTAACTCCGGCTGGTATGGAGAAGCAGAACTGCGAGCCCGACGAGCTACTTTTTTCCAGCCAAATGCGCCCTTGGTGCGCTTCGATGATAGATCGGGAAATGGATAGACCAAGCCCCGTTCCGGAACCTTTCGCCGATTCGGTCCATGTGAAGATATTCCGCGCAGCATCTGCGGAGAGACCATCACCTGTATCCGTGACGCTCACGACCAAATGACCCTTCAACGAAGCGCTGATGACGACCCGTGGATCAACTGACGTGCGCGCTGCTTCGCACCCGTTGCGCAGCAGGTTGATTATGACCTGCTGAATTTGGATGCGGTCACCGGTCAGCAACAATTTATCAGGAATTTGGCTTTCGATTATTACATCGGGGCAGCCACCCGCACGGACCAGGCGTGCGCATTCTGCGACTGCAGACTTCAGGTCAAACGGTGCCTTGCTTGTTTCTCCACGCTTGGTCAGTTCTCGGACATTGCGGATTATCTCGCCTGCACGTTGCGCTGCCTCTTCTGTCGCCCGTAACGACTCACGAAGCATATCGGCGTCACGAGAATGTGGGTCCACCAAACGACCGCCGCCGGCAGCATAGTGTGAGATCGCGGCCAAAGGCTGATTAAGTTCATGCGCTAAAGTCGCCGCCATCATGCCCATGGCATTGACGCGAGATAGATGAGCTACCTCAGCCTGAAGCAGGGATAGTTTGTCAGCGGCTTCTCGTTCCGCCGTCACATCATATCCTTCGCAAAAAATTCCAGCGATTGTGCCTTCACCGTCGCGGACCGGTTGATATACAAAGTTGATGTAGCGAAGCCTTGTGGTCTCATTATCCTTTGAGAACCGCATCGGCATGTCACGACCGACGAATGGCTCCCCTGTCTCAAATACTTCATCGAGGAGTTTTATTATCCCCTGCCCGGCAAGCTCTGGCAGTGCATCAACGACCCTGCGCCCGAGCAGATCGTCGCGCCCGACCAGCTGTTTGTATGCTTTGTTAACGAAGGTGAATCGATGCTCCCGTCCTTCGGAGGTAGCGATAAAACCTGGGGCTTGGTCATAGAGTTTCTCAAAGCGATCACTTTGTTGAAGAAGTCGATCAATGCGTCCGCTCACCTCAACGAAACACAAAAAGTGCTGTTGGATCACACCCTGCTGATCTCGAACCGGGCTGAGGAAGACTGTCGCCAGATACTCGCTTCCATCGGCTCGGCGGCAATGCGCTTCCCAGGTGCCGTCCGTGCCAGAGTTGAGGGCATGCTCAACAAAAGAAATGGTCTGATGGTCAGCCAGCTGCTGCAGGAGATACGCAATTCCATTGCCCAAAAGCGTAGCTCGATCGAAGCCGGAAAGGGCAATAAAGCTGTCATTGGCAAAGACGATCGGGTGCCGTTCAATCCGAGCATCAGTAAAGATCATCGCCATGCGCGTGGTTTCGACGGCGGTGACAAAGGGGCCAAGCGCTTGACGGAAAAAATTCACACGCATTTCGGCGGCGATCTGTTCTTTGGAAGAGACCCTTCTATTATGCATTGGTCGCACCTCCGCGGGACGATCATCCAAAGCCGATAGCCCAAGGAGGAATCCGGGCTTTTATTCAAATGTTGATGTCCTGCGTTCGGTTCCATGGGTTTTTAGATAAACCGCATCGGCGCCGCAGCTCAGCAGGGTAGTGACTGGAACGGAAAGGGTGGGCTCGACACCATCCAGCTTGTAGTAAATCCTCCCCGCGTAAGCTTGTCCGCACGGGCGCCAGCCGCAAATCTACGACGGTGTTCGCTTGCGTAAGGTGAAGTTGACCCCGCTGATGAAATCTGGATCGGGGCACGGTCACGGCTGCTTCGCCGGCGGCGATCACGTCCCGATCGTCCATCTAGCTCGATGTTTACCTACGTGAGGGAGGATGGTCGATGCAGCGCGTTGAAGCAGGAGTTTGGGGGCTGGTCGGCGGGTCCGCGCTTTTGTTCGGGGCGGGCATTGCCTATGCCACGCAACTTCCCCAGCGCCTGATTGCCGCCATTATGGCAGTTGGATCCGGTGTGCTGATCTCCGCAGTTGCGTTCGACATTATGGATGAGGCCTACGACCGTGGAGGTTCTGACTCCACTGCGCTTGGCTTTCTGGGCGGCGCGATCGTCTATACTGCGGCGAACATCGTGATTTCGCGCGCAGGTGGGGAGCATCGTAAGCGCTCCGGTTTCAATCCCGACAAAAGCCAAAGAACCGCAGATAGCAGGTCTGGCTTGCCGATCGCCGCGGGAGCATTGCTGGACGGTATTCCGGAGTCGGTGGTGATCGGAGTCAGCCTGCTCCACGGCGGCGGGGTCAGTCTTGTCACCGTTGCCGCCGTATTCCTCTCCAATGTGCCGGAAGGATTGTCGAGCGCTGCCGGAATGAAGAAAGCCGGTCATGGCCCTGGGTTCATCTTCGGGGTGTGGAGCGCGATTGCGCTGGCCTGCGGCATCTCCGCTTCGATCGGCTATGTGACGTTGGCGAACGCAGATCCGGATGTGCTTGCGGCGACTACCGCCGTGGCCGCAGGCGCGATTTTAGCGATGCTGGTTGACACTATGATCCCGGAAGCGACCGAAGAAGCGCATGAATTTTCCGGGCTCATCACCGTCGCAGGGTTCCTCATTGCTTTCATCCTGACCAGACTGGAAATTTAAGACACCGGACTGTCCGCAGTTGGGGGAAGCGAATTTACGGTCTCGTAGAGCAATTGAACCACAGTGCGTTAAAGTTTTCGGTCCACATAGTTCAGCCAGTCTGGGAGACGTTAGTCTTGCAGATGGATGAGTGAGGATCGGAATGGGCAGGACGAATTTGAAGGAAGCCCTTGAGCGCAAGTTTGCGTCATTGGCTGGCTGCCGGAAGAACTCGACGCAAAGCGTTGGCTAGCAGGATTTCGTGGATCCAACTTATCTGCGTTTGGTCGAACGCTTGAATTGCAGCTACTAAACGCTTTGGCTGTTCGCCCGACGTTTGCTAGGTCATATCGAACAACGCCTTTTCTCGGGATCAACGAACAGCCGCTTACACATGCGGGTCGCGACGCTAACCTACTGGAGCGCCGACGTTGATTTGATGAATGCAATTGTCTCGGCGGGGAGAGGTTCAGTCACACGTTTCCCCGTGAACGTTTAGAATTCCGCTGGATGCCATACGGCTTCGGGCTGAAAACGCCAGGGGGGCGCCGACGCGAATGGCGAAGCTGCACCGTGAGTGGGCTGGGCCCGAGGATTTCTACTTAGAGAATTACCGCCACCAAAAAAGCTTGGTGCGGCCCCCAAATTGTAGCACAGTAAGGATAAGCCGCAGCAGATGGAAAGATAGATAGGTAGCACAATCAGGGGAACGTCATGTCAACAGCAGCAAAAGTGCCATCCAGGACTCGAATACTCGTAGTTGAAGACGAGTATTTTCTGGCTGCAGACGTCCACGAGCTTCTGGTGAAAGAACAATTTGAAGTAGTCGGGCCTTTCGGGTCCCTATCCGCTGCGCTCGACGCCGCAGTGGAAACAGGACTCACTGCCGCCATAGTAGATATCAACCTACATGGCTGGACGACCTATGAAGTGCTTGACCGCCTTCGTAGCAATGCGATCGCCGTCATCATCGCGACGGGATACGACCGCCAGGCTCTGCCGGCACGGTTCGCAGAATGCTGCTTCGTTAAGAAGCCTTTTGATGGCGATACCATTCTGGAAGCTATTCATTCCGTCCTACCAAGTGCAGAGCAGCGGGTTCAACCAGGCAGTCAAGTTGGGTCAGAACGCCTGCCCAATTGCGTCGCCGACCTCGCGCAGTGAGTAGGGCTTCACGCAGATTGGTCGATGCTGGTGGGATCTGGGTATCGCCATCGGCGTGCCTGTCGCAAACACAAACGGCACTTCGCGGCGCGCCAGCTCGTCAGCCAAGGAAACGGACGTGCTGCCTGATAGCTGAAAATCCAGGATCGCTCCGTGTGGCTCAGCCTCCTCTATCGCTAGTAGGGCTTCGGCAGCAGTAGGGAACGGCCGACAACATTAGTCCCCCGCTCTTCCAAGTAGCCAGATAGGTCCATCGCGAGAAAATAGTCGTCTTCCGCAACAAGGATCGAGCGATCGCAAAATGATTGCACTGTGCTACCCAAAGCTGATGCCGATCCCTGTACGAATCGACCCTGAAACATCAGCATGCGTTTGCAGATGGTGCAATGCACAAAAGTGACTGTCTGATTGATGTCTGGTTGCGACACATCATTGGGACATTGTAAGCAGCGCTATTGCGGATCACGCATGGCGCTTTAGTGCTCTTGTTGATGAGGTTTCTTGATGGTGCAGATACATCCTCAGGCCCGAACCACGCCTGCTGTGCGGGCCGACATTGCCCGCTCCACCGAGCCTGCCAGTGTCGTAGCGAAGCGCTATGGCATCAGCGACGAGACCGTCCGCAAGTGGCGTAGACGCGGAGAACAGGCGGTCCAGGATCGATCAAGCCGACCCAGGCGCCTTGCCTGGAGGATGAACGAGGAGGAGCGCGCCATCATCTGCGCCGTGCGCAGAGCAACAGGCTTTCCGCTGGA
>JBPPMC010000056.1:0-10444 GCA_051305835.1 Sphingobium sp.
ACAGCTCGGCAATGCTGTCCTCGCCGCGCAATCCATCGAGCACGATCCGGATCTTGTCCTCAGCCGAGAAATGGCGACGCGTCTGCCGCCGAATATCCTTCACAACCCGCTCAGCAGGGGACTTCACCGGCGATTTTTCAAGGAGGGTTGGGCTTCATCTTCGTTCCTTCGTCACTACGACGAAGCCCCAACCCTCCTTAAATCACAACCTCAAATCTGTGCCATGGGTGCTGACGGGGAACAGATAGGCAGTACCGCGATTAACGCCTGCGAGGCTGGCGACTTCGGAAAGACTGATGCCTCTGGTCCGTCTTTCGACAATAGCGTGCGCGCGGCCTGGAGAATAGCCTCGCGAGTCGCATCCGGATCTCGGGAGCGCCGCTTACGAATTTCCGTCATAGTGCATCACCTTAGTCGCTTACTGGTTCCGTCTCACCCAAACCTGTCCATAGATTGCGAAAAAATGACTTGCTCCATGGGGATCCCAACCAAGATTACAGCAGGGCGTCAAGCCGCGACCGGCAAAACTAAAGGGGCCGAATTGCCTCTTTCGCAGGTGCAGGTGCCTGCGCGACAGCGTTCGACGCCGCCGCCGTCGTTGACACCAGCACACTGGACGCACCTAGCAATTGCAATGATGCTTTCATGATTCATCTCCCCAATATGCCGCTGCTCCAGGCAAAACACCTCGTCCAGCGGTCGTCTTAATGGTCCGGTTTCTCCGCCCTTGTTATGCCCGATATTGCCTGGCGAAGAAGTGCAGCGCAGTCGATCTAGCGACATATCGCCGCAGCGATTCGGGCGGTACGAAACCATGTGGCTGAAAGCAGAAATTGCCGATGCCGATAAACGCCTTTCTGGCGTTTCGGGGCGCAAACCTACAAGGCCGTGGACATGTCCAGGGAATGCCTAACCGGGCCGGGAACAACCGGCTCGCCAATGCTCATGAGGTAGCGAATTAAGCCTATGTCACGCACTTTGACTCATCTTGAGCGGCTTGAGGCCGAAAGCATTCACATTCTTCGGGAAGTCGTTGCGGAAGCGGAACGGCCTGTTATGCTCTATTCCGTTGGCAAGGATAGCGCCGTGATGCTTCACCTTGCGCGCAAGGCCTTCTATCCATCGCCGCCGCCCTTCCCGCTACTGCACGTCGATACGACCTGGAAATTCCAGGAAATGTACAAGTTGCGCGACCGGATGGCGCAGGAAAGCGGCATGGAGTTGCTTGTCTATCAGAACCAGGAGGCAAAGGATCGCGGCATCAATCCGTTCGATCACGGCCCACTGCATACCGACATGTGGAAGACCGAAGGGCTGAAGCAGGCGCTGGACAAATATGGCTTCGACGTCGCCTTTGGAGGCGCGCGGCGCGACGAGGAAAAGAGCCGCGCCAAGGAACGCATCTTCTCCTTCCGCACTGCCTCACATGGTTGGGATCCGAAGAACCAGCGACCAGAACTCTGGAACCTCTACAATGCCCGCAAGGCAAAGGGCGAAAGCATCCGGGTGTTCCCGATCAGCAACTGGACCGAGTTGGACATCTGGCAGTATATCCATTTGAACGATATCCCGATCGTACCGCTCTATTTCTCGGCCAGGCGCCCGACGGTGGAACGCGACGGCATGCTGCTGATGGTCGACGATAACCGCTTCCCGCTCGCCCATGGAGAAGTTCCGGTAGAACGCTCGATCCGTTTCCGCACGCTCGGCTGCTATCCGCTGACCGGTGCGGTGGAGAGTGAGGCAAAGACGCTGCCCGAGGTTATCCAGGAAATGCTACTGACCACGACATCGGAACGCCAGGGCCGCATGATCGACAAGGATGGCGGCGATGCCAGCATGGAGAAAAAGAAGCAGGAGGGGTATTTCTGATGTCCGATATCGCAGACCCCATCTACAAGACCGAAGCACTCATTGCCGACGACATCGACGCTTATCTCGACAAGCACCAGCATAAGAGCCTGCTGCGTTTCATCACCTGCGGATCGGTGGATGACGGCAAGTCGACGCTGATCGGGCGGTTGCTGTACGACAGCAAGATGATCTTCGAGGATCAGCTTGCGGCGCTGGAGGCGGACTCCAAGCGGGTCGGCACGCAGGGCCAGGAAATCGACTTCGCGCTGCTGGTCGATGGCCTCGCCGCGGAGCGGGAACAGGGCATCACGATCGACGTCGCATATCGCTTCTTCGCTACCGAAAAGCGCAAGTTCATCGTCGCCGACACGCCGGGCCACGAACAATATACGCGCAACATGGTGACGGGCGCGTCGACTGCCGACCTCGCCGTCATCCTGATCGACGCACGCAAGGGCATCCTGACGCAGACGCGGCGGCACAGCTTCCTTGCGCAACTGATCGGCATCCGCAACATCGTGCTGGCGGTCAACAAGATGGATCTGGTAGGCTACAACCAGAAGGTCTTCGATGACATCGTGACCGACTACACGGCATTTGCGAACAGCATCGGGATCAAGAGTTTCGTGCCGATGCCGATTTCCGGCTTTAAGGGCGACAATATCACCACCCTTTCGCCGAACACGCCCTGGTACACCGGACCAGCGCTGATCGAGCATCTGGAAGCCGTCGATATCGACAATATCTCCGACCAGCAGAAACCTTTCCGTATGCCGGTGCAGTGGGTCAATCGACCCAATCTGGACTTCCGTGGCTTTTCCGGCCTGATCGCGACGGGTTCGGTAAAGCCCGGCGACGCCATCCGCGTCCTGCCGTCGGGCAAAACGTCAAAGGTAAGCCGGGTAGTCACGATGGACGGCGACCTGGACGAAGCCTTGGCAGGCCAATCCGTCACCATCTGCCTGACGGATGAGATCGACTGCTCGCGTGGCGACGTGATTGCCAGCGCCGACAATCCGCCCGAAGCCGCGAGCCAGTTTGAATCGACGATCGTCTGGATGGATGATGAAGCGCTGCTCGTTGGCCGTTCCTATTGGCTGAAACTTGGCACGCAGATGGTGTCGGCAACCGTTCAGGAGCCGAAATACACTGTTAACGTCAACACCATGGAGCATCTGGCGGCGAAGACGCTGGAGTTGAACGCCATCGGCGTCGCGGAAATCTCGACTGACAAACCCCTGGTGTTCGAAGCCTATGCCGACAGTCACGCGCTCGGCGGCTTCATCCTGATCGACAAGATCACCAACCGGACCGTGGGCGCGGGCATGCTGCACTTTTCGCTGCGACGTGCGCAGAATGTTCACTGGCAGCCTACCGATATCAGTCGCGAGGATCACGCCAACCTTAAGAATCAAAAGCCGCGCATCCTGTGGTTCACGGGCCTTTCGGGTTCGGGCAAATCGACCATCGCCAACGAAGTCGAAAAGACACTCGCGCTGATGAACCGTCATACCTTCCTACTTGACGGCGACAATGTCCGCCATGGGCTGAACAAGGATCTGGGCTTTACAGAGGCGGACCGCATCGAGAATATTCGCCGCGTGGGTGAAGTCGCAAAACTCATGGCCGATGCCGGTTTGATCGTGCTGACGGCCTTCATCTCGCCCTTCCGGGCGGAGCGTGACATGGTGCGCGCCATGCTGCCGGAAGGCGAATTCATCGAGATCTTCGTCGACACGCCCATTGAAGTTGCAGAGGCGCGCGACGTAAAAGGTCTCTATAAGAAGGCACGGGCCGGAGCGCTCAAGAACTTTACGGGTATCGACAGCCCCTATGAACCGCCCGAACAGCCTGAAATTCGTGTCAACACTGTAGAGATGACGCCTGCGCAGGCCGCCGAGCATATCATCCGCCAGATCATGCCGCTGAAATGAGTGAGACCATGACAGATGCCGATCTTGCGGCTCATTTGGCCCATGTCGCAGGCAAGCTGCTGCTGGAAGTGCGCGCGTCGGGTATGTTCGGCCCAACGGCGCTGGGCAAGGCCGGAGACCAGACGGCGAACCAGTTCCTGGTCCATGCCCTGCGCGAGCAAAGACCGGACGACGGGCTGCTGTCAGAGGAAATGGCCTGCGACGGCGTACGCCTTACCAAATCCCGTGTGTGGATCGTCGATCCGGTCGATGGCACGCGTGAATATGGCGAGTCGCGAGCCGACTGGGCAGTGCATGTGGCGCTCGCCATCGACGGCGTCGCTAAGATCGGGGCAGTCGCCTTGCCTGGCCTCGATCTCGTGCTTCGCAGCGACCAGCCCATCACAATCTCCGCGGCAATCGCAACGCCGCGCATGGTGGTGAGCCGCACGCGTCCCGCCCCAGAAGCGCTTGCTGTGGCGGAAGTGATTGGCGCCGAACTTCTACCGATGGGCTCGGCAGGCGCCAAGGCCATGGCCATCGTGCGCGGCGAAGCGGAAATTTACCTTCACACCGGCGGGCAATATGAATGGGATAGCTGCGCACCGGTTGCGGTGGCCGCTGCCCACGGCATGCACGTGAGCCGGGCAGATGGATCACCGCTCGTCTATAATCAATCGAACACCTACATGCCGGACTTGCTCATCTGCCGACCGGAATGGGCGGGCAAGGTGCTGAACATCATGCAGGGGCTGTAGCCTGTCCTTGCCACCGCAAAACAATGTTTGAGATGATCGAGATGGCCTGACGGTACAGGTGGGAAGATCAGCGAGTCCTGCACTTCACGAATGGCGCTGATCTCTTCCCCAATCTGCTCGATCGTCCAGTCCGGATGATAAACGCCTTTCGTCTCCGCCACATAAGCGCGGGCTACTCTGCCAGCCATGGAGATCATCATGTCACCGGATATAGTGCAGCTTTCATGAGCGAGCCATGCTGCGGCGGGCGCGACCAGTTCCGGGTCCATTGGCGGATATATAACAGGTCAGACGCTGTTGGTGGATGGCGGTCTCAACCTGAAGTGGACTCACCTTGGCACTGACAACACCTCGCCTTTTTTTGAAGAATGAGGATTTCCGGGAAGCCATAAAGCGATAAGGTCGCCTGACGCGAAAAGCATTTGAGGAAAAAGCATCGATGCACGCAGTTGAACGCCGAACATTCCGGGGAGCAGGCGTCGATCTGGTTGGCGATGTTCAGGGTGATCCGGACGGGCAGACGGTATTGTTCCTGCATGGCAGCGGCCAGACGCGCTTAAGCTGGAGCAGGGCGCTAACGCAGGCGGCTGAGCGCGGGTATCGCGCGATCTCTCTGGACTTGCGGGGCCATGGCGACAGTGCATGGTCGCCCGATGGTGTCTACGATCTCGAAACATTCACCAGCGACTTGCGCTCGGTCATAGAAGACATTGGAATAGCGCCCATTATCGTAGGCGCTTCGCTTGGTGGCCTTGTCGGCATGCTGCTGGCGGGAGCGGAGCCAGCGGCCCTGAAGGCATTGGTCCTGGTCGATATCACGGCGCGCATCGAGATGGAGGGATCTCGCGAAGTGATGGACTTCATGGCCGCCGGATCCGATGGCTTCAGTTCATTGGAAGATGCCGCCGATGCTGTAGCAGCGTATCTACCTCATCGAAAAAGGCCCCAGGATGTGAGTGGATTGGCCAAGAACCTTCGACTGCGGGATGGCCGCTACCACTGGCACTGGGATCCTGCCTTTATGTCCATGGGGCAGGACACTCAATTGCAAGAGGCAGGTTCTAATCGATTGGAGACGGCAGCGCGCCGCCTCGCCATTCCCACACTACTGATCCGCGGGGGCCGGAGCAGAATCGTGACGGCGGAAGGCGCACGGGAGTTTCAGGAGATGGTCCCGCATGCCGACTATGTTCACATAAGCGATGCCGATCACATGGTCGCCGGCGACGCGAACGACCCTTTCAATGACGCGGTTTTCTCCTTCATTGATCGACAGTTCGCAACTACACCGATGCACTAGTGCCCACAGGTCAGCGGTGCGTGATGCCGCATCCGGAACTAACGGGCGGTAGGGAAACGGCAGATTCCAGATAAGCGTCATGACGCACTGTTCGGAAAAGCCGAGCTTTTGGGGGACGGTCGAAAAATCGGGATCGCTGTGCTGGAGATAGTTGCGCACGATAGCCCTGCGCACCTCATCTTTGACCCGCCAAAAGAGGACGCCGCGAATGCAAGATGGCGCAAAGCCATGTGCACGATCCATAGTCCCCGAAGCTACTGCTTCACATTCCGGACTATCAATTCTTGTTGGAGGTGACGATCCGAACTACTCCCACTCGATTGTTTAAACAGCATATAACCAATTGGAATTACTCATAAATTTCTTGCGCCGGCGTAAAAATTCCGATGCGGAGGCCGTCAAAAAGTTACGCTGTTGATTTTAAAGGGAAAATCGCCGAAAAATATTCTTGTCGTTTCGCCAACTATCGGGACCAGTCGGACGATTTTTCACTTCGCGGCGCCCGGCGGCCTACTCGGCTCCGTCAAAAAGTACCGTCATTCAATCCATATCACGCATCGCGGGCGGATGCCACCCGGTCGCAGGCGAGCGGCCCGGCGCGAACCATCCAGGTTGGCCTCCATCCGCAGCATTGCGGGTTGAGAATGTCAGGCCAATTGGGGGAATTATCGCGCATGTGAGACGCGCGACAATCAGAATCACTCAAAGCATTCCCGACCGCGCTACAGGTGCGGCTTGTGACACCGCTTCCTCGAGGGAGATTGTGAAACACCTATCGATCCAAATGAATAGTTTCCGAGCCCAAATCACTCTCTTCGATCGCACAGCGTAACATGCCATATATGATTGATTAACGTGATATATCTGCATATCTAACATTTTAGATGGCAAGAGCGAGGTCGGTCTGCTCATTGACGAAGGCGGCTTCATATTCGCGCGCTAGAGTACCCGAGACGCCCACCTGCCGAAGCACCTCACGCCATCCGTCGGAAATGCGCAGCGCCGTCTCGCGGATCATCCGACGAGCGTCTGCTTCGGCAATATCGAAGAACTCGCATGCTTCAAGGGCCAGACGGATGGACCGATCATGCGTGCCGCCCTCAAGAATTGCCGTTTCAAGATGCGGATTGCGATCCGGCGCAGGGTTCACATCGAAAACTGGCGACAGGCGCCAGCGTCCGGATCCCACATAGAGGAAGCCATGGTTCTTCAGATGGTCGTCCTTGTTCGACACAAGGATGGTAAAGACCAAGCGCAGGAAGAGCTCGCGGAAATCGGCTTGCGGATCGGCGACATAGGCCCTCATGAAATCGACGATCTCGGTATAGGAGCCGAGCTCGGTCCCGGTCTTCCCCAGAGCGGTACGCGCCGAGATATAGGGAATACGAGCGCTCCCGCGCCGATCGAAGCGCTGGATCAGCGCCACCGGAAACGGCGTGTCGGCCAGTTCCAACCTGACCCCCGGCGTACGGATACCGCAAGCCTGGGCGAGGCGGAGCGTCGCGACCTCGACGCGTTCGATCGGCTGCTGGTCATGCACCGAGGTGAACTTGGCGAGCCAGAGCATGTCGCCATCGCGGACATTGGCCTTTGGACGCGCACCGCCTGAACCGCCCGCACCGGCGAGTGCCTGCATCTCTTCGGCGGAAATTTCCTTGCCCTGCTCATAGGCACGGGCAATGGCGGTGATCGCTTGCAGATCGACCAAGCGCGGCACGGCGTCGGCCGCCCCGCCCCGGATGACTTGTCCGGCATCGTCGAGAAACCGCAGAGCGCCTTGCCGGCAGGTGTCGTCCGACAGCGTCAGATACGCGAATTCAGAAAGGCCATTGCCATAGGCGCGCTCGAGGAGTCTGCGGCCCCAACTGTCCGGCGCGGCGTCGGCGAAGACGCCCGCCAGTGCGTCACGCATGTGCCCGGGCTGGCCAGAAGTGTGAAATGGCACGGCCTCGAGAGGGAAGGACGGTTGCACGGCAAAGCCGCGGGGATTCTCGATCCAGGCGGGATCATAGGAGAAGGTCGAGAACTGCCGCGGCCCGGCCTGCGTGAAGCGCAATTGGCCAACCGGCGTCAGGCTCTCCCCGAGAGCGACATGGGCTGTGTAATCTGGCATCAGAAGGCCGCGCCGTCCGGATCGATGACATCCGCTCCATCCTGTGGAAACTCTTCTCTGGCCTTCTGCCTGCGCAGCGTGGTCGCGAACGACCGCCCGCGACGTGGCAGTTGTTCGGCGGCCAGCGCCAGCCCCAGATCGTCCTTGCGAATATCAATCAGGTCGGCGAGCCTTGCGATAAGGCCCATGACGACCAGGACATCGGCCAACGTGCCGATGGCGACGCCGGGGTCACCCTTCTCAAGGCGCGTGACGGTGCTCGGCGACGTGCCCGCACGTACAGCCAGATCGGCCACGGCGATGCCGCGCCGCAGGCGCGCGCCGCGAACGTCGTGACCAAGCCTTTCGAGGGCAGACTTTGATTTCGGCGAACCCATCACAATCTTCCAGATACGACGACTACGTGCGCGCATATCGTCATATATGACTAATTGATGAGTCAAGCAAGAGCGTAGAATCGTCGTGTGCGTCTGCGTTATCGCTAACACCTGACCTCAGGCCGATTGAGAGGATAGACAAGGCCGGGATCGATTTAGGTCGCGATCTCGTTGCCTAGGCGCGGGGCAATGAATGCTGGCAATCAGATGCCATCCAGCCCAAAGCGCCGACAGCTGGACCTTGCTCAAATCCGAGTTTCTGGTTATATTACTGGAAACAATATGAGGTGGCCATGGGCAGTTCGCAAAAGCGCGCGATTCAAAATTATCGATCTCGCCTAAGCGAGCGAGGTTTGGCTCGCTTCGAGGTGCTCGGTCGCGATGCTGATCGCGACCTCATCCGTTCGTTGGCCCGCCGGCTGGCTGAAGGCGGCCCGGACGCTTCACGCTTGCGTGCTGTTGTTAGTCAGACCATCGCTGGTAAGCCGCCCAAGAAGGGCGGTATCGTTGCTGCACTCCGACGCTCTCCCCTAGTGGGCGCCGATCTCGATCTGACTCGTCCGCGCGAAGAAGGGCGCAAGGTCGATCTTTGATGCGCTATCTGCTCGACACCAACATTCTCAGCAACATCACCAAACCTATACCGTCGGAAGCCCTTTTGGCTTGGATGTCTGATCAGGCAGATGCGGACCTCTTCATATCGTCCCTGACGGTCGCTGAAATTTGGCGCGGCGTTCTTGAAAAGCCGGCAGGAAAAAAACGCGATCAGCTGGAGGCGTGGTTTGCTGGACCAGAAGGCCCACAGGTCCTCTTCGCGGATCGCATACTCGCATTCGACGAGAATGCAGGTCTGATCTGGGCGCGGCTGATGGCTGATGGAAAGGCGAAGGGCCGTCCGCGCAGCGGCTTCGACACGATCATCGCAGCCATCGCTCAGGCAAACGGATGCCTTGTCGTAACCGACAACGAGAAAGATTTTGAGGGTATCGAGATCATTAATCCAATCAGAGTGACGAAATGAGCGGGGAGCTCGAACCATGGCGCGCCTCTGGTGTGCCGAACGGCACCGAGGCCCGTTTCTGCATGCGTCGGGAATTGGCTTTCGCCCACGTACCGACGCAGTTGCCGGATCAAGCCCGCGCTCGAAAAATAGTATTTATGTGGGTTTGTTATGAACGCTGATAATATAGTCAAAAGGATATGGGGCTTTGCCACATTCTTCGAGGAGATGGGGTAAGCTATCACGAGTACGTCTCGGAACTGACCATTTGCTTTTCTTAAAGATCGCAGAAGAAAATAAGACGGAGAGCCTTCTCCCCCCGGCAAGCGATGGAAAGATCTTGTTGGGTACACAGAGGATGATCTCTTGAGCCATTACCGTGAAATGCTGACATATTTGGGAGGGCATGCGCCGAGTGAACAGGTTCGGAGAAGCTATGCATTCCCCACAACCGTTTTCTCGCATTCCGAAAATTTGAAGGCCGTTATTGATGGGATCGCCAAGCTGGATTGGCATCCAATAACAATGGATGGAATGGGGGATATTTACGAAGGTCTTCTTGCAAAGAATTCTCAGGATGCTCGTTCTGGTGCCGGGCAATACTTTACACCCCGTCCGCTTGTAGATTGCATCGTTGGATTAACGCAACCAGGGTTGGGCGAGGTGATCCAAGATCCCGCAACAGGCAGTGGAGGTTTCTTAATTTCCGCGGATCACTACGTCCGAACGCGCGTTTCGCCGAAGGCATACAGCGACAAGCCACCAAAGTACGAAGGCGTAGAGATCGAAAAGGGAACTTATCGTATCTGCTTGATGAACGCGTTTTTGCATCAGTTGAACTCACATCTAATCCTAGGGGATGCACTGACCAAGGATGCAGAAGGTTTATCGCCGGCAGATGTCATCCTTGCAAACCCGCCTTTTGGCGCAAAGGCCGGAAGCGCCCGAAAGCAGCGGGACGACATCGTCTATACGACGGCCAATAAGAGCCCGATCCGATATTAAGTTGAGTGGTATCAGCGGGTTAGCTTGACGCTCGCCGCAGTCGTTGATTCAGGGGTTTTGCAACAAACTTCCGGAGATCAACGATGTGGACCGATACCACTCGGGCGCAATATGCCCGCGCGGG
>JBPPMC010000070.1:0-5726 GCA_051305835.1 Sphingobium sp.
ACCGACAGTGAGCCGACCTCACCGCGGCGGACATGGCCACCGAGCGCCTCGGCCTGGCGGTACGTCATCCAGTAGCGCGACCGGTACCCTTGCGCGTCGCCGATCGCCCAGAGGTAAAAAGTGTTGATGCCAGTATAGGGCGTGCCGCAATGACGGAGCGGCCGGCCACCGCTTCCCTGGACGCGCCAGGGACGACTCCAGGGCGGAACGCCCTCCTCGAGCTTCTTGATGATAAGGTTGGTGATCTCTGCCGCGACATCGCGGCTCGGTTTCGCTGTAGCGGACATGACGATCAGCTCCGGAAAACGGGCACAAGGGGCCGCCGGTGCTGTGCATCGGCGGACTGGTGCCCAGCAGGAGGACGAGTGATGGGGCGGGAACCGCCGGCACGCCGCCGGCCCCGCCCCGCTCAGCGGTCAGGCAGCGGGTTCGAGCACCTCGTCGCCAGCCTGGGACGAGTCAGCGGCCGCGTCGGCAACACCGCCCGAATCGTCTTCGTCATGTTCTGCCTCATCGGCCTCGATGACGACGTCCTCGGGCTGCCTGTCGAGGAACCGCATCGCGTTTGGTACCCAGGCGAGGGCCGCTTCCTTGACCTCAGCTTCGACGATTGTGTCGCCTGCGAAGAGCTTCTCGCAGCTCGCTGAGATCTCGGTCTTTTTGAGCGAGGCATGCCGGCCGCTGAGCGCGGGCCCGCCCACTTCGTCGAGAAGGCTGAGGATACTGCCCTTGTTCACCCGGTCGAAGAAGTTCTCCGAAGTCGGGCGCCACCAGCTGGCGACATCGATTTCGAGGATCGATGCCAGTCGGTTGTGAAGGGGGATCTGCTCGTTGCTGATGCCCGGCTTCGCCTCGAGCGAGATCGCCACGATGTAGGCAAGCCAGTTAGCCTTGCTGTCATCGTCGAGCGCCCGGAAGCCCTCGAAGCGTTCGACTTCGTTTTCGTGCTCGGTCCAGCCCGCGTCGAGACTTTCATGAGCCTCCGCCAGATAGTCCCGCGCGCGCGACGTGGGCATGTCGCCGGTGTTCGGGTCCTGCGGCCCGCTCGCGCGGATCGTGGTTCCGTATTTCGTCGAGTTGTAGGTGTAGCGGCTCGACGTCTTGGTCCGGGCATCGACCATCACGAACAACCCATAGTCGAGCGCCAGTGCGGGCTGGGCGAGGAGGCAGGACGCGAGAATGTCACGGCGTTGCATCGCCAGTTCGTCATAGAGGCGGGAGCTGAGCGGCTTGCCCCCCGGCGCCACGGCCTCGGGGCGATGGCTCGGCTCGGACGGCTTGGGGCCGCCGATGCGGAAACCACCTGACGACCGTTCGCCATCCTCGCCCTCGCTGCCCTCGTCGTCAGCGGGCTCCTCGCTGAGGATCTGCTGCTCGCTGTAATATTGGGTGTCGAGTACCATCGCACCCTGCGGCGTGAGGAGCAGGAACGCGCCGACATGCGCTTTCAGTTCGTCCGGGAGAACGGGTGCGCGGTTCTCGATCGCCTCGGCCTCCTGGATCAGGCGATCATCTTCCTGGTCGAGCAACTTGAAGTCTTCTTCGAGGAGAGACTCGTCCTGCATCTCGGTTTCGAGCTCGGAACGCCGCTCGTCGATTGCGGTCAGGCGAAGCGCCTGTTCCTCAGTCAGGTCGGGCTGGCGAAGGATGGCCCGATAGAGACCGTGCGCCGCATTATGCGCGTAGTTGCTGGCGATCGGTCGGATCCATGCAAGACCGGTCTCCTCGCCGACGCGCTTGGCCTCGGCTTCCATGATCTCGCCGGCGAGCCGATGCGCGATCTCGGGATCGACCCACCGGTCGTTGCCGTCGGTGAACAGGTCGCCATCGATCTTGCCCCCCGCGTCAATATAGCGGGTCTCGCCGACCAGAATGGCGATCGGGTCATTCGCCTTCAGGGTCTCGTTGGCGATGACGCGACGAATCGTGTCAGCGTTCACATAGCTGTTCTGGTAGTTGTTCCAGACCAGAAGCTGCTTCTCCTGGTTCTCGGTCGACGCATAGGCCTTGGCGACGTCGAGGGTGATTTCACCGGAGCTCAAGGCTTCGAAGATCGGCTCGGCAAGGGCGGCGAGACGGAGGCGTCCTTCGACGAAACGACGCGTGACGCCGAATCGCTTGGCGACAGCATCAATATCGCCACTCGTTCCGATGAAGTGCTGGAACGCGCGGCATTCCTCGGCCGGCGTCATTTTGAGCTGCTGGAAGTTGGTCGCCGTCGAGGTTTCGGAGAGCGTCGCCTCATCGGCCTGAAGCACCATCACGGGCACGTCATAGTCGTCGGCCTTGATCGTGCCTGCGTCGGCGAGACGCTGAAGCGCGCGAAGGCGGCGGCCACCATCGAACACCTCAAAGGTGCCGCGTGGTTTTTTGGCCGGCGTGACGAGCAGGTTCTGGAGAACGCCTCGCGCCTCGATATCGGCCGCCATCTGCGGAATCTGCAGCTTTTCTTCGGGCAGTCGGCGGACATTGATTGGCGAGAGACGGAGCTTGTTGAGCTTCATGGTCTGGATCACTGGAGTAACTCCTTCTGGCATCCGGCACATCCCGGACACCACTCCCGATCCCCCTTCCCTCTTTCCCAGGGTGCCTTGAGACGATGCCGAAGGCCCCCATGGGTCATGCGTCAGCGAACCCGCGCGTAGCGGTCGGAACCAGCGGCCAGACTAATGGGGAAAGGTGTTGCGAACCCGCCTAAGGTCGCCGTCATCGCGTTGGGGCGACCTGCCTAAAACCCGACGCGTTGGATGTAGCGCTCGAAGTACTGAACTTCGTTTCGGTCTTGCTTGGTGTCCCCCTCAAATCCTAAGCTGGTCATCAACCGATGGGGGAGCCGCGGATGACGGGCAGACGCGGACTATCACCCATCATTTTTGTCGGTCGTCCCGACCTGATCGATCTCGCTGACGACGTCGAATACGAACATATTGGCGATGCGCTGAATGAAGCAGCGAAGACGGCGACCGAGATTACAATACTCGGCGGCTTCTACAGCGTTGAACCGCTTATCGCGCTCTGTCGAAATGTACCCCCGGCAAAGCGGCGGACCTGCCGGATTAGGATCGCAGTTGGCCTCGACGCTGCCTCATCCATTCCTAAGACGTGGGAGGACATGCGCCGGCTGAGGAAGGCTTTGATCGATCTGCGCTTCGTCGACCCTATTGTTTCAATCGTCGACAGCAAGCCGGTCCACTTCCACACCAAGCTCTACCGTTTTCTGCACACGACCCAACCAATGTGGTTTGTGGGTTCGGCGAATCCGGGCAGTAGCCGGCACGAGTTGATGGTGCGCTTTGCGGGACGGCACGACGCGCTATCCTCCTATGTCGCGGCCGCTTTCGCCAAAGCCGCTGATGTCAGCCGTACCAAGCCGACCAGCGGAATTGCTTCCTTGCGCGATTTCATCATGACCGGTGTCCTTTGTCACAAGCCGCCGGTCCACCGACTCTTCACCTTCAATGCATTCCACATCGAACCCGAGCATCGCGAACAGCTCGCTGCTGCGCTGGCGGGCTCGTCGGGGGTCAGCCATGCCAGCCCTGAAACCAAGGGATTCGGGTTTAATCTCAGGAGCGCCCTGCCCGAGGATATGCAGGATGATCCGTTTATCGTCGGAGCCAAGGCCAGCCGCGTCCCTGTGGCGCGGTATTCGATCGACACGGTTTTTGGCCGGTGGATGCCCGATGCCTATGCCTCCCGCCTCAGACGTAAAGTTGCGCATGAAGAAGCCGCCCGAGCAGAGCGTCTGGTCCGTATCGGTCAGGCTCTACGGCCTCCGGAAGGACAGGCGGCCGTGCGGAACGCGCTTGAGGATCATGTGGTCTCCATGGGTTCGTTTCTCGAGAGGCAGGGGATTGACGCCAGGCCGATCTCAAACCGCGAAGCCCGCTTTGGCAAGTTCCTGGCGAATAGAGTTAGGAGCTTGACTGACCCGGACACTGTCCAGCGCTACGCTCGATCCGTTGTTATGACGGACATGCCGGATATTTGGGCCGATGGTACTGCGGTTGAGGATTTCATAGAATCCTTCTTCGATGATTTCGCCTATCGGGCGTCGGAAGCAACGCGTCCGATCATCGTGAAGTCGATTCTCGAATGGCTCGATGACCCCAGTTTGGCGGCGTCGGTGGATTTTCGCGAAGCCATGGAGAGTGGTCTTATCGAGCAGCCGTGGGAGGACGACGATTGGTACCTGCCATGATTTGCGGAGGCCTTTGATGCCTTTCCTCTCAGCCAACCATGTTGTGGTTCGGGGCGTCCAGTCCGGATCGGCGCGGTGGAGATGTTGAGCGCGGAAGACGTGTTCCTGCTCGTGCTCTCGGCGACCGCGTTCCTGGGCGTCGGTGCGTGGGGCTGGACAAAGCCGAAGCTGTGGCTGTGGCGCTGGGCCGACGTTGTCTATTATCCACTGGCGGCGCTTGGCATCGTGCTGCTTTTCCTCAGCAACGACATCAATCGGACCCTGCTCAAGATCGAAGCCAATCGGACGGCCACAGAGGAGGCGTGGCGTGCGCGCGCCAATCCGCAGCCGAACGTTGAACTTCAGCCGACGCCGGCAGCCCTTTTATCGGCGCGGTTCGACTGGTTTGCGTCCGTGCGCAGCCTCGGCGAGGTCTGCGAGGGGAGCACGACGCCGGGCTGCGGGGCGCATAGCGAGCATGCCAGAGCGATCAAAGCGGTGTTCGGCGAATTCGCGATTCCCCTCACTGAGGACCCGGTCGCACTCGCTCGCGCGGAGGATCGCTTTTGCCGGGCCGGATTGGCGTATGTCGACAGGCTTGCGGAAGATAGCAGCCTCTCGCTCGGTGCATTCGACAGGCTGAAGACCGCCCTTGGGCAATTGTCTAAGGGTGGTGATGAGGCAATGCTGAAAGCGGCACTGGCGCGCAATATCGCCCATGACCGCCAGATTTTCGACAGCATGTCTGATGCCCATGAGCGCGCGATTGCCGAGCCGTTTATCAGCGTCCAATCGGAACACGCAGTCGTTCTGCTCGGACAGCTGAGCTGGTGTGCTAGCCGGGACGATCGGACCGCAGAGGGCCTGAAAACACTTGATGCCTGGCAGGCAGAGGAACAGAATCGGGCGCGCACCCGAGCGAAGTTCGCGCGCGATCTTCAGGCGGCTAAGGACAACAAGACGCCCACCCCGATCCAGCAGAACAGCCGGAAACTGCAGCAACAACTCTGGCCGTATATTCTCGTGCTCGCGCTCTCGATCAAATTCGGGAAGGCGATTTCAGCCGTGGCCGACGATCTCACCAAGGCCGCCAAGCGCCTCTTGCAGGTCGGCAAACGCGCCCGGCACCTGGTAGGCATAAGCGTCGCGAGATTGCGTCGCCGCCGCGAGACTCCCCCCGCAGTTGCGGCTCATTGCGGTGAGGATACTGATCCTGCTCGAAGCGAGGAGGATCGATTGGCCACGGACCAACCAGAAGCACCCAAGCAGATTGGCTGATGGCGAGCTATTAGAGCCACTCGACGCACGAAAGCGCAAACCGTCACCGAAGGGTTCGACGGAAGAAAGCCAGCATTTCACGCCAACCGTGCTCTGCCGCCGTCTCGTCATAGACGGGGAAGTCGGGCTTCATCCATCCGTGCGCGGCAGGGTATGTCTCGCTGCGATAGTTGACGCCTGCCTCGTTCAGAGCGTGCTCGAATTGCTCCGCCATCGCGGGCGGATAACTGCCGTCATTCTCGGCCACAGCGATGTAGAGTTCCGCGTC
>JBPPMC010000093.1:0-6060 GCA_051305835.1 Sphingobium sp.
GCGGGATCAAAGCCGGAGCGTCCACCGAAGGAGCAACCGCCCCGGAATCTCTCAGGTGCAAAGGACCGTATCATGTGCAGGCGCTCTGGAAAGCGAACGGCCTAAGTCCGTTCCACCGAAGGTGTAAACCGAGTTCCGCTCCTGTTGGAGCAGGCCGGTCAAAGCTCTCAGGTTCCGTGACAGAGGGGGTAATGACGTGATGGGCCGCGCTTTGTGGTTCGTTGGGCCATTACGGAAACCCTTTGCTGCCGGAGATCAGGATGACCACCGAACCCACTGAAGTTCTGGTAGATGCGCAGACGGACCTTGCCGTGTCTGCTCCAGAGAAGTTGCCGCTTGATGCATGGCATCGCGCAAAGGGCGGGCGGATGGTCGAGTTCGCCGGTTATGAAATGCCGATCCAGTATGAAGGGATCATGGCGGAACATGCCTGGACCCGCACCCACGCCGGACTGTTCGACGTGAGCCATATGGGGCAGCTTAGCTTTACCGGTGAGAATGTCGACGCTGCGCTGGAGACTGTACTGCCGGGCGATATCCTCGGCCTGAAAACCTTTCGCCAGCGCTATTCGCTGCTGCTGAACGAAGATGGCGGCATCCTCGACGATCTGATGGTCAGCCGCCGTCCCGATGACTTCTACATGGTCGTGAATGGCGCGACGAAATATGAGGATATCGGCTGGCTGCGCGAGCAATTGCCGGACGCGATCACGATGAACCATATGGAGGATCAGGCGCTGCTGGCGTTGCAGGGGCCGGAGGCAGGCGCGGCATTGACGACGCTGATCCCCGCGACGGCGGACCTCTATTTCATGCAGTGTAATGCGTTCGACTATCAGGGCGTGCAGCTCTGGATTTCGCGCTCCGGTTATACGGGCGAGGATGGGTTTGAGATCAGCATTCCGGCCGATGCTGTGGCCGCATTCGCCGACGCGCTTTGTGCGCTGGAATATGTGAAACCCATCGGGTTGGGCGCGCGTGACTCCCTCCGGCTGGAGGCAGGCTTGCCGCTGTACGGGCATGATATCGATGAGCGTGTCAGTCCGATTGCGGCGGACCTCGGCTTTGCCATCTCGAAGCGTCGTCGCGAGCAGGGCGGCTTCATCGGATATGACCGGATCGCCCGCGAACTGGCCGAGGGTGTTCCTGCGCGCCGTGTGGGTCTGGCGATTGATGGCCGATTGCCCGCGCGTGAAGGTTCGCTGATCTTCGTGGGCGACGAGCAGGTTGGTACCGTTTCGTCGGGCGGCTTTGCGCCCACCGTCGGCGCACCCATCGCCATGGGCTGGGTCGCTACGCCGCATGCCGCCATCGGCACCACAGTTGAGATCGAAGTGCGCGGCAAGCGCCTGTCCGCGACCGTCGCGGCGATGCCTTTCGTTCCCCACCGTTATCACCGCCTGAAGCCAGGAGCCTGACCATGAGCCGTTACTTTACCGATGAACATGAATGGATCGACGTCGAAGGCGAAATTGCGACGGTCGGCATCACCGACTATGCGCAGGAGCAACTGGGCGACATCGTGTTCGTCGAACTGCCCGTAGAGGGCGCGAAGTTCGATAAGGGCGATGATGCCGCTGTGGTCGAATCCGTGAAAGCCGCATCCGACGTCTATGCGCCGATCTCTGGCGAAGTCATCGAAGCTAATGGCGCGCTGGAGGACGAACCGGCGCTGGTGAACAGCGATCCGGAAGAGGACGGCTGGTTCTTCAAGCTGCGCATCGCCGACACGTCCGAGCTGGAAGGCCTGATGAACGAAGCGGCCTATCGCAAGTTCGTCGACGGCCTGTGATCTAGTCGACGGTCTGTAATCTAACCAAGGAATACCGATGCGCTATCTTCCCCTGACCGATGCCGACCGCAGCGAAATGCTGAACGTCATCGGCGCGCCTTCGATCGATGCGCTGTTCTCCGACGTGCCTGCCGATGCGCGCCTTACCGCGAAGATCGAGGGACTGCCGGACCATGCCAGCGAACTGGCGGTGGAGCGGCATATGGGGAAGCTGGCGCGGCAGAATATGGTCGCGGGCGACGTGCCTTTCTTCCTTGGCGCAGGCGCGTATCGCCATCATGTGCCCGCGAGTGTGGATCACCTGATCCAGCGCGGAGAGTTCCTGACGGCCTACACACCCTATCAGCCGGAGATCGCACAGGGGACATTGCAAGTCCTATTCGAGTTCCAGACACAGGTAGCGCGGCTGTTCGGCTGCGACGTGGCTAATGCATCGATGTACGACGGATCGACCGCGTGCTGGGAAGCGATCGGCATGGCGCGGCGGATCACCAAGCGGGGGAAGGCAATCCTCTCCTCAGGGCTGCATCCGCATTATGTGTCGGTCGCCAAAACGATGGCGAAGTTTACAGGCGATGTGTTGTCATATGAGACGCCTGGTCTCGACGCCGAGACTGACGTGGCGGCTTTAGTTGCGGGTATTGACAAGGATACGAGCTGCGTCGTCGTGCAATATCCCGACATATTGGGGCGGATCAGTGACTTGTCCGCCTTGGCCGAGAAGACGCATGAAGTCGGAGCCTTGCTTGTCGTTGTCGTTACCGAGCCTGTTGCTTTGGGTGCGATCACTGCGCCCGGCGACATGGGCGCGGATATCGTGGTCGGTGAGGGGCAGTCGATCGGCGTGGGGCTGCAGTTTGGTGGCCCATATCTCGGGCTGTTCGCGTGCAAGCAGAAATATGTGCGGCAGATGCCGGGTCGGCTCTGCGGTGAGACTGTCGATGCCGAGGGCAAGCGCGGTTTCGTGCTGACGCTTTCGACGCGGGAGCAGCATATCCGGCGGGAGAAGGCGACTTCGAATATCTGCACCAACTCCGGCCTATGCGCGCTGGCGTTCTCGATCCACATGACGTTGCTCGGGGAGCGTGGACTGACGGAACTGGCCGCGCTGAACCATGCGCGGGCGGTGCAGGCGGCGCAAGCGCTTGAGCGGGTGCCGGGCGTTCGCATCTTGAACGAGAGCTTTTTCAACGAGTTCACGATCATCCTTGATAAAGACGCGCGGGAAGTTGCGCGCACCTTGGCTGACCGGGGCATATTGGGCGGCGTGTCGCTGGGGCGGTTGTTCCCGGATGCGGGTCACTTGTCCGGTGGGCTGATCGTCGCGGTGACCGAGACTACGACCGAGGACGATATCGAGGCATTATGCGCCGCGCTGAAGGATGTGCTGGCGATGGAGATGAGCGCATGAGCATGTTGAAGGAAGGTCGCCCGACCAAGCCCGTCGCCGTTGCACATGAGGGCCGCGCGACGACCACCGGCAACAAGGCGTTGATGCTGGAAGAAGCGCTGATTTTCGAGATTGGTTCGCACGACACGACGGGCGTCGACATTGCGCCGGCGCCTGCGGTCAACAGCCGCCTAGGTGGACTGGAGCGTCGCAATCCGATTGCGTTGCCGGGCCTTTCGGAGCCGGAGACGGTGCGGCATTATACGCGGCTGTCGCGGCAGAATTACGGGATCGACTTGGGGTTCTTCCCGCTGGGATCGTGCACGATGAAGCATAATCCGCGGCTGAACGAGAAGGTCGCGCGGATGCCGGGCTTTGCCGACATTCATCCGCTTGCCCCTGTGTCGACGGTACAGGGCGCGCTGGGCGTCATCCATGAATTGGCCGAATGGTTGAAGACGCTGACCGGCATGGCCGCTGTGGCGATGAGTCCGAAGGCGGGCGCGCATGGCGAGTTGTGCGGGTTGCTGGCGATCCGCGCGGCGCTCGAAGCGCGGGGTGATGCGCGGTCGGTGGTGCTGGTGCCGGAGAGCGCGCACGGGACGAACCCGGCGACGGCGGCATTCTGTGGTTATGCGGTGGAGGATATTCCCGCAACGCCCGAGGGGCGCGTGGACTTGGCGGCGCTGGAGGCGCGGCTGGGGCCGGACGTGGCCGCGGTGATGATTACCAACCCTAATACCTGCGGGTTGTTCGAGCGTGACCTCAAGAAGATCGCCGATGCCGTCCATGCGGCAGGCGCGCTGGTCTATTGCGATGGCGCGAACTTCAACGCCATTGTGGGCCGGGTGCGGCCGGGCGATCTGGGCGTCGATGCGATGCACATCAACTTGCACAAAACCTTCTCCACGCCCCATGGCGGCGGCGGGCCGGGCAGTGGCCCCGTGGTGTTCAGCGAGGCGCTGGCGCCGTTTGCGCCGCTGCCGTTCGTTGAGAAGACCGATGAGGGTTATGTCCTGATCGAAGAAGAGACGGCGGGCGAGCATCATGCGGGCAGCTTTGGCCGGATGGTGGCGTTCCATGGGCAGATGGGCATGTTCACGCGGGCGCTGACGTACATCATGAGCCATGGCGCGGACGGGCTATGGCAAGTGAGTTCCGACGCGGTTCTGAATGCCAACTACATCCTGCGCAGTCTGGAGGGCGTGCTCGACGCGCCGTTCGCGGCGTCCGGGCCGTGCATGCATGAGGCGCTGTTCAGCGACAGGGGCATGGCGGAGGGCTTCACCACGCTCGACATCGCCAAGGGGCTGATCGACGAGGGCTTCCACCCGATGACCGTGTACTTCCCGCTGGTGGTGCATGGCGCGATGCTGGTCGAGCCGACGGAGACGGAGAGCAAGGCGGCGCTGGATCAGTTCATCACGGCGTTCCGTTCGGTCGCTGAGCGCGCGAAGGCGGGTGACGAGTCGCTGAAGAGCGCGCCGCATTTCGCGCCCCGCCGGCGACTGGACGAAACGCTGGCAGCACGCAGGCCGGTGCTGGTCTGGACCGAACCTGCCGTGGTGGCGGAAGCGGCGGAATAAATAACCAGCGGATTGACCCGTTCTTAATCTCACCCGGTTAGACTTTCCTGCCCCGACGCCGATGAGAGTGCTGATGGAATCAATATATTCTTGTCCGTTGACCCACAGTTGGCCCCTTTTCGATCGGGATCAGCGGTTTGACCTTGGGCAGGACTTTAGCTGTTCAGACACCCAGACGTTAGACCTTCCGGGGGACGAGGATTTCCTGGCGCGGCAGGGTATCGGCCTGTGGGATTGCGACCTGAGCGATAATTCCCTGACGTGGTCGGCGGGCGTATATGATCTGTTCGGTTTTCCCAAAGGTAGCCTCGTCGACCGGGCAGCGTCTGTAGCGCTCTACTCCGAACATTCCCGCGCGGCGATGGAGCGGCTGAGGGCATATGCGATCAAGCATAAGCGTGGCTTCACGCTGGATGTCGAAATCGCGCCAGCCGACGGTGGAACCCGACGCATGCGCCTTTGTGCGGCTCCGGTTTGCGTGGAAGGCCGTGCCGTACGATTGCATGGGTTCAAACGCGATATAACTGCCGATCGGCTCTGATCGCGATGGTCGATCGGCCGCCCATTTCCCGGACTTAGCTATTCAAGAAACGCTGTCTGCTCGGCCTACGGCGAAGCCTTTGTCAGCGGTGCCTCTGAATAAACCGGCGGAGCGTTGGCAGTATCAGGCTCTGGCGTGCCGTAATCCTCGGTATCGAGATCGTCGTGCGTGCCGTAGATATTGTCCAGTTGCTGCACGCTATGCTCGAAATAAGCGCCGGTACGGCGTTGGCCAAGGGTAGGGCCGCAGCCCTTTCGGCACACCGGGATATGATCTGGCGCCATATCCGTTGTCGAGGCTTCGACCTGGTAGGACGGACCGTAGTTTGATGTGGTGTTGCCGATCTGGCTCGACAAGTCGTGGATATCCGTCGCATCCACCGACGCCTGTTTTGTCGTCGTCGCGAAGTTGCCGAGCGCTACACCCGAGATCGATCCGATCCCGACCAAGGACGCAGCGAAGATCGCAAATCTGCCAGGCATCATGTCGTTCCTCATATGGATAGCTGCATAACCAAGTAGGTGCGACGATGTTCCGGATGCGCAACTTGTACGCCAGAAACCAAAAAGCCGCCGGGTCTTACCCCGGCGGCTTTTCGCTTTTCAAGTTGCCGCGTCCATCAGGAGCGCGACGTGCTCATCCTCATTCCGCGTCAGACGTGGTGAAGTCTTCACCCTGAACGGCGCCCAGCGGATCGTCACCGATCGCAGCTTCCGGACCCTGCGCCAGTTCGGCGGCATGTTCCTCGGCG
>JBPPMC010000126.1:0-8473 GCA_051305835.1 Sphingobium sp.
ATAGTCGGTCTTGGGAAATTCCATGATGATGCGTGCCGAATTTTGCTGTTCATTTAGCGGCCAGCCGGTAAGACGCCCGCGCTCGTGGGCGCTCATGCCCCTTTGCGAAACGAACGGCAAGACGTGACCGAGATTCTCCCTCTCCACACTCAAGACGAAAGCGCGGTCGACGCGCTGCTGGATGCGGCGTTCGGCGCGGATCGACGGGGACGTACGGCCTATATGATTCGTCATGGGATGCCGTGGTTGCCGGAACTGAGCTATGCTGCGCAGGATCCGGACGGCGCGCTTGCGGGCACGCTACAGAGCTGGCCGATAGCGCTGCATGGTAGCAATGGTACGATGATGCCGCTGGTCATGGTTGGCCCGGTTGCCGTGCGACCTGATCATCAGAAAGGCGGCATTGGTCGGCGGATGATGGATGCCGTGGTACGCGATGCCCGCGCTCTCGGCTCCGCACCGCTCATGATGATTGGCGACCCTGAATATTACGGGCGATTCTGGGGCTTCTCCGCCGATGGTACGGCCGGGTGGAATGCGCCGGGCCCATTTGAACGCCATCGGCTCCTCGCGCTGGCTATAGGCAATGACGCTCTACCCACATCGGGCATGCTCGGGCCGCGCCTGTCGGCAGCAGCATAAGGCGACATTCCCCTTTGCTATCGGGACCACGGATGCCTATCTCCGCCCTATGCCTATGCCCCCCCTACCCGACCTTGCCTCCCTGTCGCTTGCCGAGATTGCGAGGCTGGTCGAAGAAAAGAAATTGCCGCCGGTAGAGCAATGGCACCCTGAACATTGCGGCGATAGCGAGATGCGGATTGCGCGTGATGGGACATGGTTCCACCAGGGATCCCCCATCGGCCGCGAAGCGATGGTGCGGCTGTTTTCGACGATCCTGCGACGCGAAGCGGATGGTTCCTATGTGCTGGTGACTCCCGTCGAGAAACTCACGATCGAAGTGGAGGACGCGCCATTCGTCGCCGTCGAAGTGAAAGTGCAAAACTCCGCAAAATCACGCGCTCTCTCGTTCCGCCTGAATACCGGCGAGATCGTTACGGCCGATGCAGACCACCCCATCGATATCCGCCGCGGTGAAGACGGCCCCCGCCCTTATCTGCACGTCCGTGGTGGGCTGGACGCGCTCATAGCGCGGCCCGTATATTATGAGTTGGTCAATCTGGCGCTTGAGGACGATGACACGCAGGAAGAGCCGGGCGTGTGGAGCAACGGTACGTTTTTCGCGCTTGGTGCACTCGGATGAGTCTTACCGAAAGGTTGAAGGCAGCGCTGGCGGAGGGGCATCGCCGTGATGACCCAGGGCAGAGGATCGCCACCAGAGACCCAAGGATCCAAACCAATATCATCTTGGCGCCGGCAGCGGTGCTGGTCGCGATAACGGACCGCCCCGAACCAGGACTTATCCTGACGCAGCGCTCCTCCCGTTTACGCAAACATGCAGGACAAGTCGCCTTTCCGGGCGGCAAAGTCGATGAGAGCGATGCCAACGAAATTGCGGCAGCGCTTCGTGAAGCCGAGGAGGAGATTGGACTCCCACCAAGCCTTGCCCAAATCATCGGCACCAGCGACCGCTACAGCACCTTTACCGGTTTTGATATCATCCCCGTGTTGGCAGTAGTTCCCGCAGACATGCCTCTGGAAGCGCAGGCGGATGAAGTAGATGACTGGTTCGAAGTGCCTTTGGCATTTGCCATGGATCCCGCCAATCGCATGCGGCGGGAAATGGTATGGGAGGGCGCGACGCGGCAGTTCTATGAAATCCTATGGGGGGAGCGGCGGATTTGGGGGATAACCGCCGCAATCCTGGCAAACCTTTCGTGGAGGCTGGGCTATGACCGTGAGCCTGCCTGACGCCGACTGGCGCCATCGGCCCCGCCTGAACGCGCTGCTTGAGGCACTGGACGCCGGAGAGGGCGCTGCCAGATTCGTGGGTGGCGCGGTGCGGGACACGCTGCTGCGGCATGCTGTGGCGGACGTCGATATAGCGACTGTCCACCCACCGCAGGATGTCATCGGCAGGTTGAAAGCAGCAGGGATCAAGGCCGTGCCCACGGGCATCGATCATGGCACCATCACTGGCGTGCTGGATGGATGGCCGGTCGAGATCACGACCTTGCGGCGCGATGTCAGCACCGATGGGCGACGGGCAACGGTTGCTTACACGGACGACTGGCAGGAGGATGCCGCCCGCCGCGATTTCACGATCAACGCGCTGTTCGCGCACCCCTTTACCGGGGTGATCACAGATTATTTCGGTGGGCTGGATGATCTGCACTCTCGCACAGTGCGCTTCATCGGCAATCCTGAAGCCCGCATCGCCGAGGATCATCTTCGCATATTGCGCTATTTTCGGTTCTTCGCTCGATTCGGTGGAGAGACACCGGATGCACAATCCTATGCGGCCTGTGTCGCGCAGGCGAACAGCCTCATGGCGCTCTCGCGGGAGCGGATTGCGGACGAGTTGCTTAAACTGCTGGCCCTACCCAATCCCGCTTCTGCTCTGCATCTGATGATCGAAGGCGGTATCCTTCTTCCCGTGTTGCCGGAAATCACGGAGGCTGGTTTAGCGCGACTCATATCGCTGATCGCCCGTGAAGACGCGGCAGGAATAGCGCCGTCGCCGGTAAGAAGGCTCGCAGCCCTGCTTCCCGAAGACGCTACTGTGGCGGAAGCAGTCACCGCGCGGCTCAAATTGTCCAACAAGGCCCGAAAGCGCATTGCGACGGCTCTTTCGCCCGCACCCTCTCATAATCAGCCGGAGCAACTGGTCTATTGGCTCGGCGTCGATAGCGCGGTCGATCATCTGCTCCGGGACGAGCGGATCGCCCCCGCCGCCGTCAAAGCCATGCTCGACTGGCCCCGACCGGCCCTGCCGCTCACGGGTGGCTCGCTTATTGCGCGGGGATTATCCGCCGGGCCGGATGTCGCGCGTGCGCTCAAAGAACTGGAGGCTGCCTGGGTGAAGCAAGGGTTCCCCGGAGGAACAGCCCTGGACGCCCTCGTCGATCAGACCGTCTCGAAATTCCAGCGCGCCCGCCAGTAGCGGAACGCTTCGGCTTCCGGCAGCGCACGGGAGAAATGATAGCCCTGCCCCTGCCAGCAACCGAGGCCCTGGAGCATCTGGGCAAGCTGATGCGTCTCTATGCCTTCAGCGGTTACGCGCAAATTCAACGAATCCGCGAGAGACAATATGGCGCGAACGATCGCATTCTTGTCGCGATCCTCGACCATGCCTGAAACAAAGGAGCGATCGATTTTCAGCACATCTATCGGCAAGCTCTGGAGGCTGGCAAGATTGGAATAGCCGGTGCCGAAGTCATCCATCGCGATCGCAGCGTCCAGACTCTTGAGCGACGTCAAAACCTGACGTGCCTTGTCGGGATCGGCAATGATCGCGCTCTCGGTCAGTTCGACGGTGAGCCGCCGCCCCGCGATTCCTGCGAAGCGAAGCGCTTCTTCGACGATGGTCGGAACATCATCGCGGCTCATCTGCGTAGGCGACAGGTTGACGTTCATGCCCAGCGGCAAAACTTCTCCGACGACACGATCCCATTTTGCCAGGGTTTGGGCAGCCTCATACATCGCCCAGCGGCCAAGCGGCACGATAAGGCCGGACTCCTCGGCCACCGGGATGAACTCATTAGGTGTCACTTCGCCCAGTTCGGGGTCGTGCCAGCGGGCGAGCGCTTCGAAACCCGTGACATCGCCCGACTGTAAATGGATGAGGGGCTGAAATGCCAACTCCAGCTTGCCGTTCGCCAAAGCGTCGCGCAGGCGGCTTTCGAGCGTGAAGCGGCGATGCGCTTCCTTCAGCACGCCGGAACGGTAGATTTCCAGTTTTCCGCTACCTTTCGCGATTTTCACTGCCGCTTGCGCCTGCCGAATGATGTCGTCGGAATCATCAGCCAGGCTGGACGACAGAGCGCAGCCAATCGCGCAATCGACGCTGATCTGTAGATTTGTCAACCGGACCGGTGAAGACAAAGCGTCGTTGATCCGTTGCACGATGTAAAGCGCATCGGACAGGCCATTGTTCAGGCGCGCAAACACCGCAAATTCGTTCCCGCCGATCCTTGCGAGGACATCGCCCTGACGCAAGCTCGACTTCAGCCGCTTCGCCACCGTGATAATCAGCTCGTCGCCGGCGAGTGGCCCGAGGGATTCATTGACGCGGCTGAAACGGATAAGGTCGATAGCGAAGATCGCGAAACTGCCGCTGTCCGCTCCTTTTGTCTGCGCAAGACGATCGTCAACCTCTTCTCCAAAGCCCGTACGGTTGGGCAAGGCGGTCAGACTGTCTGACAATAGTTCACGGCGCAGGCTCTTTTCCATCACACGGTCGTTCGTCCTATCAACAGCCGTGAAAAGGATCTGCATTTCATTAGCAGTAGACCGTTCCAGACGCCCTACCGTACATGCCATAAATTCCAGGCCAAGAGCGCCATCACGGCGGATGTCGAAATTGTCGGAGGGTCTATGGGACTTAGCGAAAGTTGCAATCCGGTCCATCAACGGTGTTTCGCCATCGGTTGCGCAGACAAAGCCATGCTCGTCGGGAAAAGCGCTCTTATAGGCCGCGTTGACTTGGCCAAGCGCAATTCCGGTATCGCGAAGCGTCAGTATAGCGGCAGATTGTGGCAGCGCATTCAGCCAGTGGAAGGCGGTTCCAATTCGTGCCACAGACCCTTTGTCACCCGAAACTGCCATATCGCAGTCAAGCTCATACTTCATTGTAAATCGAGCAGATGCAGCATCCATGTCCCTAAAGACGGCCGCAGCGCCCAATGTTTAATTAAAATCCGAAGCTCACGGGCGGTTAACCAAAGCGATTGTCCCGTGGAAAGCCCGTCGGCGGCATCCGTCCTGCAGCGCCACGCGTGACGCGCCACGGCGTCATGTCCGCCTCTGTTCGCGTCCGCCCTGTGTCGCCGCCCATGGGCCAGCTCAGGCCATCGCTCAGCTTGAAGCTGATCGCATCAGAAAGACCACCGTCGCGATACCGTTGCATCTGCACGCCTTGTCCTCTCGTCATTTCGGGCAGTTCTGCGATCGGAAACACCAGCAGCTTGCGATTATCCCCGATTACCGCGACGCTATCCGCTGCGCTGGCAATGGGGCGGACGATGGAGAGGCGCGCACCGGGACGGATATTCACCACTTGCTTGCCCTTGCGGGTTTCGGCAAGAATATCGGACGTGGGCACGATAAAGCCTCGTCCATCCGATGCCGCCAGCAGCAGCTTCGTATCGCGCCGAGCGGCCATGATCGCCACGATCTCGGTCGCGTTATCCAGGTCGATCATCAACCGCACCGGCTCACCAAAGCCACGGCCGCCGGGCAGCTTGTCCGCGCCGAGCGTGTAGAAACGACCATTGGCGCTGGCCAGCAACAGTTTATCGGTGGTCTGCATCTGGATTGGCGCACCCCAGGGGCCGTCGCCTTCCTTATATTTGACGCCTGCGACTGTCGCGTCGTCGACATGGCCCTTCATCGCACGTATCCAGCCCCGCTGCGACAGGATGACGGTGATCGGCTCCCGCTCGATCATCGCCTCAAGCGGAATCTCACGCGCAGGCGCCGCCTCCTGGATCAGCGTCCGGCGCTTGCCCAGCAGCGTTTCGGGACCATAGCGTTTACGCAAAGCAGCAAGATCGCGTTTCAACTGCGTACGCTGGCGCGCCGGGTTTTCGACCAGTTTCAGAAGCTCGTCCCGCTCCTTGACGAGTTCGGCATGCTCACGCCGCAACTCCATCTCCTCCAGCTTGCGAAGCGAACGCAGCCGCATATTGAGAATAGCTTCGGCCTGCCGGTCATTCAGCCCGAATTCGGCCATCATGACCTCCTTCGGCTCATCCTCGGTACGGATGATGGCGATCACCCTATCCAGATTAAGATAGGCAATGATGTAGCCGTCGAGTAGTTCGAGGCGAGCGGCGATTTTGTCCAGCCGGTGATTGGCGCGGCGGACCAGCACATCAATCTGGTGCTTCAACCACTCGACGAGAACTTCGCGCAGGCTCATGACGCGCGGCGTGCGGCTGGCGTCGAGCACGTTGAGGTTGAGGCTGATCCTGCTTTCAAGGTCGGTCAGGCGGAACAGGCTGTCCATCAGTATATCGGGATCGACGGCCCGGCTGCGTGGTTCGAGCACGATACGGATTTCGGCATCGGACTCGTCCCGAATATCGGCAAGGATCGGCAGCTTCTTGTCATTGATCAGTGCCGCAATTTCCTCGATCAGCTTCGACTTCGCAACCTGAAATGGAATTTCAGTGATGATGGCGACCCAGGTACCGCGCCCGCCCTCTTCCCTGTGCCAGCGCGCGCGGACCCGAAAAGACCCCCTACCCGTCGCATAGGATTCCGCGATACTGCGCGGACTGTCCACGAGGACACCGCCGGTCGGCAGGTCGGGTCCGGTAAAATGCCGCATCAAAGCTGCATGATCTGTGTCCGGCTGATCGATCAGCAGCAGCGCGGCGTCGATCAACTCGGCGACATTATGCGGCGGTATGCTGGTCGCCATGCCAACGGCAATCCCCGTCGCACCATTCGCCAGCAAATTGGGGAACAGGCCGGGGAATACCTCCGGCTCCTCATCCTCGCCATTATAGGTGGGCCGATAATCTACAGTGCCTTCATCAAGCCCCGCCATCAGGTCGGATGCGGCCTGCGTCAGCCGCGCTTCAGTGTAGCGCATGGCGGCCGCATTATCGCCGTCGATATTGCCGAAGTTCCCTTGCCCATCCACCAGCGGCGTGCGCAGCGAGAAATCCTGCGCGAGCCGCACCATCGCGTCATAAACCGAGACATCGCCATGCGGGTGATATTTGCCGATGACGTCCCCTACGACGCGCGCGCATTTCTTGTATGACGTCGTATTGCGCGCGGGGTCGGGATTGCTCGGCTCCAGCTTCAGCAGTCGCATGGCCCAGAGCAGCCGACGATGAACGGGTTTCAGCCCGTCGCGCAAGTCAGGCAGCGAGCGGGCCGTGATCGTGGAAAGGGCATAAACAAGATAGCGTTCGGACAAAGCCGCGTCGAAGGGATGATCCTTGATGCTGTCGAACGGGTCGCGGAAATCACTCATTGGAGGTGCGATAGCAGGGGCTGGCGCGCGATGCGAGGGGCAGGATTACTGCCCCGCCCGACTCCGTCATCCGCGAACGCCGGCTATGATTTTTTCGACGCGATCCGCGCAATCCTGAAGTGCGGCAAAAGTCTCCGCATTTTTCAATTTGCGGGGGCTAGGGTCGATGGCGCAGAGCGTGCCGAAAAAGCCTCCGTCCGGCTGAAGTAGCGGGAGAGACGCGTAGCTTTTAAAGCCGTAAAATGCGGGCACAGGGTGCGTCTGCCAATCTATGTCCTGATCGACATGGTCGATGACGACGCGCTGCCCGGTCTGCCGGATATCGTTGCAGATCGTCTTCATGATATCGAGTTCATCGCCGGGGCTGAGACCAAAATCGATGTTGTCGAGAACCTGACACGCAATCCATCGGTCTTCCGTCACGCGCGCCACTGCTGCGAAACCCATCTCGGTGATCCGGCACACATCTTCCAACACAGCCCGGATTTCCGAAATCCTGCCTAGTTCGAGCGCTTCAGCCACCAGTTCGTCTGCCATGATGGACTCTATGCCGCAGTCCAAAGACGCGCACAAGGCAGCGTCATTGCCGCTCTATGATCGTTACCCAAAGAAACAGCCGCCCGACATATATCGGGCGGCTGCTTTCATTATCTACAGAAGCGAAGCTCAGGCGTCCTGATCGGTGCCTTCGACTTCGTCCGTAGGTTCCGAAGCGATTTCGCCTGGTTCCGCATTGGGATCGTAATCCTCGGTGAAGCCAGCTTCGTCCTTTTCGAACATGCTGGCCATCACGTCGACTCCGTCCTTCTGAAGCTCGGCCTCTTCCGGCGAACGTGCTACGTTCACCTGAATGTTGACAGTGACTTCAGGGTGCAGCGCAACCTTTACGTCGAATACGCCAAGGGTCTTGATCGGGCGTTCCAGCACGATCATCGCCTTGTTGACTGTGGTTACACCATCAGCCTGAAGCGCTTCGATGATGTCGCGGACCGAAACCGACCCGTACAGCGCGCCAGCGTTCGACGACTGGCGGATCAGAACGACCTGCTTGCCATCGACATCGCCCGACGAAGCCTTGGCTTCCTCACGACGCGAAGCGTTTTCGGCTTCAATCTTGGCGCGGTTGGCTTCGAAAACGCGCTTGTTGGCGTTGTTGGAGCGAAGCGCCTTCTTGTTCGGCAGCAGGAAGTTACGGGCATAGCCGTCCTTCACCGTGACGATGTCACCGATGGCGCCTAGCTTCTCGATCCGTTCGAGTAGAATGATTTCCATGAGATCTATTCCCTCACTTCACGATGTAGGGCAGCAGGCCCAGATGACGGGCGCGCTTGATCGCGGTTGCGAGTTCGCGCTGCTTCTTGG
>JBPPMC010000332.1:0-42822 GCA_051305835.1 Sphingobium sp.
TGTCCGGCGCATGGTCGAGCGGCTGCAAAAGTTTTCCGAACCCATGCTTCTGGAACCACAGGAGCGCGGCGAGCTGAAAGTCGTGGGCGCCGTCTATGAGCTTGCAACGGGACGGGTGCGCTGGCTCTGAGAGTGACGGCATCCATTGGCACAGACTTGAAAAGCGGCCTGTCCGTAGACGAGGAAGAATAATCGGCTGCCGAATGCGGAAAGGGGTTGAACTTGCGAATCGCGACCTGGGGTCTCATCAGGCTATTCACTTGACGGCACTTGAGGCGACAAGCTCATGCGCGTGACTGGCGAAAGCTTTGGATGCAGCGCCGCCGCCGCGCAGGGCTCAGAAGCATGATGGCCTGCGGCGTGGCTTTGCTGGCTTATCCAGGCTGATAGAAGCATGCTGTCGTCGGATGAATGTGCACTAACCCGACTTCTTGGGATAAGCGCACTTTCACCATCAGGAGCTGCGGGGTTGGCCGACCCGCATGCCCGGTCTAGAATTTATAACCGACGCTTACGCCCCACTCACGGGGGCGACCATAGCTTGCTTCGGCAAGCCCGAACGCACCGGATACGTTGCCGGAAACCAGATACAACGTGTCCATGAGGTTCGTACCGAACACCGACAGGGTCAAAGCCTTGCTGGGCAGCGTGTAGCTCAGCCGAGCGTTGAGGAGGCCATAGCCATCATCCGTGATGATCGGTGAGTTGGCCACGTCGTGATAGATGCGGCTGTACATCGTGTAGTCGACACGCAAGGCAGCGTTGCTACCCTCGGCGAACTCATGGCTGAGGTCCAGGCCCGTCGTGACCGTCCATTCGGGCGCCTTTACAAAATGGCTGGCCAATGTGATCGGCAGAATCTGGGTCGGCCCCAAGCCTTGGCCAATCGACTTATATTGGGCGTCGAGATAGCCTACTGCGGCATTGAACGATAGCCAGCGGGCTGGACGCATCACCGTTTCGAACTCGAAGCCGTTGATTTCTCCGGACGCTGCGTTCGCCACGAAGTTGGTCGGCGTCTGGTTCACCGTCAACTGGATGTCTTTGTAGGTCGAATGGAACGCCGCGATGTTGGTTGTCAGTCGTCCGTCCAGCCATTGTGCCTTCAGCCCTGCCTCGTACGTCGTCAATTCCTCGGGCGCATATTGCGTGACTTCAGCATCGCTCACCAATGGCCGCCCGTTGAAGCCGCCCTGTTTGAAGCCACGGGAGTAGGATCCGTACAACAGTACGTCGGATGAGGCCTTGAAAGTAATTCCCAGACGAGGGGTGAATTTTTTGAACGTCGCTGCTTTCGTCACATTCACGAACTGCACCAAATCCCGCTGGCGCACGTTAATCGACGTGAAGACCTTTTTGTCGCTGGTGTAGCGGCCGCCGATGGTCACGCTCAGTTGCGGCACGATTTCGAAATCAAGCTGCCCATAGGCCGCCAAACTGCGATTGTCCGTGAAATTCTGGATGAATACTGCCGGTGTGAAGGGTGGCGGGGCGGCGGGTGCCTGAAGACCGATCGCAAGATCTGCGGTTGCGATGTCCGACGCCTTTTCCTTGAAATAGAAGCCACCCAGCACATAGCTTAGCCGGTCATCGAGCGTCTTGCCTGTAACCTGAAGCTCCTGACTGAACTGCCACTGTTTGTCGCGGTTGGTCGTCTGACGGAATACAAATGGCGTATTGTCGCCATCGCGCGTGAAATATGCCTTCATATGGCGATAGGCGGAAATTGACTTCAATGTCGCATCGCCGATCTCATACGCCACCGTCCCCTGCACGCCCCACAAGTCCAGGTCATTGTCGTTGGGGCCACCGGCCCAGGTCTCAAACGGGCTGTCCGTGATATAGCTGGGGTTCAGCGTGGGCTGTCCGTTAGGCGCGATGATCCCGCGGCTGGGTGCGACGAACCGGTTGTAGTTCGTCAGGAAGGGAGTGCCGGTTATACCTGGGCGGTTGCCGACGGCCAGCAGATCCGACGGCGCTGATGTTTCACGAGCGCGGGTATAATCTCCGCCGACGTCGATCGTCAGGCCGCTGCCCTCCGGCTGCAGGCGCAGCTTCACTCGGACCATTTGCGCGGAACGATCGCCTTGCGTGTCCCTATCGAGCAGCCGCTTGACGTATCCGTCGCGATTGAGCGTAGCGGCCGAAATGCGCAGGGCGGCACCAGAAGCGATGGGAAGGTTCACCGCGCCTTTCACATCTATGCGGTCGAACCGACCGTAAGTACCCTCAATCCGGCCCGTCACTTCGTCCAGATCAGGCGCCGCAGTGTTGATGATCATCGCGCCGCCGATCGTGTTCTTCCCGAACAGCGTTCCTTGCGGCCCCCGCAGCACCTGGACACTGTCGATATCCACTGCGTCCATCACGCCGCCGATCGACCGGGCATAATAGACGTCATCGACATAGAAGCCGACGCCTGGGTCACTGAAGATCGCGAAATCATTCTGGCCAACGCCGCGCACGAAAACGGTGGCGTTGTAATTGCCCCCTGACAGCGCCGCCGCACCATCGAACCGGATGTTCGGGGTGTATTTCGCTATTTCGTCAAGAGTGGCGACGTTGCGCTGCTCCAGCGCGGCAGACCCAAAGGCGGTAACCGCAACCGGCACGTCCTGAAGCCGCTCCGAAGTCCGGCGGGCCGTCACCAGAATGTCGTTGCCATCCAATTGCGTAGTGCCTTGCGCAGATTCCGCTACGGACTCTGCGACAGCGGTGGCTTGCGCATTGGCCGAGCCGCTCCAGACGATCGCGATCACAGCGACGCCGCTCATCAACAGTTTGTTCATTTCACTCTCCTGAGTATCGCTCTTGTTGTTGGATTAGTGCGCGGAGCGATCGCGCTTTTGCTGTCCCGAACTTTCACCAGCAGACGGAACAATTCCATGCGCTCGTCCACAGTCAAAGCATCGAAGAAATCTTCATCATGATCAGCCGTCACGCGCACGATGTCGTCGCGCAGTCGGCGGCCTGCGTCGGTTAGGTACAACGCGTTACTGCGCCGGTCCCGGCCCGGACGCCGCTCGGCCACGCCCAAGGCGACCAGGGCATTGACTGTGGCCATAGTGCTGGCGCGATTGATTCCCAGCACGCGGCCAAGCTCGGTCTGATCGCATCCGGGGTGCAGATAGAGGAACGCGACTGCGGTGCCGCGCCCTGGCGGAACTCCCAATCTCGACATTTCGTCCTGAAGAGCGTCCATCGCGAGCAAATCGACGCGGCGGAGTTGATAACCTATGCGCTGCGCGATCTCGCCAACGTCTGAATCGTCTTCCCCCATAATCCCCTCTGACCAGTGATTGCTTCACTTTATGACAAGATTGTAAGTCTGACATACAATTAACTCAAGGCCGATTTTACGCTTCGGAAAGAAAGTGGCCAGCGTGTTTTATCGGCAACAGTGGCGTCGCCTTCCGACTTCGGAAGAGCGATTTCGGTCTGGTAAAAGCGCGCCTGAAATCGGCTATTGCGTAACGATGGCTGCGGGGCGGAGCAGTATGAGAGCCATCGCGCCCGCCAGAGATCCGGCTGCCATTACGAAAGCAACGGTGGGCAGCCCAAAATCCAGCGTGAAGAGGAAGCCCGCGAGGATCGGGCCAAGTGCCGCACCGCCCCGACCCACACCTATGACGAAACCGGTGCCGCCACCACGCACGGCTGTGGGAAATGCCTGGGCGATTATCGCATAGAGGCCGACAACACCCGCATTGGTGAAGAAGCCGGCTGCGGCGGCTACTAAAGCCAGACCCGCAACAGTCGATTGGCTCTGGCCGAAGAGCGCGACCATCACAGCCGACAGGAGCATTGCGCCAATGACCAGTGCCTTGATCGCGATGCGCCAGCTGAGGACGCTGAGCAATAAAGCGCCTGCCAGTCCGCCGACGTTGGCCCAGACCAGCACACCACCGGCCGCCGAAGGGGTATACCCCATGTCAACGACGATCTTCGGAATCCATTTAAGGACGAAATAGAACGTCATGATGTGGGCAAAGTAGGCGATCGTCAGCAAGACGGTGATATGCCCTAGGCGGGGGGAGAAAAGCGCACCGAACGAAGCACGGGGGGCGGCCGGATCGACGGGCGGCAGGGCGTCGACCGGGTTGTGGCCCATACGAACGAGCAGGCTGTTGACCTTTGCCAGCGCATCGGGAGGGCGCCTCAGTAGCAGATATCCGATGGATTCAGGGAGCAGGAACCAGGCAATCGGCAGGAAGATACCGGTCACAATGGCGCCAAAGAGAAAAATGTCGCGCCAGTTGCCCGCGGCCAGCAGCATGGAGGCAAATGATCCTCCCAGTATAGCGCCGATGGGATAGCCTGCCGCCATCACTGCAACGGCCAGGCTGCGGGCGCGAGCGTTGGCAAGTTCGGCGACCATCGCATTCGTGCATGCCAGCATCCCACCGATGCCGACGCCCGTAAGCAGGCGAAAGGCCGAAAGCGATTGAACGTCGTAAGCGTGCCTTGCTGCAAACATGCCTGTTGCCATGACGAGCAGGCACGCAAGAATGGTGGGGCGTCGTCCGATCCGGTCGGCGATGTTGCCCAGCAGGATCGATCCGGCGGCCATGCCGATCAATTCCATCGAAAGGACAAGGCCCAGGGCGGCGCGGTCTATACCCCATTCGGCGGCGATACCCGGCGATGCGAAGCTGATCGCCAGGACGTCGAACCCGTCAAGCGCGTTAAGCAGGATGCACAGGATGATGGCCGTGATCTGCGGCAGACCCATGGGCGATGTATCCAACGTCTGCCGGACGTCCTGCGTCGTCACTGTCATTCTCCCATACTGTTATATTTTGCCGTTCTTAGTTCACTTCAGGGCGCAACCAGCATCAGGGCGTCCAGTGCGATTAGTCCCTCGCCTTGCGGATACACGATCACCGGGTTGAGATCGATTTCGCGGATGGACGGTTCGCTCAACAAGATGCGGCCAAGGATAGTGATAACGCGTGCAACCGCCTCGACGTCAAGCGCAGGGGAGCCGCGAAAGCCGCGCAGGATCGGTGCCTGTTTGAGCAGATGCAGTTCGCGAACGATTGCTTCTACAGTGAGGTCGGGCGTCAGGAGGCGGACGTCCTTCAGGATTTCGGCGGTAACGCCGCCAAAGCCCGCAAGGATGACCGGCCCCCAGTCAGGATCGCTCTTGGCGCCGATGATGAGTTCCACGCCACGCTGGCCCATGCTTTCCATCAGAACGCCGTCAAGCGCGAGGCTTGCGTCATAGGCGGCAACATTGGTGAAAAGTCGGCTCCACCCGGCCCGTAGCGCATCCGCATCTGCCAGGTTCAGGATTACGCCTCCCGCGTCGCTCTTATGGCTAAGGTCGGCGGATTGCGCCTTGATGGCCACGGGATAACCAATGCCATCGGCAGCGGCCAGAGCCTCGTCGATGCTGGTTACGAACGTGCCTTTGGGGAAGGGAATGCCGAGCGGCGCCAGTATTTGCTTTGCGCGATATTCGGGTATGACGCCGCCTTTGAGCGGCAGGCCGGGGGCGGGGAGGGTGCCAACAGCGGCTTCATTGAAATCGCGGCGGGCGTGATCGTTGAGCCGCTTCAGGGCGCGAAGTGCGCGTTCGGTCGAGGGGAAATAGGGTATACCTTCCGCCCGCAACTGCTTTAGATAGTCAGTCCCGATGGGCGCGCCCTCGTCCAGCCCAGCGAAGATCACCGGCTTGGCGGGTTTCAGGTCGGCGACCGCGCGCAGGATCGGGGGCAACTTTATCCCAACCGTCACCGGGTCGGTCTGGATGATGCCCGCTACGATGCTGCCGAAACGTTCGTCGCCAAACAGCGCAGCCAGTGTGCGATAATAAAGGTCCGGCTCCACTAGCCCCTGCGCGGTGAGGTCGAGCGGGTTGCTGACTCCCACGAAGTCGGGGAGCGCGGCACGGAGCGCGGGAGCACTGGCGTCGTCCACCATGGGCAGTTCGAGGTTGAGCGCTTCGCACAGGTCGAGCGTGAGCGCCTTGAAGGCGCCGGACTCGCCCAGCACCGCAACGCCCGCTGCCGGGATAGTGAGGCAACGCAACGCGATCTCCGCGATATCGCCCAGTTCCTCCAGCGTCTCGGCCAAGATCACGCCAGCACGCTCCACCTTGACGCGCATGAGTTGATAGTCGCCTGTCATGGCGCCGGTGTGGGTCGCGGCGGACTCGCGCGCGGCGCTGGACTGGCCGGGGTGCAGAAGGACGATGGTCTTGCCGAGATCGCGTGCGCGGCGGGCCGCAGCGAGGAAGCGGATAGGTTTGCGGAACTGCTCGACGATCATGGCGATGACGAAAGTGGAGGTGTCCTCCAGCAGATATTCAACATAATCCTCCACTCCGCTCGCAGCTTCGTTGCCGGTGGAGACGGAGAAGGACAAGCCGAGGTCACGGTTCGACAATGTTGTGCCAAGGACGCACGCCATTGCCCCACTCTGCGACACGATGCCGATGCCCCGGCGGTCGCGCAGCGGCACGGCATCCGTCTCGACGAAGGTCAACGGCACACGGTCGATGAAGTTGGTCATGCCGAGGCAGTTCGGCCCCTCCACCACCATACCGGACTCTGCGGCGATGCGACCGATCTCGCGCTGTTCGGCAAGACCCTCCTCACCCCCTTCCGCGAAACCGGCGGAGAAGATGACGGCAGCGCCTACGCCCCGTGCGGCAAGGTCGCGGATCGTGTCCACCACGGCAACGCGCGGGATGGCGAGCACGGCGGCGTCCACACCCGATGGCAGGTCGGCGACCGACGACAGGCAGGGCCGCCCACCGATTTCCAACCTCCTGGGATTGATGAGGTGTATGTCACCTGCAAAACCATTGCGGTCGAGATTGGCAAGGACCGACGCTCCGAGCGCTCCAGGCTTATCCGACGCGCCGACGATTACCACGGAACGAGGACGCAGAAGGCGATCAAGAGAAGGCGCGGTCGCAGCCCGGGCGGTAAGTGTCTGAATGTCGACCGTCATGGGTCACTCTCCTGGAAAGCGTCGTATCGGCTAGGAAGCACAGGGAGAGGGGCCACGGCACAAACCGCGGCCCGTCCGTCAGGAGAGATGCTTCAAGCGCCCTGCTTCGACTTGTCGTAGGCACCGAGACCCGGCTTATAGCTCTTGTCGTCGATGAACTGCTTGATTCCTTCCTTGCGACCATCATTGTCGTAGCTGTTGGCCGCTTCCTGCGCACGGATCAGATAATCCTCGGCATTGTCATAGCTCATCTCACGCACGCGGCGGATCGAATCCTTGGTGGCTTTCAGCGCAACGGGGTTCTTCTTGAGCAGCACATTGGCGACCTCGGTGACGCGCGCCTTAAGCTGGTCGAGCGGCAGCGATTCATTGACGAATCCCCATTCGACCGCCTTCTTGCCATTGATATTCTCGCCCATCATCGCGTGGTACATGGCGTTGCGGAAGCTGGTCAGCTCGGTCGCAACCTTCGCCGCGCCGCCACCGGGTAGGATGCCCCAGTTGATTTCGCTAAGGCCAAACTGCGCGTCATCCGCTGCAAAGGCGAGGTCGCAGGCAAACAACGGCCCGTAGCCGCCGCCAAAGCACCAGCCATTCACCATTGCGATGGTCGGCTTCTGATACCAGCGAAGGCGGCGCCACCAGCCATAGCTCTCACGCTGCGCGCCGCGCGTGCCCTGAAGGCCTTGCGACTCCGTTTCGCGGAAATACTCCTTCAGGTCCATGCCCGCCGACCAGGCCGTGCCTTCGCCAGAAAGGACGAGAACCCCCACATCCTCGCGGAACTCCAGTTCATCCAGCACGCGCATCATCTGGCGGTTGAGCCGTGGCGACATGCAGTTGCGTTTGTCGGGACGGTTGAAGCTGACCCAGGCGATGCCATCCTCGACGGTATAGGCGACCGTGGCGAGTTCAATGGGATCAATACCGTCGACCTGTAAGATGTTAGTCATGATGAGGAACTCCGACGAACTAGAATGGGGAAAGTAAAGGAATCAGATCGGGTAATGACCAGGTTCGGTCTCCAGCGTGATCCAGCGCAGGTCGGTGAAGCTGTCGATGCCCGCCTTGCCGCCAAACTTGCCATAGCCGGACGACTTGGTGCCACCGAATGGCATCTGCGCTTCGTCATGCACGGTGGCGCCGTTAATGTGGCAGATGCCGGACTTGATCTGCTTGGCGACCTTCAGACCGCGCGCTGCATCGCCGGTGTAGACGGAGGCGGACAGGCCATATTCGGTGTCGTTGGCTAGCTCGATGGCGTGGGCCTCGTCCCGTGCGCGCGTGATGCCGACCACGGGACCGAAGCTTTCTTCGCGGAACAGTTTCATCGTGGGTGTCACCCGGTCGATGACATGGGCAGGCATCAGCACGCCGTTGCTGGCGCCACCGTTGATCTGCTCCGCGCCACTGGCCAGCGCATCGTCGATCAGCGACTGGACATGGGCGACCGTTTTGCGATCCACCACCGCGCCCAATGGTGTGGTGCCGTCACGCGGATCGCCGACCGCCATCGTCGCAACCTTTGAACGGAATTTCTCGACAAACGCATCGGCCACGGCATCGACCACGATGATCCGTTCCGTCGACATGCAGATTTGACCCTGGTTCATGAAGGCGCCGAAGGCAGCGCCCTTGACCGCTTCGTCGAGATCAGCGTCGTCGAGTACGAGCAGCGGCGCCTTGCCGCCCAGTTCCAGCAGCACGGGCTTGAAATTCTGGGCGCAGCGCACCGCGATGATGCGGCCGACAGCGGTCGATCCGGTGAAGTTCACGCGACGCACGGCGGGATGGTCGATCATAGCGCCAACGATGTCGGCCGCATCCTGCGGCGCGTTGGTGACGAGGTTGACGATGCCACCGCCAAGCCCTGCCTCTACGAACGCCTCGACAATCAGGCCGTGTGTACGGGGGCATTGCTCCGACGCCTTCAGGACGACCGTATTCCCGCAGGCGAGCGGCACCGCAATGGCGCGGGTAGCAAGGATAATCGGCGCATTCCAGGGTGCCATGGACAAGACGACGCCCGCCGCCTCGCGCACGGCCATGGCGATGCAGCCGGGCTTGTCGGAGGGAATGACCTCGCCGCCGATCTGGGTGGTGAGGCTCGCGGCCTCCCGCACCATGGAACTGGACAGGCCGAGGTTGAAGCGCGCCCAGCCTTCGGTTGCACCGACCTCTTCCATCATGGCCGTCACGAAATCGGCCGCACGGGCATCCAGCGCATCCGCCGCCTTCATCAGCGCCGCACGGCGGGCGTTGGGACCAAGTGCGGACCAGGCCGGGAACGCAGCCTCGGCGGCGGCCACGGCAGCAAGGGCATCCTCCACGGTCGCCGCGGATGCCTGTGTCGCAATCTCGCCCGTGACAGGATTTGCCCGATCGAAGGTGGATGCGGACCGGCGCGATTGACCGCCGATTGACAAAAGCATTTCGTGCGCAGGCATAGCCGACTCCTAAATTAGTGTTATACCTCATAACGATTTGATTGCTATGCACAAGAGCTATATTGATCGACAGATGGATGAAATCATCGATCTTGCCCTCACCGATCCTGTAGCCAACCGACTGGGCTATTTGATGCGCCGCGCTTCGTCGATCATGATGGCCGAACTTGGAGAGAAGCTCGCACGACTGGGGTTGCGTCCAGTCGAGGCGACGATCCTGACCTTGGCAGGGGCCAACAGTGGATGCACGCAGAGCGATATCGGCCGTATTCTGAGCATCAAACGCGCCAATATGGTGCCGCTGATCGGTGGGATGCTTGAAAAAGCGCTTCTGGAAAAAGTCCGGGTAGATGGACGGTCGTTCGCGCTGTCTCCAACGGATCATGGGGAGAGGGTCAGATTGCAGGCGCTGGCCATCATGGATGATCATGAAGCTGGCTTCGAGGCGTTGATGGATGATCGCACTAAGCAAGATTTATTCAGGTTTCTCGACCGTGTTATCGAAACGAGGAATTCAGGCTCGCGAGGGTCAGGACACACAGCCACCAAGTGACTGCTGCGAGGCAGGTAGCGCCGAGGAAGCTGGTGGCGAGCTTGACGTAAAGAGTGGCAAAGCTGGCGATAGTCTTTGAGGCGGCAGAACATGCGCCCGACCGGATTGCGGCCTTTGTAGAGCGTGCGCGAGAAGCAACTTACCAATGGCGGTCCGCTTTGGACGGTATGCTGGGCACGGCATTGTGGCCCTTGTCGGACGTGCGATTAGACGACCGTTACAGGTCCACTCCCGTAACCCTCGCTAACCTCAGTGCTAATCCCCACCCCGGATTGGTCTGCCTCCACATGATGGCTTCCAAGGTTGGCTTTGCAACCACTCGGAATTATATCGACACGCGATCGTTCACAATTAGCATGCCTTTCCGATACGGCCTTTCAAGCGCCTCGCGTGCCAAGCATGGTGTCTTTGAGATTGATAAGACGCACCCGACCGCTTGAAGCAGCCTAATGCTGGCCAAAAGAATCTTCCTCTATGACGAAGTCTCGCAATGCGCGTGCATCGTGAAGGGCGTTGTGCGGCACGGCGCTATTTGCTGCCGTGCTAAAGCCTGGCGTTCTTAACAATGAGAATGTGATTTGCTCGACATCCACGATTTCGCCGGGACCGGGCGTCAGCATCGCACAAAAATAGCCGATATCATCCGGCCAGTCGGCGACGATCACCGGCGCGCTGTCGTGAGCAAGATAGCGGGCGATCTCCTGACCCAGTTCAACTGGACTCATGGTCTGGCAAAGTCCTTGCGGAACCATGTGGAGGAAAGGAACCACATTATCTGCAACCCATTTGTGTACCTTGTCAGGCAAGACGAGAATCGCGTAAAATTCCTGATCGCCCAGTTCCGGCACCAAGGCCAAACTGATTAATTCTCCGCCAAAGCCATTATATTCCGTATCGAGAAAATAGCGCATTATCTGCAAATCTACTCATGTGTAAGCACTGTCGAGCGTCCTATGATCGACGAGCGCCAAAATGACACGGGGAAATTTAGACTGAGTAGATATAACGGCCTTAATCGAGAAGGCTTGGGGTGGCTCGCTTTGATGTTAAGATAATCTTGGATGCACGAGATGCGAACGCGGTTCCCAATTTGCAGCGCTGCTTATGATTGGATACTCCGTACAGACGACAACACAACAGCTACGCCTTATGATGGTGGCCTAACGTGGATTCTCCCTATTCCATAAGAAAATCACGCGGCTGACTTCTCTCGTCGCGCGGCGGAATACCGGTTCTCCGGCTCCAACAGCCCCAGATGCTCACGGAATGTCTTTCCCTCGTAATCCGTGCGGAACAAGCCACGCTGCTGAAGGAGAGGAATTACTCGGTCTACAAAGAGCGACAACTGGCCGGGCAGGGGTTCGAACAGAACAAAGCCATCTGCCGCACCGCTCTCGAACCATGACTGTATCGCGTTAGCGACTGTCTCCGCGGAACCTACAAATGCGCCACGCGGCGTTGCAAGCCGCTCCGCAACCTGCCGCAATGTGAGGTTTTCGGCTTCCACTTCCGCCAAAATGCGCAATGTCCCGCTCTGCTGGCTGTTGAGGCCGATATGCGCGACATCGGGGAAAGGCCCGTCCAGGTCATATTGCCGGAAGTCATGGTCATTGAAAGTACGCGATAAAAATCCCAGACCAGTATCGATGGACTCCAATGCGGCAAGTTCGCCATAGCGCTCTTCTGCGTCTTCGTCTGAATCTCCCACGATCGGCGCAATGCCAGGTAGAATGAATAGCCGATCGGGATCGCGGCCAAATCCCTTAGCCTTGGCTTTGACATCGCTATAGTAGCTTTGGCCATCTGCCTGCGTGGGGGCATGCGTAAAAATAACCTCGGCCCGTCGTGCGGCAAAGTTACGACCATCTTCCGATGCACCAGCCTGGAAAATTACGGGCTGGCCTTGCGGGGTCCGCTTGATATTAAGCGGACCGCGGACTTGAAAAAATTCGCTCTTATGATCCAGCCGATGCAGCCGATCGGGATCTACAAACTGACCACTGGATTTGTCGGCAACATGCGCCTCTTCTTCCCAACTGTCCCAAAGACCCTGCACTACGTCCAGATACTCTCCGGCGATACGATAGCGGACGGCATGCGGCGGATGCTCCGTCTTGCTGAAGTTCGCGGCGGTATCGGCCAGCCATGAAGTCACGACGTTCCAGCCGGCGCGGCCGCCACTGATATGATCCAGCGAAGCAAATTGCCGCGCCACGTTGAAAGGCTCTGAATAGCTGACCGTCAGTGTCCCGACCAGCCCGATACGCGATGTCGTCGCGGCAAGGGCAGACAGGATGGTGATTGGTTCGAACCGGTTGAGATAATGTGGACTCGACTTTTCATTGATCGACAGGCTGTCGGCCACGAACAGAAAGTCGAACTTGCCCCGCTCTGCAATAGCAGCCTGTTCCTGATAGCGTGCGAGGCTGGTGCTCGCATTGTTATCCCTGTCGGGATGCCTCCAGTCATTCCATGTGCGGCCCACTCCATGCAGGATGAAGCCAAGCTTGATATGGGGCGATTTGGCCATGGTCGTTCCTTCAGGAATGAGGGAGAGTAGCTGCTATTGGTCTAAAGTCTGCCAGGCGGTTGCACCAACGCGTTGTCATCAACAGCATATGATTTGGGAAAATATACCGATTGAGCCGTGCACTGTTCAATAGGAGTAGCGCACACTGACGAGAACAGTCGCGGGATCCGCATAGTTTTTATAGTAGACATCGGTCGATGGAATGAATTGCGAGCTGACGGGCTTTTTCGCGCCCAGTATGTTTTTACCCTGGACGGAAAACTGGAAGCGATCGTCTGCCAATATCCATGTTGCAGAGCCGTTTACGAAGGTTTGTCCCGGCACCTTGTCCTGTGGGCGGTTCAGAGCGTTTTGAACAAAGCTGCTTTGATATTGTGCGTTCGCGGATAGGCGCAGCTTGCTTTCGCCGGTGCCCAGCGGCAATTCGTAATTCGCACCGCCAGACAGAGACCATTTGGGCGCGTTCAACAGCGGGTTACCATCGGCGTCGACACCTACACCGCCTGCACCGCTATATTCGTCGTAGACAGCCTTCAGATAACCACCGGATGCCTGCAGCGAGAAGCGATCAGACAGACGTAAATCATTTTCAATTTCTACGCCCCAGCTGTGGGCCTTTCCGGCATTGCCTCGCCTGCTGCCAACGTAGATGGGATCGTAAAAGGATACCTGCAAATCCTTATAATCATTGTAAAAGACTGCCAGGTTGCTGCGGAGCGCGCCTTCGAACAAGGTCGCCTTCAGGCCACCTTCGTAGGTTGAGACTTTTTCCGGGTTGAACGGCAGGGTGGCGAGATCGAGCCGCGTGGCACGGTTATCGAACCCGCCGGATTTGAAACCGCGTGAAAAGGTCACGTAGTTGAGCAAATTGGGTGTCCACTGCGCCTGTAACGAGAGCTTCGGCGTCAGCGCCTTCCAGGTCTTCTTTGCTTCGCCCTGGATCGACTGAGCGACCACCTCGCGGTTGTCGTTGATCACTTTATTGTCGAACACGAAGCGTTTCTTTTCGATCGTGCCCCGGATACCGGCAGTCACACTGAATATGTCGGTGGCCTTCCAGGTGCCTTCGCCAAACGCTGCATAGGCGTCAGTATAAGTGATGTTATGAGCGCGTAATCTGCTAACGGGCGAGGTCGATAGTGGCCCGGTGCGGCTGAACCCGTCGCGTTCCACGAAGAAGCGCTCATGCAGGTAAAATAATCCGCTCGTGAAGCTGACGTCGCCATATTCGCCGTTCAGTTGGACTTCCTGGCTGACAGACTTGTCATTGTAATGGATGAGATTTTTCTGGATCAGTGCGGCTTGCCCGTCATTTTCGTAGAAAACGGGGTCGAGGTTGAATCCGCCGACCGCCGTGATCGATTTGATCGAGAGCTGCGGTGACAATGTGTAGTTCAGCCGCAGCGACCCGCTGCTTGCGTTGAGGTGCTGGACTGGCTCTACTTCAGAATAAGAAATGCGGCGGCTGAATGGGCCGGGCTGCACGACCGGCACGTAAGAGCGGCTGTCGCTGCGATCGCGCGTGATGTTGACGGTTAGCAGTGCATCGAGATCGCGGATACCGGTGAAGCGCAATTTGCCACGCCAGGCATTGAGGTCGATCCGATTGACATCATGGCCCAGGGTTGGATCATATGTCACGCCATCCCGTGACCGGTGAATATAAGCAATGCTCCCAGTCAGCGTATCGCCGATGACGGGGCCGCTGATAAGGGCGCGCGCCTGCACGTCATCGAAGCTGCCATAGCCAATTTCGCCGGTGATGTGAGTGGTTTCATCGGGATCGCGTGTGATGATACGCAGGGCGCCCGCGCTGGAATTACGCCCGTAAAGTGTGCCTTGCGGACCGCGGAGCAGCTCGATGCGTTCCAGATCCACAAATTCGCTCATGGAGGCGATTTGGCGCGGCACATATACGTCATCGACATAGATGGCGACCACCGGCTCCTGGATCGGATCGGACTCGCCAACGCCCCGCAGCGAGAATGTCTGTGTCGTGTGGCTGATCGATGCGCGCGCCACGAAAAGGTTGGGCACTTGGCCTGCCAAATCGCGGACATTGGAGATGTTGCGTTGTGCAAGCGTCTCCGGGGTGAATGCGGAAATCGCGATTGCCGTCTTTTGAAGATCGGTAGCGCGGCGCTCCGCCGTCACGATGATCTCGCCACTGTAAGCGGCGTCTGCATCGGGCGTTTGCGCATCCGCTGCAAACGTAGTGCAAGACGCAACGGCGGCATAAGCCGCGTGCGTCCAAACCCTTTTGTCCATAAATCCCCACAATTCTTTTTAGGACGAAACGACCATCAGGTGCCGCGTCCACGAATTGCCAAGTAATTAAGTAGACAAAATCCTCAAGTGAGTTCGCCTCAAGCGGCTATGAGTAAATTTACCGGGTTGAAGGAATGGAGCCAGAGTTGAGATAAATTCTCTGGCTCCTCATGCGCATTGGATTGCTATTTGCGTTGAGATGCACTGGCGTCCCGCGCCGCCCTGAATTCCCCGTCGGCCGACCAGTTTGGCCAGTCATGGCTGTTCGCCAGACGGTGGCCGACATTGTAGAGTAGCGTCATGTCACCCGCCCAACTGCTGGTGTTCCAGCTGCTGTTGAACTCGTCGGCGGGCTGGTGATAGCGGTCGCGCGTGTAGGCGTCGTTCAATTCCTTGCCACGCGCATCGCCGCCATTCACCAGTTCGCGCCCCGGATTGAACGAGATTGCAGGTACGCCGCGCTTGGCCATCGGGAAGTGATCAGAGCGATAGAAGCTGCCGGCCTCCGGGCGGGCATCGGGTGTGTAGTGCCGCCCAAGTTTCTCGCCTTCCTCCGTGAGCGTCGTCAGCAGATCAAGTTTCGCGGCACCCGATATGCTGAAGTTTTTGGTCTTCTCCGCCGCAAATGGCCCGTCCATGTTTATGACACCCGCCGTCGTGGCCAGCGGCCTGAGGGGATTGGCCGCGTAATATTCTGAGCCGAGCAAGCCTTTTTCTTCTGCCGTCACCGCCAGAAACAAAATGCTGCGCTCCGGCCTCGGCCCTTTGGCATAGGCGCGCGCCAGTTCAAGCAGCGCCGCAGTGCCGGACGCATTGTCGAGCGCTCCATTATAAATGGTGTCGCCCTTAGCGTCTGGCGCGCCGATGCCAAGATGGTCCCAATGCGCGGAATAGATAACAGTCTCGTTCGGATATTTGCTTCCCGGCACGATGCCCGCCACGTTGTGCGACGTGATCACCTCTGATTTGACGGCATAATTGGCGCTCATCGTTGCCCCGAGCGGGATCGGACGAAAGTCTTTCTTCCGCGCAGATGCCTTGGCGGCTTCAAAGTCGATCCCGGAGGCTTTCATCAGATTCGCCGCCAGATCCTGCTGAATCCAGCCTTCCATCTGTGTATGTGCGGCCTTGGGATCGGCACGGACGATATCGAACATCGTGTTGGTGTTGCTGTTCTTCACCGTCGCCCAACCGTAAGAGGCCGGCGCGGTTTCATGGACGACCAGCACGCCTGCCGCGCTCTGACGTGCGGCTTCCTCATATTTATAGGTCCAGCGGCCGTAATAGGTCATCAGCTTGCCGCCGAAATCCCCTTCACCGCCTTCAAAGTCAGGATCGTTCACTAGCACGACCATGATTTTTCCTTTGAGGTCGACGCCCTTGAAATCGTCCCATCCACGCTCCGGCGCTTTGACGCCATAACCGACGAAGACTAGCGGCAGGTCGGCAAATTGAACTGACGATTGCCCGGTCTCGGCAGCACGTACTGCAATTTCGCTGCCCTGGGTCAGTGGCTGGCTGGCGCCTGCTACCGTGAGGGAAAGGGTGGGTGTGCCGGTGATTTCGGACTTGCGCAGTGGGACGTCCTGAAACCAGCTATTCTTGTCGCCTGCAGGTTTGAGACCCGCTGCCTTCAGTTGTGCCGCGATGTAGTCGATCGTCTTGACCTCCGCCCGTGTGGCTGGGCCGCGTCCTTCAAATTCGTCGCTCGCCAATATCTTAATATCATTCGATATCCGGGCGATGTCGAAGCTGGGCGGTGCGGCTGCCGCTATGGCCGAAGTGCAAAGTAGCCCTGCAACGAGAAGTGCGTGCGACATCGGGAATCGGGACATAGACAAACTCCAAAACGGGGAAATGCACAGGAAAGGGGAGGGGGCAGAGGATATTCAAATATCATAGTGCATGGTTTTGCCAATTTAACCAGTTGAATAGAAAGATAAACATGCAAAATCGTGGAACCTTGATGGCGCCCAAAGTGTAGTCAGAGAGGACGCTTCCTGTCCAGATTACAGGCAATTCCATCGGTGGCGCGCGACGATCAAGACATATCTACCATGCTTATCGAATTGGATCGTTGCATGGTTCCGGCGTCTCCAGAAGAACATGCGCTTCTCGATGAACTTTTGTCGCTCAATTTCTACGAGGTCATGCGAGCGCCTACGCGCGAGATGGCGGATATGCAGATGCGTCCGCAGCAATGTCATAACAATGCGATGCTGTGGGCGTCGCTGGATCCGTCCGGGAATAGCAAGCCGGTTTCAGGCTGGTGGCGCCGGGGCGATTTGTTTCTGTTCCATTCGGTGGTGTTGTCACAGTCGGTTCTTCATTGTGTGACACCCCATGATTTTCCAGCGCCAATTGAATTTGCGCCTGATGCTGACATTCATTGGCAAGAGATTGGCGCGAAAATGGTGGCTGATCGGCGCGGAATGAAGGTGCCTTACCTGGTCCGCGGCCATCCTGAAGAGACGATCGCCTCTGCACGAACAGCACGCTTAGCGTTGCTTGCCGGCGATTAGCTGCAGCAGCCCGCCGTTTGATCATGCGGCAGAGAAATACAGTGCCGTTGGTGTTGGCTCATCGAAATGCCCACCGCAAGGTTTGTGCCACGCCCATCGTCCCGGCCCGGACTGCGGGGCGCTCAAGTGGCGAGAGGTTGATGCGGTGCATGTCTCTGGCCCATTTCGGCAGGAGGTCGATCGCAGCGTGAACAGCCAGCCTTCTGGGCAACTCGGCTAAAACGCCCGTCGCACCTCCGCGCATGATCAAGTTCGCGACTTCGAAGGTTCTCGCATCGGCCCTAAGCTGTGGGCGCATTTCTTCAATCAGGCTGCGAGCTTCGAGGCTGGAGCGCGGAAGAGGATCAGCCCCGAGACGTTCGCCAACCAGGGCCATTTCCACGAAGTAGCGATCCTGATCCGCACGGGACATCATTGGCTCGGCATAGCGCACCCATGCTTTCAGAAAACTGGTGGTCTCGGTAACATGTACCCACGCGAGAAGCGCAGGATCGGTGGCGCGATAAGCTGTTCCATCAGGAAGCTGGCCCGCCACTCTGTCATGCACGGCACGAACGCGATCGATCATGGCGTCAGCAAGGTGGCGATCGGCGTAGGTCGTGGTGGCAATGAATCGAGCAGTGCGACGAAGGCGTCCATGCATATCCGCGCGGAAGTTCGAATGATCCCACACACCTGCCAGCACGGAGGGGTGAAGCATCTGCATGAGAAGGCTGGCGATCCCCCCAACCATCATGGAAGCGACATCACCGTGAACACGCCAGGCCACGGAACTGCGATCAAAGAGCGCGTTGTCGCTCCTCGCGACAGGGCTTTCACCCCGTGCACTGTCGTTGAACAGGCCAACCACCTGCCGCCGGATCGAGAGTTTGAGACTGTCAGATAAAGAGCGGGGCGGGATCATGCCGTTTGAACGCCTGAACCTTCGCATCGGTTTCTATCATAAGTCGGTCAGGAAAATGCCTTGTGGGTGAGCGTATCGAGTTACCGCAAGAAACCCACCGGCGCATTATGGCGGGATAAATAGGCTGGCATTGCTCGGCTGATCCAGCCCAAAGTCGCAGTGGACGCCAGGCCTACTGGCGGATGCGCCAGAACGGCGCGCAGCGCCGCGACCGAGCCAATGCGGGATGCCATTGCGCGGCATGCCAGCAGCCAAAAATACTCGCTGGCAGATTTCAGCGATGAATGATCCAAAACCCCGGTACGAAGATTGGCCTTCCGTATTCGCTCCAGCCAATTGCGCGCCCAATCAAGAAAATCCGCCCCTATGGCCGCACCCTGCAGATTTGCTTTGCCCAGCAATACATGGCGCCGCAGATCCTCTTCGCCCGGTTCGATGCCCAACCGTTGAAGCATGGGACGGACAAGAACCATTGTGCGACCGCTTATCTCTTGCTGTCGCTGCCTGACGCTTTGTTCCGGGTGAAGACGACGATCAATCAGTACGCGAGGAAGATTGGCAAGGCGGTGATCTTGTTGGAGGCGTAAGAACATATCGACGTCTTCGCAAACGGGGCAGTCTGGATCATATTGATAACGCTTCAGAATATCTGTCTGGCCGGTGACGGATGATTGTTGAAAGGCGGATCGAAACAGCAGCCACGCTGCGATCATTTCCGGTGTAAAGGGCGGAACACGGATCCCTGACTTGGGAGTGCCATCCGGACACAGTTTGCCCGCGCAGGCGCCCACCATGGCAATGGAAGGATGCGTTTCCAGGAAAGCAACCTGTTCGGCTAAACGCGTGGGGCGCGCTATGTCATCGCTATCCAGCCAGGCAGTATATTTTCCCGTCGCGGTCGCCAGTGCCGTATTGCGAGCCGCTGGGATGCCACGATTGGACGAGTGTGGGACAACCCTGAGACGATTATCATCAATGGTGGCAAGAAGGTCGCGTGTTGCATCGATCGAGCCATCGTCAACAACCACGACTTCAATGTCGGTAAGGGTCTGAGTCAACGCGCTTGTAATCGCTGCACCCAGATAGTGCGCCCGATTGAATGTCGGGATAAGTACAGAGACGAGGGGGGCAACCATACCGATCCTGAGGCAATGATGACGCGAACGAACTCCCCCGCTCACCACTGCTCATCGCATATGGACGAACCGGAGCATAACCGGTTCTTGCACCCGAAAACTATCCTAAAGAATTGAAACTGCCCGGAAATGGTGCACCCGACGGGATTCGAACCCATGGCCCCCAGATTAGGAATCTGATGCTCTATCCTGCTGAGCTACGGGTGCACGACATTTGCTCTAAGAGGCGCGTGAACGAGGGTCAACGGCGCACTGTCAATTCTGTTTGTCCGGTGGGACTACTGGGAAAGGCAGGGGAGCCACCGGCACGCCTTCTTCGATCAAGGCCTTTGCCTCGGAGGGGGCGACTTCGCCATGCACGCTTCCGTGAGCACGCTCGCCATAATGCATGGCGCGCGCCACATCCGCGAATTGTCGTCCCACCCATTGAGAGTCCTTTAGGGCCTCAGTCTGCGCCAGCGCCATTTTCTCTAGCAATGCGCGCGCCTTTACCGCTTCAAGTGCCTGCGGTCCCTGTGCCATCGGTACGGTGATGCTATCGGAACGGCGATTACTTTTTGCTGGGATCGCCGGGGCCATGAGGGCTTTTTCTACGGTAGGATCGCCACATGTCGGGCAAGTCAGCAAGCCGCGACGTTGCTGATCCTCATAGTCGTCCGACGATCCAAACCACGCCTCAAAAGGATGGCCGTGCGGCACGCATTTCAAATCGAATACGATCATGCGACGGACACGCATTCCGGGATCACCCGGCGGTTGGCTATGGCAGGAATGCGGGCACGCACTTTATTCACTTCATCCAGATCGAGAGTGACAAAGCCAATACCGCGATCGCTTCCCATGTCGAGCAGGATATCGCCCCAGGGATCGATAACGACGCTGTGCCCGTAAGTGACACGTCCATCCTCATGCGTGCCGACCTGCGCGGCTGCGATGACAAAAGCGCCGGCTTCGATTGCGCGAGCGCGCAAGAGGATATGCCAGTGCGCTTCTCCAGTGGGTACTGTGAAGGCCGCGGGCACAAGCAAGACTGTCGCACCCGCATCGGTGAGCGCCCGATAGAGATCGGGAAAGCGCACATCATAGCAGACCGACATGCCAAAACGCGCCCAGGGCGAATCCGCGACGACCAGCGCTTCGCCAGGGCTATAGACACTCGACTCCCGCCAACTTTCACCAGTGGCAAGGTCAACGTCGAACAAATGCATCTTGTCATACCGTGCGCGAATCGCGCCGGTGCTATCGATCAGGAATGAGCGGTTGCTCCATCGCCCATCGTTTCTTTCGCCAGCGCATGCCAGCGATCCAATATGCACCCAGATATCCAGTCGAACGGCAGCTTCACGAATCTGTGCTAGAACAATATTGTCCGCCTCGGTCGTGATCCGCTCCGCCGCGCGCTTACGATCTCTGTCGAGATAGCCTGCCATTTCCGGCGTAAAAAGAATCTCGGCGTCGCCCGCCTTGGCGCGATGCATGGCATCCACAATGGCGTCGGCATTCGCTGCAGGATCAATCCCGCTCGTCATCTGAAACAGGGCTGCCCGCATAATGGTCACAGGCCCAGGAGCGCGTCCAATTTGCCCTCATGGTTGAGCTTTCCCAGATCATCGCTTCCACCGACATGGCTGTCGTCGATGAAAATCTGCGGCACTGTGGCACCGCCGTTGGACCGGTCCAGCATTTCCGCGCGCTTCGGTCCGCCCATGGTGATGTCATATTCTTCATACGACACGCCTTTGTCGTTCAGCAGAGCCTTGGCGCGCGCGCAATACCCACAAAATGCTTTGGTATAGATTTCAACTTTGGCCATGAAAATAACAACTCCTTAGAGGGGAAGATTGGCGGCGCGCATCGCTTTGTCAATCTGCGCCATCGTCCAACTCCGGCAAAACACGCGCCCAGCACAGCAAGTGGACGGAACGAACACCTCCTTTGCGTAAGGCTACTGCACAGGCGTCGGCCGTTGCGCCGCTGGTGTAAATGTCATCAATGAGGATGATGTCGCGGCCGGCCAGTTTTTCCCGCGCCCTGCTTTCCAGACCGAAGGCACCGCGTACCGTCTTCTGTCGTGCCCTGGGGGTCATGCTGCGCAGGGGAGGGGTGCGCCTGGTCCTGATCAGAACCTCCTTGGCCAAGCTAATCCCGGTCAAGGTCGCGAGACGATCGCCGATGACGGCGGACTGATTGAACCCGCGCCACCATAACCGCCAACGGTGCAGCGGCACAGGTATGATGAGCATATTATCGCGCCGATCTAAGGGTAGGTGCCGGACCATGTGCTGCGCGATCAACCGGGCAAGTCCGATTCTGCGTCCATATTTGAGCTTCAAGGCGACTGTTCGAGCAAGGTCGCCATAAGCGAGAACCGCCCGGATCCGGTCTACGCCGGCCGGATCTGCTATGCAGGCGCCACAAAGTGCCTCTTCGCCCATATCGTAGGGGAACGGCACACCGCAGCGATTGCAGCAGGGGTCACCCAGAAATGTCATTCCGCCCCAGCATTGCAGGCAAAATCGATCATCATCGGCAACGATGACGCCGCATCCCGGACACCGTGGCGGAAGCGCATAGTTCAGCACTTCGCGCGTCAGACTTAGGAGAGGAAGTGGCAGGGCGCCCATATCCCTCTTGTTCACTGCCGAGCGGCAGAGCACAAGGCGTTCCGTCGCTCATGTTTACCGGTGAATGCTTTGTCCACTTCCGTCGAAACCCCCGATATCTTCGATCGCCAGTTAAGGGCTATGCGCCGTGACCGGGCATCGCGCGATTTTGCCGCGCATGATTTCCTATACCGGCACATGGCCGACGAACTGCTTGACCGGCTCACGGATGTTCAGCGCGACTTTGTGGATGTGCTGGTGATTGGCTGTCCCGATACCTACCTCGCCTCGCAACTTGTGGCGGCGGGGAAGAGGGTGGTTTGTACTGACCCCGGCTATGCCAACGCTGCGGCAGTAGACGGCATACAGGCGGATGAAGATGCGCTTCCCTTTGCAGATGACAGCTTCGACCTCATTCTGGCATGTGGCACCTTGGACAGCGTTAATGACCTGCCAGGTGCGCTGGTGTTGATGCGACGCACCTTGCGGCCGGATGGTTTGCTTCTGGCTGCATTCCTGGCGGCGGGGTCGTTACCTGTGTTGCGTGCGGCTTTGCTTGCGGCGGAAGAAGATCGTGCCGGGCAACATATTCACCCGCAGATCGACGTGCGGGCCGCTGGCGATTTGCTCAGCCGCACCGGCTATGCAATGCCCGTTGCTGACGGTGACATGTTGGTGGTCCGCTATGGCAGCATTTTCGGGCTGTTCGCAGATCTCCGAGGCATGGCCGCTTCGAACATGTTGTTGTCGAGGCCGCCTAGCCTTGACCGGGCCGTGATTGCCCGCGCCGCGTCCGCATTCGCGCAGTCTGCCGATGCTAACGGCAAGACTGCGGAGAAGTTCGCTATAGCCTATCTCTCAGGATGGAAGCCGGATGCCAGTCAACCGGCCCCGGCACGGCGTGGAAGCGCCACAGTATCGCTGGCAGCGGCGCTCAGGCCAAAAGCCGAACCGGAGAGCTAAAGCAGAGCATCCAGGATTCCGATGAGAGGCAAATCCGCCTTTGGCATAGGTACGGCATACATTTGCGCCGGGCGCAGCCATTGCAGTGCCGTCGCATGTTTGGCCTCTGGCATGCCGGACCATTTTCGGCAGACATAAAGCAACATGACCAGATGCCGATCGCCCAGTGTCTCGCTCGCAAAGGCGGCGGGCGCGAGACAACTGGCATGTGTCGATATGCCCAGTTCTTCGTGGACTTCTCGCACCAGAGCAGCTTCCGGTGTTTCACCAGGCTCGATCTTGCCGCCGGGAAATTCCCAGAGGCCGGAAAGCGACCCCCCCGGAGGCCGCTGTTGCAGCAATACGCGCCCATCGTGATCAACCAGAGCAACGGCGACGACATGCAGCAGCGAGACGGTTTCAATGTGTTCAGGGATCATAGTGACAATCTATTAACCCAACTTTCCTTACATTCCAGTCCTCGATCGGCGGGGATGCGCCGCATCTTTTGGCGGCGAGGAGCAGTTGTGATTGGGCTGATCAAGGTGCGCTTAGTATCCCGACGAAATAAAATTAAAGTAAACATATATTAACTATAGATTTCTGACAATTAAATGTGCCGCGTTAAATCTTTGGAAACCTAGCTCTCATAAAAGGATCAGGCTTTCTTGGTACATCAGGGAAGCAAGATTGGTGGGTTTATATATGTTTGGCGGGCGGATCGTTACTCGGGTTTTCAAAGACAATAAGGGTGCGACCGCAATCGAATACGGATTGATTGCTACCTTCATTGCAATTGCGGCCATCGCCGCGTTGACAAATTTAGGCAGTCAAGTGGCCAAGCCATTCAATAACGTATCTGCCAAATTATAGCCTCCTGAATACCAAGAAACGGTGCCCGAATCTGGCTCCGAAAATTACTGAGAAGGGAAAACACCATGATCAAGTTTCGTGAAATGCTGAAGAACAACAAGGGCGCAACGGCTATCGAATATGGCCTGATCGCTGCCCTGATCGCAGTTGCTGCCATCACCGCAATGGGTTCGCTGGGTTCCAGCTTGTCGAACACCTTTAACAAGGTTTCGGAGAACGTCGCCAAGAATTAAGCGATTACTAACAGAAAAGGGCGGCGAATTGCTTCGCCGCCTTTTTTTCGCTGTGTATCAATAGGTTACGACCTTCACCTTCTGGCCTGATCGCAACGCCGCACGTCCGGGCAAGGCATTCAGAACGCGAAACCGGTCTTCGCGCAAATCGGTGTAGGCCATCCGTGCTGCTAAAGACGCCACGGTGTCTCCCGCCTTCACAGAAAGCACATTAACGCGCCGCGGCTTGATTGCAGCCACCTCCTGCGTAGTTAGCCGCCTGACCGAACCCAGCATCGGCTCGAACGGCCCTATTCCACGGCCCGCAGGCGCTATCAGTACGAAGTGATAAGCTGTTTTCGGGCCGAACTCATAAGCGAACACGGTGACGTCGACTGGTCCCGACTGCGCATTGGCACGGGCGCTGGCATAGCTCACCGGCAGGCCATTTATTGTTGTTCTTTCAATCGCATCGGGAGCGATGCCCGCATTCTTGGCGATACCGCTGAAAACTTTGCCGATATAATCCGCTATATTGCCATTATAGGTTGCTCCGGCAAACTGCGCCTGACCGTTCGCGCCAGTGATGCTCACGGCCGATGTGCCGTTCTCCATCGTGTATCCTGAGGGAATTGCGAACGACAGTTTTAGCTCCGGATGACGAAACACATTCCCCTCGATCACACCTTGCTTCGGATCGTCGCCATAGAGCGTGCCATTCAGCGCCGTCAGAAACGCGTCCCGGTTGCGTAACGTGCTTGCCGCGCCGGTAGCATTGGCACGCTGCAAGGCACGCGATACCCGCGCCTCTGGGTCGGGGTGGGTGCTTGCCCATTCAGGGACAGAACGGCTGTTTCCCGCCTGTCGTTGATCGAGTGCGTTCTGTGCGGCAAGCGAAGCCAATGTGGATGACAATGCTCGCGGATCGTATCCCGCGCTGGCAAGGTAACGTACGCCCAGATCGTCAGCTTCATATTCCTGACTGCGCGAAAATTTGAGGGTCAGCGCCTGACTGGCGGTGCCGATGCCCTGCTGCAAAATGCTGCCAAGGCCGGAGTCCCCAAGAACTGCCCCCGCCAGAACTTGTAGCAGGGTGCCGCCGATGGCGTTGCGGCTGGCAGCTTTCTGCCGCCGCTGACCATGCTGTGCCGCCACATGGCCCACTTCATGCCCGAGCACGCCGGCAAGTTCGGCCTCATCGTTCATAAGCGCCATCAACTGCCGCGTCACATAGACATAGCCGCCGGGTATCGCGAAGGCGTTGTTAACGGGTGAGTTCAGCAAGGTGACCGTAAAGTCGCTCTGCGCATTTGAAAGGCCCGATTGCACGGCGATTTTCCGTCCGACCATAGTCACATAGCTGCCCTGAGGTCCGGAATATGCGCCGCCAAATTCCTGCAACAACTGAGGATGTGCCTTTGCGCCCTCCGCTTTGTCCTGGGCGCTTATCGAAGACACCGTCGACATGGCACGCTGCTGCCCGGTGGCTGGTGATAGCATTAGGACCGCCGCTGCCGTTGCCGCAGCGACCCCTGTCACTTTCAATGATTTGCGCATCATTCCCCCGTTTTCTGATTCATAGAAATGAAAGACGCAGGCCGGGGGTTCAGGTTCCCATCGACAGGAACTTGTCAGCACGGTCGCTGGTCAACGCTGCCGATCCCAGTGCCGAAAGCTGGTCCAGATGCTGGATCAATGCGCTGCGCAGCGCCGCTATCGCCTCGGCGGGCGCGCGGTGCGCGCCGCCTCTGGGTTCCGGCACAATGGCATCTATAACGCCCAGCGTCTTGAGATGCTGCGCCGTCACTTGCATCGCAGTTGCCGCATCGCTGGCCTTGTCCGCGGTTCGCCAGAGGATGGAGGCGCAGCCCTCGGGCGAGATCACCGAATATACGGCATGCTCGAACATCAGCACCCGGTTCGCCGCCGCCAATGCGATGGCACCGCCTGACCCACCTTCACCGACTACTGCGGCGACCATCGGCACGCCCAACGCGAGGCATTGTTCGGTGGAGCGCGCGATCGCTTCCGCTTGCCCGCGTTCTTCCGCTTGCACGCCGGGGAACGCTCCTGAAGTGTCGACAAGCGTCACGACCGGCAGCCCGAATCGATCCGCAAGCCGCATCAGGCGGATCGCCTTGCGATAGCCTTCCGGCTTGCCCATGCCGAAATTATGCTTGAGGCGGGTGACAGTGTCGTCGCCCTTTTCATGGCCAATGACCATGATGCGTCGTCCGTCGAGCCGCGCAAAACCGCCAAGAATGGCCTGGTCGTCGCCGAAAGCGCGATCTCCAGCCAGCGGCACGAACTCATCGAAGAGACCTTCTACGTAATGCTTGAAATGCGGCCGGTCGGGATGGCGGGCGACTTGTGTTTTCTGCCACGGCGTCAGCCGCGCATAGGTGTCGCCCAGCAACTTGTTGGCACGCTGCTGTAGCTTGTCGATCTCGCTATCGATGGAAAGATCGCCTTCGCGCGCCGTCTCGCGAAGTTCGGAAATGCGCGCCTCAAGCGCGGCAATAGGCTTTTCGAAATCAAGGAAAGTGACCATGAGGCTCGCGTTAGGACGCGCGTGGCTTCAGGTCAACGAGCGGATGACGGCTGTTGACCAGAGCGACCAACCGGGCGCTCTCAACATGCGTATAAATCTGGGTTGTGGCAATATCCGCATGACCCAGCATCGTTTGCAGCGAGCGTAAATCCGCACCGCCCTCCAGCAGATGCGTGGCAAAGGCATGGCGCAGAACATGGGGGCTGACCCGCGAAGGAGATATGCCTGCCGCCGCGGCCAGATCCTTCACCATCTGATATAGCCGAATCCGGCTGAGGTGGCTCTTTCCAGACGGGAACAGCCACAGCGCTTCATTCGGTACGAGGGCGGACCAGTTTGCCACAGCAGCGCGCGCGCGATCCGAAATCGGCACCATCCGCTCGCGCCCGCCCTTACCGCGCAAGATCAGGAATGGCCGGTCGCTCGCCAGCGCGCGGCGAGGGAGCGAAACAAGTTCGGTCGCGCGCAATCCCGATCCATAGAGCAACTCGATCATAGCCGCGAGGCGCAGATCCAGCGGCGAGGGATGTGCAACGTCCAATCGCTCCGCGATGACCGCGAAGATCTGGTCGACATCGTTGGCGCTCACTATCTTGGGAAGGGGACGTTGTAGCGCCGGGCGGGGGAGGGCCGTCGATGGATTGTCGGCACGGAAGCCTTCCTCCTGAAGGAAGGCATAGAAGCCGCGAAGGGCCGACGCTTTACGCGCAACCGTCGACCCGGATAGCTGCGACCAGAGCGTGGCGAGTGTTTCCAGCCGCCTATTATCCGCTTGCTCCAGTCCGCCGATGGCTTCCGACGCGGCAAGCAAATCAGTACGGTAGGCGGTCAATGTATTGCGCGCCGCGCCTCGTTCGGCGGCCATCATTTCAAGAAAGCGGTCAATGAGTGGCGTGTCGTCCGACACCCCTATAGCCGCGCAATTGCCTCGGCCGCGATCATGCGCGCCTCGGGGTCCAGTCCAACGCGATGCAGTGCTGCTACGATATGATAGAGATGTTCGGGTGGCACCCGGCTCCAGTCGGCGGCCTGCATGCCGATCCCGGCGAGTAGCGCCACAGTGCCGGTTTCCCCCCGTTGAGCAGCAGCACCTATGGCGCGCGCCCAGCGGCTATGCGGCGCCAATCTCAATCCGTTGTCGTTAGCGAGCGAGGTTGCATCGCTCCCGGAAATTCTGTTCAGACCCGCCAAGCCCGCCAGCAGCATGCGGCCTTTAAGCGGTCCAGCGGCTTCGATATAGCCTGATATCCGATTGCCTGTAATCTCTACGACGGGCGAGGGTGCGCCCAGGGCAAGCAACGCCCATGCATCCTGCTCCGCTACGCCGTCTGATTGACCAAGTGCGCGCGCCCAATTGGCGGCGCTGCGATCATATCCCGCGCTAAGCATGGCCGCGATCAGATGCGCCACATCTTCCCCATCGGCGGTGGCGACCGGCAGCGCAGCGGCAGCGCGCGCGGCGACGATCAGGCCGACATAATCGACGCCGTTGTCGGTCTTCCACAGAGTCCGCATCGCACTGATCCGTGCGCTTACCGTGTCTCCCGCGTAGGCATCGCGCAAGGCATCGGTTCGATCCCGGATCGCATCAGTGACATCGGGGTCCGCCGCAACGTCGCCATAATAGTCGACCAGCGCTGCATTGGAGAATACGCCCAGCCGCGCCGCGACATTAGCGCTGTCCCATCGCCGGAATGCCGATAAGGTAGGTGCCCGCGCTTCCCACGCCCGAACGTGCGCGCCCGTCGTGCTCCAGAGCGCAGCCGGTATCGGCACATTGGTGGCGGTCGCCAGACCAAAGCGCCATGCGGTGAGGCTGTCGACACCCTCCCACTCGATCTTCACCGAGCGGCGGGCATTGAACCCGGCGCCGACCACTTTTTCGGCAAGGCGATAATCGACGCCGGTGGCCGTGCCTCGGCGCTGTGCGAGATTAAGGACGCCGCTAGCCGTGCCCTGATCGCCTGCAAAAGACGCGCAGATCGCCTTCGAAAGTTGCCAGCCCGGTTCTTCGCTTGTCTTGAGCGCGCTGCCGGAAAGTGGACACAGGCCAGCCGGATCGGCCGTCGCCAGATAGGTCTGCATTGCGATCGCATATAATCGCGCGGTGAAGCGATCAGGATCGACGCTTTGTACCAGCATCCGTGCGGCATCCGCTTCGCCCATGCGCAGCAATAACCAGGCGCGCTCCGCAACGAAGTCCGCGCCGTTGATATCTTTGGGCGTGTCCGTGGCTGACAACAAGGCACGGCGGAGCAGGATGGAGACCCAGCGGGAAGCAAACGGCGCATGGCTCTGCTTCATCAGTGTCGCCAGAAACTGTCCCGATTCGCGCCCGAAGGCATTGGCTGCCAGCCCGCGCGTCTCCGGCGTCAGAGGACCTATGCGATCGAGGGACCGGCGCGCGCTATCGGGCAGATCATATTTCGCTGCCTGAGCCGCCAATTCTTCTTCGGAAAGCGCAACATCTTCGGCAGCATTGGAGGCGTTATCGGCCAGCCCGAGATCCAGTGCCTCTGATGGCAAAGGCTGCACAGTCGCCGGTTGAACCGGGATAGTCGTGGACGGACGCGCATCGGATGCGCGAGGGCGCTCCGGAGGCGGCGCATCGCCGAAACCGGGAGGTAGCAGCGACTCGGGGCTTTCCTGCGCAAAGCCGGCGTCCAGTACCGGCACGGTCAGCGCAAATACGGCGCCGCCCGCCAGCAGGCTCGCTGCAAAGAAGATGCCCCGCCGCTGCAATGCTATGCCTATTTACCCAGCTTCTCGGCGGGTATCGCCTTTTCGACGCGCGTCTGTGGCTGCTCACCACCCCGCGTCCAAGCCAGCCAAAGGAGGCCGATCAGTAGGACTAGGAGGACGATGGGGATTACGGGCAGTGCGTTGCGCCGACGAGGGCGGCTTTCGAAACTGCTGTTCTGACGTTTGATCTTCATGACACTTTCTTAGGGCGAGAGGCCACCCGTTTACCAGAGAAATGGCGCAGGGCAGGGTTCGTTTCGCCTTGAAATCGGCTTTTGCCCTTCCGGACGGCTGGCTGTATAGCCCCGCTCGCCATGCAACGAAACAGCAAATCCACCGCCGCTACAGGCTCTGCCGGCAGCCCGCGACCGATCGTGCTGATTGGCATGATGGGAGTCGGGAAATCTACGGTGGGCAGGCGATTGGCAGCACGTCTGGGCCTTCCGTTCGTTGATGCCGATGAGGCTATCGAAGAAGCGGCAGGCATGTCGATAACCGAAATGTTCGAGCGATACGGCGAGGCGCATTTCCGCGACGGGGAACGCCGCGTCATTGCACGACTCATTGATGGCGCGCCGAAGGTTATCGCGACGGGCGGCGGCGCATTCATGCAGGACGATACCCGCGCGCTGATTCTGTCGATGGCAACGGCCGTATGGCTGGACGCGGACATCGACATATTGGTTGACCGGGTTTCGCGCAGGGAAGGGCGGCCCTTGCTGAAAGGGCGTAGCCCGCGGGACGTGCTGACTGAACTCGCTGCAATCCGTAACCCGGTTTACGCGCTCGCTCCGGTGCATGTGCGGAGCGTCGCAGCGCCGCATGATGCCGCGGTGGAGACAATTCTGAAGGCTTTGAATCTATGACCATCGTGCCGGTAACACTGGGCGCCCGCAGCTACGACATCGTTATTGCCGAAGGCGCTCTTGATGAGGCCGCCACGCATCTTCGGCGATTTGCGCGTAATGGGCGGTTGATCGTCGTGACCGATGATGACGTAGCCGCCGCGCAATTGACCCGGCTGGAACGCGCCCTGACCGCCGCGGATATCACGATCGAACCCATTGTCCTGCCGTCCGGCGAAAGCACGAAGAGCTGGCGTTTTCTGGAGACTTTGCTCGACCGCCTGCTGGCGTTGGAAGTCGAGCGAACGGACCATATCGTTGCGCTGGGTGGGGGCGTGATTGGGGATCTTGTTGGCTTTGCCGCTTCGATCCTGAAGCGCGGCTGCAATTTCGTCCAGGTGCCGACGACCTTGCTCGCGCAAGTGGACAGTTCAGTAGGCGGCAAGACGGCGATCAACAGCGCAGCGGGAAAGAACCTGGTCGGCGCGTTTCACCAACCTGCCTTCGTGCTGATAGATCCGACAACGCTCGACACGCTGCCAACGCGAGAAGTCGCGGCGGGCTATGCCGAAGTTTTGAAATATGGGCTGATCGATGATGCGCCGTTCTTTGACTGGTGCGAGGAAAATGGGCCTGCTCTTATCGCCGGGAACCGCAAAGCACGCGCCTATGCAATCGAGAAGAGCGTGCGGGCAAAGGCTGCGATCGTCGCCGATGATGAGCGGGAGACGACCGGGCGGCGAGCGCTGCTAAATTTGGGGCATACGTTCGGTCATGCGCTGGAGGCTGACACCGGCTTTTCCGACACGCTCCTGCATGGGGAAGGCGTGGCGGCAGGCATGGCTCTGGCGTTTCGTTTCTCCGCGCGAAAAGGCTTGTGTCATCCGGCGGAAGCCGCGCGGGTTACATCGCATCTAAAGGCGGTCGGTCTGCCCTATGATCTTCCCACCGCCCATGTGGCCGCGTCGGGCGAGGAGTTGGTTGCGCATATGCTGCATGACAAGAAAATGGCGGGTGGCAAGCTGCCGTTCCTGCTTGCGCGCGGAATAGGGCAGACGTTTGTTGCCAAGGATGTGGACTTGGCGGAAATCGCTGCATTTCTGGATGAAGAGCGGCGCTGATGCCTAACGGCGTCGCCAAAGCGAACCTGCCGTCAAAACTCTGCCCGGTTTGTAATCGGCCATTTGCCTGGCGCAAGAAATGGGCGCGGGATTGGGAAGCCGTCGTTTACTGTTCCGACAAATGTCGAAGCGTCGGCAAGTCAGCCGCGAAAGTAAATCCAGGCAAGCCATAGCCAAGCCGCAATCAACAGCGTGCCGCCGATAGGCGTGATTGCCCCGAGCCACTTCGGCCCGCCAAGCGCCATCACATACAGCGCGCCACCGAATATCGCGCCGCCCGCCAACATCAGTCCGGCCGGGCCGCGTGCAATGTTCATTATCGCCACTGCTGCGACGGCATGCACCAGTTGATACATCCCTCCCGTTCGAAGCCATTCCGCCGCCTGCGGAGAGGCCGCTCCGTGCGCGCCGAACGCACCAGCCGCTATGGCCAGCGCAGCGGATAAAGCGGCAAGCAATCCTATCACGTCAGCGCATCCTCTTCGGCTACATGGCCTGGCGACAAATGCGCCCTGTGACCGGCACTGTACATCATGCCCCGTGCGGACAGGAGATCACCCGTTTCCACTTGTATGTCCAGCCGCTGCTGATCGATTTCGCGGTACTGGCGCTCGATTTCCTGCCGCTGTTGATCATCAATGCCAAGAGCTTCGAGTGCCTGTAGCCCCATGCAAATGGCCGATTCGAATACTTCACGCGTGACCCCGGCGAGATCGAGTTCGGTGAGGCGCATGACTTGGCGTCGGTCAAACGCGCGGACGAACACCGCTGCCTGCGGGAATGCCTCCAGTATCGGCCCCAGAATCTTTCGGTCCAGGCTCGGATCATCGATGCAGAAGGCGAGGATGCGGGCGTCGTCCGCGCCCGCACGCCGTAGCAAATCGATCCGGGTGCCATCACCATAATAGACCTTCATGTCGAACCGGCTGCTGACTTCGATCTGCGAAGGCTTCTTGTCGATCATCGTGACGGCGCAACCGCGCGCCATCAGCATTTGCGCGACGGTCTGCCCAAAGCGGCCATAACCGATGACCAGGGCTGTCCCCTGCGGCGCCCCCTCCGGGCCATCCAGTTCGGAGCCGTCCTTTGGCGCTGCAAATTCCAATCGCCGGGCGAACAGCATCAGGAATGGCGTCGTCGCCATCGAGACCGTGACGATGGCGCTGAACAGGCTGGCGGCTTCGGGTGCAATCAACAGTGCATTTTGCGCCTGCGCAAACAGCACGAAGCCGAACTCGCCGCCCTGACTTAGCAACAGGCCAAGTGCCAGGCCCTGCCTCCAATCGATGCCGAATAAACGGGCAAGGCCGGTGATGATGACCGCCTTGACCGCGACGAGCACGACCGCAATGCCGATCACGAACAGCGGGTTGGCCATGATCGCATGCAGGTCCAGCACCATGCCGACGGCCAGGAAGAACAGGCCGAGCAGGATCGAGCGGAACGGCTCTACATCCGCTTCTATTTCGTGCCGGTAGGGCGAGTCGGCCAGCATAACGCCCGCGACAAATGCGCCCAAGGCCGTCGAAAGATGCAGGCTGTGCATCAGCGCCGCGCTTGCCAGCACCGTGAACAATCCCACGGCGACGAACAATTCACGCTCGCCCAGATTGCCGACCAGTACTAACAACGGACGAAGCAGGAAGCGGCCGGCAAGTACCAGTCCCGCAATCGCCGCTACGGTGTAGAGCGCCATCTGCCATCCCGGCGGCCCGGCGGCATCTGCCGGATTGCGGGACAGTGCGGCGATGATCGTGATCAGTGGCACGATGGACAAATCCTGAAACAGCAGGATCGAAAACGCCTTTTCTCCGAAGGGCGAGTTGATCCGTCCGCTGCCTTTCAGGCTGGGCAGAACCTGCGCTGTCGAGGACAGCCCGAGGGGCAGTCCCAGCGCCAGCGCTGCGCCCCAGCTAAAGCCTGTGAGCAAGAAGATGACGCCGGTCAGCGCCAATCCACAGGCAATGACCTGAAGCAAGCCTAACCCGAAAATGTCCCGCTTCAGTCGCCAGAGTCGCGTCGGATTAAGTTCGAGGCCCACAAGGAACAGCAGCAGCACGATACCGATTTCGGCGATGGCGAGTTTTGACTGACCTCCGCCGACCAGCGCCAGCCCCTGCGGCCCCACGACGGCGCCTGCAACAAGGTAACCCAGCACAGCGCCAAGCCCGAAGCGTCGGAACAGCATCACGAATGCCACGCCCGCGCCGAGCAGGATCACCCCTTCCGTCAATAAGATCTCGGTGGCGCTGACGGCTTCGATGGCCATCAGGCGTTCGCCTTGGCAGCGTCGGAGGCGGCCTGCGCGACGGCATCGAAGCTGAGGCGAATTGATGCGTGGCGCGCGGGATAATCGCGCGCTGCGGCCAGAACATTGAGGCCGGGCCAGAAATCAAGATCGTCGGTATTGCCGGTCAGATACGCGCCGAGTTTGTCGCGCGCCTCCGCCAACGCGACAGCGCTTTGCCCAACGGCATGTGCCGCCATAAGCGACGCCGATGCTTGCCCCAGCGCACAGGCACGCACTTCGAGGCCCAGATTGGCGATACGTCCTTCAGGATCCATCTGCACGTCGACCGTCACGCGACTGCCACATGTCGCCGACCGTCGTTCTACGCTGGCGTCAGGATCAGCGAGCCGTTGGTGATGCGGTATGCTTACCGCCAACCGTAAGATATCATTGTTGTAAAGGGGTGCGCTCATCGGCTTCATGTAGGGGACATTACCGTCCGATAGAAGGCTTGCCGACATTATTGCGCGTTGGTCCCGGCGTTGCGCCGTTCTTCGAGAAACTCGCTGATCGCGCGGCCGCTGGCATCCAGCAGAGGAAAGGTGCGCGACGACTTGAGCCAGTCGGGACGCGTCGTGCCACCGCCGTAGATGGTGTCATAGACGAGTGTGAATGCCATGAAGAGCAGCGTTGCGCCTATCAACCCCTTGATCGCGCCAAAGCCCGCGCCGAGAACACGGTCAACCGGGCCAAGAACGGATTTGCGGGTCCGCGCGCCGAGCGCGCTGGCGATGAACTTGCCAATGGCAAACGTCACGCCGAACACCAGCACGAAAGCCAGCGCAGCCGCGCCGCTGGGCGTACCGACATATTCGGTGAGTATCGCGGACACTGGAGCATGGAACATGCGGATGGCGAACACCGCAAGCACCCACGCAATCAGCGACAATGTTTCCATGACAAAGCCGCGGAACAAACCAAAAGCGGCGCCGCCGCCAATCAGGAAAAGAACAAAAATATCGAGTGCTGTCATGTCGTGACGGGCTTAGAGTGTCGGAGGCTTTGTGGGAAGGGGACCAAGTGGATGTTTGTCCGCTTTGCGCATCAACCCCGGCCCAGCATGTGATCGACAAACTGGGCAAGTGTGCGGAAGCCATTGACGGAAATGCCTTTCGCGCCCTCCGCGACCGAAGCGGGCACGAGCGCGCGGTCAAAGCCGAGCTTTGCTGCCTCCCGCAATCGCATCGGCGCATGGGAAACGGGCCGGATTTCGCCCGACAATGCGACTTCACCAAACAGCACGGCGTCGGAAGGCACGGGCTTTTCCGCAAGCGCCGAAATCAGCGCCCCGGCGACCGCAAGATCGGCTGCCGGGTCGGACACACGATAGCCGCCTGCGATATTCAAATACACTTCGCAGGTCGAGAAGCTCAGGCCGCAACGCGCCTCCAGCACGGCGAGGATCATTGCCAGCCTGCCGCTGTCCCAGCCCACGACCGCGCGCCTTGGCGTTGCGCCGCTGGCAAGCCGAACGGTCAGCGCCTGTATTTCAATCAACACCGGCCTTGTGCCTTCCAGCGCCGGGAACACCGTGGCGCCCGTGACTGATTCGTCGCGATGGGTGAGGAACAGCGCGGAAGGATTCGCGACTTCCGCCAGTCCTTCTTCCGCCATCGAGAACACGCCGATCTCGTCGGTTCCGCCGAAGCGATTCTTGATGGCCCGCAATATGCGATATTGATGACTCCGCTCCCCTTCGAAGCTGAGGACAGTGTCGACCATATGCTCCAATACGCGAGGACCAGCGATGCTGCCATCCTTGGTCACATGCCCGACCAGCACCACGGCAGTGCCGCGCTGTTTGGCGAAGCGGATCAGTTCCTGGGCCGACGCACGAACCTGGCTCACGGTGCCAGGCGCACCTTCGATCAGGTCGCTGTGCATCGTCTGGATGGAGTCGATGACCAGCAGGGCAGGGGGTTCGTTCTCGCCCAAGGTAGTCAGGATATCACGAACCGACGTCGCGCTGGCCAGCTTAACCGGCGCGTTGCCCAAGCCTAGGCGTTGCGCCCGCAGCCGCACCTGATCGGCCGCTTCTTCTCCGCTGATGTAGGCAACCGACAATCCTCGCATTGCCATCCTTGCCGCCGCCTGTAGCAGAAGCGTGGATTTGCCGATGCCCGGATCGCCGCCGATCAAGGTCGCTGAACCCGATACCAGGCCGCCCCCGAGCGCCCGGTCGAACTCCGCAATGCTGGTGCTGGCGCGGGGCGGCAGGGCGATCTGGCTGTCGAGCGCGACCATCTGAAGCGCGCGCCCGCCGGTCTGAAGGTCGTGCTTGGCCGCGAAGATCGTATCGCCGGCTTCTTCGTACAGGCTGTTCCATTCGCCACAGTCATCGCATTGACCCTGCCAGCGCGGAGAGATCGATCCGCACTGCTGACACACGAATTTGCGCTTTGCCTTTGCCATGGTCCGTCCCGTTCGCCTGTTGTCCACATACCAGAACAAATTAGGAACGCCAGTGCTTCTTTATAACCCACGCTGGAAACAATGCCGGTTGTGGCGCATTGGCTGCGAATGAGTCAGTCTTCCTTTCGCGTCGCCAGTTATAATATCCGTAAAGCCATCGGGACGGATCGCCGCCGCAGCCCGGAACGCATCCTTGAGGTGCTGGCCGAACTGAATGCAGATGTGGTCGCGTTGCAGGAAGCTGACCGGCGCTTTGGCCCAAGGCTGGCTGTCCTTCCGCCATGGATGCTGGAAACTCATAGTCCCTATAAAGCGGTGCCGTTTGACGTGCATACCAACAGCATGGGGTGGCACGGTAATGCGATATTGGTACGCAGGGACATGGCGATTCCTGCCCATGATCTCGTGCATTTGCCGTGTCTTGAGCCCCGGGGCGCCATCATGGCCGAAGTTGCCATCCCGGCTAGTTCCGTGAGGCTGTTCGGGATGCATCTTGACCTGTCCGGCTTGTGGCGTCGCAGGCAGGCAGCGGCAGTGATCCATACGGCAACTGCAAGAGCTGCAATGCCCACGGTCCTGATGGGTGACCTCAACGAGTGGAGCGCCGATCGGGGCTGCCTTGCAGACTTTGCGCGGCATTATAGTTTTGCACCGTGCGGGCGCAGCTTTCACGCGCGGCGGCCTGTCGCTCGGCTGGATCGCATTATGTATTGCGAGCGATTGAAGCTGGTCGATTGCGGCGTTCACCTGAGTGCGGCGTCGCGCAAGGCGTCGGACCACTTGCCCATATGGGCCGAATTCGAAGCGGCCTGAGTGACAACCATGCTTGCATGCGTCATGCAGAGAAGATGAGGGAGAAGGAACTTCGGCTGGCGCTGGTCTGCTATGGCGGGATCAGCCTTGCCATCTACATGCACGGCATCACGAAGGAGATCTGGCACCTCGCCCGCGCGAGCCGAGACTATCATGATGCAATGGGGGAGGTTGAGCCTCAAGACAGTTCCCGCGCCGTTTACCGCGCCCTGATCGCGGAGATTGAAGCCGAAACCGGCACGCGGCTTCGCATTCTGCCCGATATTATCGCGGGAGCGAGTGCGGGAGGCATCAACGGAATATTTCTAGCGCAAGCTATAGAGACCGGGCAGTCACTTGATCCGTTGACCGATCTTTGGATGGAATATGCCGATATCGATCGGCTTCTGGACCCGGATGCAAGACCGGCGGCGCGGTTCAGCAAATTCTGGGCATCGCCGCTCGTGTGGATGGCGGCGAGGCGGCCGGAGGATGCTGTCGAGCGCACTGTCGCACCTGAAACGCGCGAGGAAGTGCGCGCGAAACTGTCCCGGTTCATTCGGTCGCGCTGGTTTGAACCGCCCTTCGGCGGTGCCGTGTTCAGCAACATGCTGCTGGACGCGTTCGAAGCGATGGAGGCGGCTCCGGGCGGAAAACCCCTGCTGCCTGACGGGCATCCGCTCGATCTGTTCGTAACCGTGACTGATTTCGGCGGCTATGCGCAAAGCCTCGCCCTGCACAGTCCGGCACAGGTGATGGAGACGGAGCACCGACTTTCGATAGGCTTCTCGGCACGAGGGCGGGATACGGTCGAAAATCGCGCCTTTGCCGATGCTGCGGAATTAACTTTCGCGGCGCGGGCCACGGCCAGTTTTCCGGGCGCGTTCCCGCCGTTTACGGTGCGAGAGCTCGATGCGGTTTTGGAAGAGCGCAAGCGCGCTTGGCCCGGTCGTGCGAGATTCCTCAAGCGCGTATTGCCGCGCCATAGTGCATTAGGAAAGGCTGAGGATGCAGTCCTGATCGATGGCTCCGTGCTGGCGAATGCGCCCTTTGCGCAGGCCATTGGCGCGCTTCGGAATCGCCCTTCACGCAGGGAAGTGGATCGGCGCTTTGTCTATATCGATCCCAAACCCCATAGCCGCAGTATTCGCCTTACCCGCACCGGCGAACCGCGTGCTCTGGCGGAGGGCGAGAGGCCACCGCTACCGGGCTTCTTCCGGACCATATTCGGGGCATTGAGCGATATTCCGCGCGAGCAGCCTATTCGCGATAATCTGGAAGCGATCGAAGCGCGCTCGCGCCGCATCATGCGCATGCGGCAGATCATCGATGCCCTGCGTCCGCAGATCGAACAGGATGTCGAGAGCAGCTTGGGAGGTACACTGTTCCTCGACCGCCCGACACCCGCACGGCTTGCCAACTGGCGTGCCAAGGCGCAGGCGCGCGCTGCGGCTTCGGCGGGTTTTGCATACCCGGCATATGGGCACCTCAAATTGTCGGGGATCGTGGATGAGATTGCCGGGCTGCTCCATGCCATCCGCCCCGACGATAATGTGATGCTGCGTGAAGCGACGCGGCAAGTGATCTGGGGCCATATTCGCAGCAACGGTATCGATCAACTGGGCGGCGATGGCCGGGCCAGCGCCAGTGATGAGGCCATCGGGTTCTTCCGCGATCATGACCTGAACTTTCGGGTTCGTCGGCTACGCTTTCTCGCGCGGCGTCTGGCGGAGACGCTGGAAGTCGAGAGTGAGTCTGCGCCCGAAAGACTGACGACGATACACGACGCAATTTACGGCGGGCTGGCGCTGTATCTGGAGCGGGAAACGCCGGAATATTATCGGGAAGCACTAGCAGAAAAAGCCGGTGACATCATGGAGCAGCCAGCGGCCGTAATCGCTGCGTTGGCCACGGCGCGCGACTTGCGCAGCTGCGACATTGCCGCTGAGGCCCTGTTGTCCGAAGCCCTCTCGGGCCTGCCGAAAGCCGAACGGCGGCAGATGCTGCTCGCCTATCTGGGCTTCCCGTTCTTCGACATTGCCACGCTGCCGCTATTGCAGGGCGAAGGGCTGGACGAATATGATCCAGTGAAAGTGGACCGCATTTCGCCCGAGGACTGCTCTGCGATCCGCCCGGCAGATGCCGCAGCGACGCTGCGAGGCATGGAATTCAACAACTTTGGGGCGTTCTTTAGCCGAGCCTATCGTGAGAATGATTATCTGTGGGGCCGCCTGCATGGGGCGGAGCGCTTGATCGACATCGTACTTTCGGCACTGCCTGCCGGAGCACAGCTATCGCCCGAGCGGGTAGCGAGCTACAGGAAAGCGGCGTTCCACGCGATACTTGATGAGGAGGCGCAAAGGCTCACGCTCGTAACCGACCTGATCGTGAGTTTACGAAGGGAAATCGGGTGAGAAAGCTGGGCGCTACGGCCATGTTGGCACTGTTCGCATCTGCCTGCGACCGTGCACCTGCTCGCGACGCAGTAACCGGTCAATCTCCATCCGTGGCCTCGCTTTCGGATCCCGTGCCGGCAGAGAATATGGTTACCGATCAGGTCTTGCAAAATATGGCGGAGGTCGAGGTCAAGACGCCGGTACGGGATTTGCCGGAAAACGATGATAGTGGAAATGCGACGCAGAAAACTGCGCCATTTCCAGCAGAGGTTACAGACTTCATGGTTACACGCGACGGCTGCGACCATTTTCGCGGCGAGGAGCCGTATGACGAGGAGCGTCGCGCCTATCTGGAAGACAATGTGCAAAATCTCTGCACAGGATCGGACGCCAAGCTGACCGACTTGCGTCATCGATACGCCAAGGACGCCGATGTCATGATGGCATTGAAGAATTACGAAATCGAGATCGACGCGACGCCGGAATAGCGGAGGATATTTAATCCTCCGCTCGCAATTTGATACTCAAACTTCGGTTCGGCTTTTACCCCAGCAAATCCTTCAACTTGCTGAAAAAGCCGGTCGACTGCGGGCATTCCTCACCCGTTTCAGTTTCGCGAAAGGCTTCGAGCAATTCTTTCTGCTTGGCCGTCAGGCGGGAAGGTGTCTCGACATCGATCTGCACTACGATGTCGCCATGCCCACGGCCATTCAGCACAGGCATGCCCGCACCTCGCTGACGTAGCTGCTTGCCCGACTGGATGCCTGGCGGAATGCGGATTTCATGTCGTTCACGATCCAGGCCAGGCACTTCGATGGTGCCGCCCAGCGCAGCCGTCGTGAAGCTGACCGGCGCGCGGCAGAACAGCGTCGTACCTTCGCGCTCGAAAATCTGATGCCGCTTAACGTGCAGGAAGATATAAAGATCGCCCGGAGGCGCGCCGCGTGGCCCAGCCTCGCCTTCGCCCGTCAGGCGAATACGCGTGCCTTCGTCGACACCAGCGGGGATGTTGACGGACAGCGTCTTCTTCTTGTCGACACGGCCTTCGCCCCGGCAACTGCTGCACGGGCTTTCGATGACCTTGCCTGCGCCATGGCAGGACGGGCAGGTCCGTTCGACAACGAAAAAGCCCTGTTGTGCACGAACCTGTCCATGACCGGCGCATGTGTTGCAGGTCTTGGCGCCTGTACCGGGCTTCGCGCCAGATCCATCGCATGTCTCGCAGGGTGCTGAGACTTCAACTGCGATCTCCGTCTCTTTGCCATGATAGGCATCTTCAAGACCAATTTCGAGGTCGTAGCGTAGATCCGCGCCGCGACGATTAGCCTGACGTCCCCCGCCACCGAAACCGGACTGGCCGAAGATTGTCTCGAAAATATCGCCAAGGTCGGAAAAGCCGCCCGCGCCGCCACCGCCATTGAAGCCGCCACCTGGGCCGCCATTTTGAAACGCGGCATGCCCGAAACGATCGTAAGCGGCCCGCTTTTGCGGGTCGTTCAGCACGGCATATGCCTCACTGACCGCCTTGAACTTGGCTTCGCTATCGGTGCATCCCCCGTTCTTGTCGGGGTGATATTTCATCGCAAGTTTGCGATAAGCGCTCTTTAATGCTGCACCGTCGCAACCGCGATCAACTTCCAGCAATTCGTAATAATCAACTTCGGTGCTCATGATGCCCCCGGATGCGCTTCCCCGTCACCCCAACTATACCGGGGTGACGGGTAAAGGCACGGCTTACGCCTTGCTGTCTTCGTCCACTTCCGAGAATTCGGCATCGACTACACCGTCGTCTGCCTTGGGCGCGGAGTCTGCGCCCGGCGACGCACCGGCCGCCTGCTCCTTCTCGTAAATGGCCTGACCAAGCTTCATTGCAATCGTCGCGAGATCCTGCGCCTTGGTCTTCATCGCCTCGATGTCATTGCTTTCCACCGCAGACTTGGCAGCTGCAACCGCCGTCTCGATTTCCGACTTCAGCGAAGCGTCGACCTTGTCGCCATGCTCTTCAAGCTGACGCTCAGTCGTGTGGATCAGGCTCTCCGCGTTGTTCTTCGCTTCGGCCCCTTCACGACGCTTTTTGTCTTCCTCGGCAAACTGCTCCGCATCGCGGACCATCTGATCGATGTCGGAATCGGACAGACCGCCCGAAGCCTGGATCTTGATCTGCTGCTCCTTGCCGGTGCCCTTGTCCTTGGCCGACACATTGACGAGGCCGTTTGCGTCGATGTCGAAGATGACTTCGATCTGCGGCACGCCGCGCGGCGCTGGCGGAATGCCTACGAGGTCGAACTGACCCAGCAGCTTGTTGTCGGCCGCCATTTCACGCTCGCCCTGGAAGACCCGGATCGTCACAGCCTGCTGATTATCGTCAGCAGTCGAATAGACCTGGCTCTTCTTGGCAGGGATCGTCGTGTTGCGATCGATCATGCGAGTGAACACGCCACCCAGCGTCTCAATGCCCAGCGACAGTGGCGTCACGTCGAGTAGCAACACGTCCTTGACGTCGCCCTGCAGAACGCCAGCCTGAATAGCCGCACCCATGGCAACGACTTCGTCAGGGTTGACGCCCGTGTGGGGTTCCTTGCCGAAGAATTCCTTCACGACTTCGCGAACACGCGGCATGCGCGTCATGCCGCCGACGAGAACGACTTCGCTGATGTCGCTGGCCGTTACGCCCGCGTCGGCAAGCGCCTTCTTGCAAGGCTCCAACGTGCGCTTGATCAGCTCGGCAACCAGCTTCTCAAGGTCGGCGCGCGTGATGGTCTTCACCAGATGCTTTGGACCGTTCTGGTCGGCCGTGATGAAGGGCAGGTTGACTTCGGTCGTCGCCGTCGAGGACAGCTCGATCTTCGCCTTTTCAGCGGCTTCCTTCAAGCGCTGCAGAGCGAGCTTGTCGCCACGAAGGTCAATTCCCTCCTGCTTCTTGAACTCGTCCGCGAGGAATTCGACAACCTTCGAGTCGAAGTCTTCACCACCAAGGAAGGTATCGCCGTTCGTCGACTTCACTTCGAACACGCCGTCGCCGATTTCCAGCACGGAAATGTCAAAGGTGCCGCCGCCAAGGTCGTAGACCGCGATGGTCTTGCCGTCCTGCTTGTCAAGGCCGTAGGCCAGCGCCGCCGCGGTCGGCTCGTTTATGATGCGCAACACCTCAAGGCCCGCGATGCGACCTGCATCCTTGGTTGCCTGACGCTGTGCATCGTTGAAATAGGCAGGCACGGTAATAACGGCCTGCGTCACGGTCTCACCGAGATAGCTCTCGGCGGTTTCCTTCATCTTCTGAAGCGTGAAGGCGGAGATCTGCGAAGGCGAATATTCCTCGCCGCCGGCCTTCACCCACGCGTCGCCATTGCTGCCTTTTGCGATGGCATAGGAAACCAGTTCCATATCCTTCTTGGTCAGCGGATCGTCGAAACGACGGCCGATCAGGCGCTTGACGGCGAAGATGGTGTTTTCCGGGTTGGTGACGGCCTGGCGCTTTGCGGGCTGGCCGATCAGTCGCTCGCCATCCTTGGTGAATGCAACGATCGACGGCGTGGTGCGGGCGCCTTCAGCATTTTCGATCACTTTGGGCTTGCCGCCCTCCATCACAGCTACGCAGCTGTTGGTGGTGCCCAGATCGATTCCGATAACTTTAGCCATGTATGTCCTCTTTAACCCCAAGACGTTCAGCGGTTAGCGGCCTTGCCCTGCACATCATGCCAGCACAAGCACCGTCTCGAAAAG
>JBPPMC010000211.1:0-4181 GCA_051305835.1 Sphingobium sp.
CCTGCGAACCCCGATGGCAGCGTGTGTTCCTTCGCGGTCGTACTTTCGTTCACGGACCGGCGCAATCCCAGCGCGCTTGGGATCGTTCGCAGTGCGAGCAACGGCGGTACCAGTGGCGCGAAGAACGGCGATGCGAATTCCACCGCGAATCCGCTCGCGGTCAGCGTTCGATTCAAGCTTCGCACGGAGTAACGGCGGTAGTGCCCGGCGGCCGTATCCTCGGCACTCCACTGCCATTGGTAGGCCGGCACGGTCAGATACAAGCGCCCGTCGGTTCGCAGGGCGTTCGCCAAGGTTCGCAGGAAATCGCGGTCGTGTTCGATGTGTTCCAGCACGTCGAACATCGCCGCGGCATCGAGACAGTCGGGTTTGGGATCGAGTTCCTGGAATGTGGATCGCACCACGCGCTTCACGCCGCGCGTCTCGGCCGTGGCCGCGCCCTGTTCGCCTGGTTCCACAAGCACGACCTCGTGCCCGGCACGTTGCATCGCCAGGCTGACGAAGCCATTGCCGCCGCCGATGTCCCAGACCGTTCCGCCGGGTGGCTTGCGCTGCAAAAGATCCAAGATGCAGGCGTTGCGGTGGCGAAACCAGAACGAGCCCGCTTCGACCTTGGCGAAGGTGGCGTGCGCGCCGGCGGGATACGAGACCGCGTTCATGCGCGGGAGTGTACGCCGAACGGGAAGGGCAGGGAAAGGCCGGTTTCGGTTTCGTATTCTAATGGCGGACCCATCCCCTTCCGGAGAGCCGCCATGTCCCAGAATCCTGTCGGCTGGTTCGAGATCTACGTGGACGACATGAAGCGCGCGAAGGCCTTCTACGAAGCGGTCTTCCACTTCACCCTCGATCCGATGCCGATGCCCGGCATGGAATTGGAGATGTTCACCTTCCCCATGCATCAGGGCGGAAGCGGTGCGGCCGGGGCGCTGGTGAAGATGGATGGCGTGAAGGCCGGAGGCGGCGGCACGCTCGTCTACTTCAACTGCGCGGACTGCGCGGTGGAGCAGGGGCGTGTCGCCGGAGCGGGCGGCAAGGTCTTCAAGGAGAAGTTCTCCATCGGCGAATTCGGGTTCATCGCGCTGGTGGTCGATACGGAAGGGAACATGATCGGCCTGCACTCGAAGGCGTGAGGCTGAATTTTCAGTATGCGCACGCACCAGACCCACCCGTTAACGGAGGGGTGCGCAATTTAAACTTTGGAATGTCGGCGATGGGATCTCTCCTCAGACCCGTCGCGCCCATTCCTTGGGATCGCGCGACGTATGGAAGACGGCAATCACCAAGACTTCGTCGTCGAATTCTTCGTAGAGCACGATGTAGGGAAACCTTGAGACGTTCGCCTTGCGTACGTTGCCCATCACCTTTCCATGGATGCGGGGCGTTGCCGTGATCCGATGAAAGACCGCCCGAACTCGGGCGATGAAGTCGATGCCCAACCCCACACCGCAGGCCTCGTACCAGTCGGCCGCCTCGTCGTATTCGAATCGAGCCTTCGGCAGAAGGCGAAGCGGCAGACTCATTTGCGCAACCTTGCGAGCGCCTTTGCTTCCACTTCTTCCCACGGAACCGCATGGCTCGGATCGGCAACATGGGCCGCGAGTCGGCGCTGGATTTCCTGAACGGCTTCATCGCACAAGGGTGTCGCCGTTATCTCTTCGCCCACGCTCTCCCAAAGCTCGTCGATCAGGTCCAACCGTTCCTGAGTGTTGAGGTGGCTTAGACCCAACGATTCGATTTGCGTCGTCATACCGTGCCCTCACGAGTACCCAAGGCTTGAAAGAAATTATATCGGTTGCGGTGCATAGTTGGGCTTGATGGTCTTCGATATCAGTGCTTGCGGTCGCTGAAACACGCCATTTTGAACCCCACGTCTTCGATGATTTTTTTGATGTCCTTTGGCCGATTGACGAGCTGGTATTCGTCGCTTCCAAAATGCGCTCCGGTGGCCGTGTCGATCCAGAACAGCACGGTGCGCGGCGCATCTTCAGTTCCCAGTCCGACGAGCGTTCCAGTGATTTGGATCAGCTGGAACCGGGCAGGTTCGAAGATTCGTCCAAGCCAATGTTTGACCAAAACAGGCCGATCATTGAGCCAGACGGAAAGGACATAGCTATCGTAGTCCGTCAGGTCTACATCCCGGCAGACGGTCATCCGAACCGATCCCGATTCCAGCGATTGATGTTCGCGCACATACTTCGAGCATCCGGCGGGAGTCAATCCCAAGCCGAGAACTAGGAAGCGATGAAGAATTCGAGTCACGAATCGTTCCATCGACCATCTCCCACAGGTTGAGCCTTTCAGGAACGGCAGTCTACTTCGGATCCTTCTTCTTGAACAACACAACGTGCTGCCAGGGTAGGGTCTTTACAGTTTTCGCGTGTTCCATCGTCTTCTCGAACTCGCCCATTTCCTTGATTAGCTGACGTTCGCTCATCTTGTGCAGCAGCTTGATCGGCACGGTTTTGTCTTCCAGGCGGAACTCGACAAAGGCGATGCGGCCGCCGGGCTTCAGCGCCGCCACCATCTTCTCGGTCATTTCGTAGGGGAACGCGAACTCGTGATACACATCCACCATCAGGATCAGATCGACACTGGCTTCCTTCAATTTCGGATCCTTCTCCTCGCCCAGCACCGTCTCGACGTTCGCCACGCCGTCCTTCTTCGCCTTGGCGGAGATCAAATCGAGCATCTCCTTTTGAATGTCCACGGCGTACACCTTCCCCTTCGCGCCGACGAGCGGGGCCATTCGGAAGGCGTGATAGCCGCTGCCGGCGCCGATGTCCGCGATGCTCATTCCCTCCTTGATTTCCAAGGCGTCCAGTAGTTTCTTCGGATCCTCCTCCTTCTCGCGCTCCGGGCGTTCGAGCCAGGCGCTGGCCCCCGCGCCCATCACCTGCGCGATCTCGCGGCCGTGGTAGAACTTGCCGATGCCGTCGGGATCGTGCTTGGCCTTGGTCTCGTAGCGCGGCTTGGCGGGTTCGTCCGCGAGACAGGGCAGGGCGGCGAGGAGCAGGGGGAGGAAGCGGAGCATGGGAAAAGCTCTTTATGAATCCAAGGGTTGAAACCCTTGGCTAGCAAAGGTGGCCCCTTTGGGGCCAGCACGGAACATCACTTCTTGTAATTGATCCCAAAGGGATCACACGTGTTAGCCAAGGGTTTCAACCCTTGGATAGATGGTCGTTTTCGAGCTGGTGAAACATGGCCAGAATCTGATCAATCGACGTGCAGGGATTGCCCTTCCATACCAGCGTAGCTGCTCGCGGTTTCTCCTCGGCCTCTTGTCGGGCGAACTCCGCCTTGGCGTAGGCGTACATGAGCTTCATGTACTCCTCCTCGGATAGATACCAGCCGAGCCGCTTACCGCTCTCGTCGTGAAGCGAACGTGCCATTGTCTTATCTCCGCGTGACTTCCGGAATTCTACCACGCTTTCGCTTGCTTTTCCGGGAACGTCGATTTGCCCGATTCCGCCGGGAATTCCTTTGACGGACCTCAAATCTGAACTTATAGTCATTCATGTTCACTCGTTCACTATCCCGGTTCGCCCGTGACCCATGCTCCCGCCGCCACCCATCCCGCCGCCGGTTCGTCCGGAGTCCGACGTGTTCCCCGGCTCGGAACTGACGGCGGACGAGGTGGAATTCGCCCAGGCGATGGAACGCTACCGCCGGAAGCGTTGCCGGCGCTTCCCCGGATGGAGCGAGGTGCTGCAAGTCCTGCTCAGCCTGGGTTATCGCCGCGTTCCGAAGGAGCCTTCGCCATGTTCGGTCTCGCCCGCCTCCGTTCCGCTCTCGTCCCCCGGGTGAAGGCGGCTCCCGTTCCTCCGGAACGGTTCGGCGGCCCGCCGATCCCGCCGCCGACCGCCGGTTGGTGGACGGGCGACGCGACCGAGCAGCTTCGCCATTACTCCTCGTGGGTATACGCGGCGGTGAACGCCATCGCGCAGGAAGTCGCGCGGCAGCGGCCGTTCCTCTCCGTAAATACCGGACAGGCGGCCCACGAGCAAACTCCGTTGCCGCATACGCATCCGCTGTGCCGGCTGCTTCAACGGCCCAACCCGTGGCTCACGCCGTGGGAAATGTGGTACCTCACGGTCGTCTACCTCGAATTGACCGGAAATTGTTTTTGGTACGTCGCTCCGCGAAGGGGCGGGATCGCCGGCGGGCTGCCGGGCGAAGTCTGG
>JBPPMC010000350.1:0-6402 GCA_051305835.1 Sphingobium sp.
TTTTCCCGCACTCGCGATATCATCGCTGCCAACGTCACCGACCTGTTGGACAAGGCGGAAGATCCCGCAAAGATGATCCGCATGATCATCATGGAAATGCAGGAAACGCTGGTCGAAGTCCGCGCCGGCGCTGCCCGCACGATCGCCGACCAAAAGGAAATGCGCCGCCACATCAGCAAGCTGGAAGCGTTGCAGGAAAGCTGGACTGAAAAGGCGCAGCTTGCTCTTTCAAAGGGTCGCGAAGACCTTGCCAAGGCCGCACTGGTCGAAAAGCAGAAGGCCGCCGACATGGCCGATCAGCTCAAGTCCGAAATTACGGTCCTGGACGATGCGCTCAGCGCTTCGGAGGAAGATATCTCCAAGCTTCAGGCCAAACTTCGTGAGGCCCGCGCGCGCCAGACCAGCCTCGCCACACGCATGGAAAGCGCCGAAACGCGCCTGAAGGTGCGCGAAATGTATGCCGGCGAGAAGGTGCAGGACGCATTCGCTCGCTTCGACATTCTGGAACAGCGTGTCGATTTCGCCGAAGGGCGCGCTGATGCGATGAACCTGGGCGGCACGCCGCCGACGCTGGAGGAAGAAATCGCTGCGCTCAAGTCCGACGAAAAGGTCGAGGCCGAACTCGCCGCGATGAAGGCCGCACAGCACAACAGGGAAGGCTGATCCAATGGAAGACGTTTTCCTGCCGATCATCATCGTCGGCATCCTCTTCCTTGGCCTGCCGTGGGTGATCTTCCACTACATCACGAAATGGAAGACCTCCGCGACGCTCACCAATGAAGACGAAGCGATGCTCGACCAGATGCACGAGACCGCCCGCCGCCTCGACGAGCGGCTCGCCACCATCGAGCGGATTATCGCCGCCGACAACCCCGATTTCCGCCCCGCTCGGCCCGCCGCCAGCGACGACTACAGCTTCGACCGGAGAGACTGACATGACCGCTCGCAGAACCAAATTCTACCTCGACAAGCAGAATGCCAAGTGGAGCGGCGTATGCGCCGGGATCGCCGACTATACGGGTATCGACGTTATATGGGTTCGTGTCGGCGCGGTGCTCGTCACCCTGATGGGTGCCTTCCCCTGGACGCTGATCGCATATGGCATCGCGGTCTGGCTAGCCGACAAAAAGCCGGCGGGCCTGTATCAGGACAAGGAAGACGCCAAGTTCTGGGAAGGCGTGCGGAGCAATCCCGCCCGCAGCACGCGCGATGTTCGTTCCAAGTTTCGCGACATCGATCGCCGCCTGGCCGACATCGAAGTCTATTACACCAGCCGCAACACGCGCCTTGCGAACGAAATCGATAGCCTGCGCTGAACGCCAGGTAGATTACCTTTCGTCGAAACCAACTGACGCTGGTCGAAAAACTACGTCTTTTCAGATACCGTCGGGCAGACCGGCCGCGAGTAAAAGGGACAATATCATGATTGCAACTTGGATCTGGATACTGATCCCACTTGCCGCCATCGGCGCAAAGGGTTTCCGCAGTTGGCTCACGCTCAAGGAGCGGCAGCTTGAAGCGCAGTCCCATGAGACCGCAGAAAAGACCGCGCAATATGCGGCACATACGGAACGGCTGGAGCAGCGGGTGCGGGTGCTGGAGCGGATCATCACCGACAAGGGTGTGGAACTCTCCGACGAAATCGAGCGCCTGCGCGACGCGCCGCTAAATTAGACGACGCGGATATGGCGCTGCTCCTGCGCGGGCAGCGCCCCATGAAAAAGGCCAGACTAAAAGGGAAAGCATGATGCAAGACCCACTTTTCTATCTGACGATTGCAGCAAGCGGCCTCTCGGCAATCGTCATCATAGCCGTCAGCATGCTGAAAGGCTGGAAGGCTTGGCTGGATCTGAAACACGCCGAGCTTCAGCACCCGGAACGACCGCCCCATGCCGAAGATGCCGCCGTATCGGTCGGTAGCAGGATCGAAATCGCCGACCTTAAGGAGCGTATTCGGAAGTTGGAAGCCATTGCGGCCGGGGTCGATCTGTAGTCCACTGTTCCCTTCCGTACCAAGCGCGCGTCCCCGCCAGCCATTTATCCCTATATCGCGGGCATGACTCAGCCCCTGCCCTCCCTCGACGACCTGCTCGAAGAATATGAATTCCTCGATGCCGATGATCGCTATCGCCTGCTGATCGACCTTGGCAAACAACTTGAGGACATGCCCGGGCCGCTGAAAACCGATGCGACACTGGTGCGCGGCTGTTCGGCATCGGTGTGGGTCTATCCGGTAGCACGGGAGAACGGGACGCTGCACTTCCTCGCCGACAGCAATGCCGCAATTACCAAGGGCATTATCGCGCTGGTCCTGACGACTGTGCAGGATCGCCCAGCTGTTGAAATAGCACAACAAGACATTGCTGACGCCCTCGCCCCCTTCGACCTTCGCAATCAGCTAAGCTCGAATCGAACGCAGGGGATACCCAATATGATATCCCTGATTCGGGAGACGGCGGGGCGCTACGCGCAGGATTAGCGGTAGGCTCAGGTGACGCCCTGCGCGAAAACTACGGCAGTTACGTAGCGCCAATCACTGCTTGCGTCGTGGCGTTTCTCATGTGATCTTACGCTTACAAAAGCCTCATAAAGAAGGCACAGGATGAGGATGATCCATGCGCCTTGCGTTTCTTGCTTTCACATTAGCCATTGCCAGCCCTGCATTCGCGCAGGCCGCGCCAGTCGATAGCTGGACCACGACGTCCGATGCAGTTCATGCCGGTCCTGCGGGCTTGTCGCTCCCACAGCAGGCCGCTGGCCTCACGGTCGTCAAGACCGGTGACATCTCCAGCGACAGTCTCGGCATGGACAGCTATGCGCAATATACGTCGGACGACAATGTCGTTCAGGCGACCGTCTTCATTTACAAGCCTGCCTTTGCCGACACTGCAATAGCGGCACTGGGTACGGAACGCGCGCTCATCGACCGCTTCGGTCAGGACACCAAGCGAATTTCGCAGGCAGTGACGAGCGCCGGGGGCAAGGCTGGGGTCGCCCTGCGCACTATCTATTCGGGCGCTGGCGGGCAATTAGTGCTGGCGGCATCCTTCATCCGGTCCGGGGACTGGATCATCAAACTGCGCGTGACGGCCACTGCCGACCGGCTGGCTGATGTCGAGGCTGGGTTGGATGGATTGCTGAAGGCCATTCGCTTCGATTCGCCTGCTGATCTCAGGGCCGCCAATCTGGTGATGGTCAGCGATTGCTCGACCGCTGGATCATCCGCAGCAACGCCCGCTAGCCCCGCATTTCCCCGCGACGGAGCAGATGCGCTCTGCCGCCGGGGTCTTGTTCATGTGGGCGAATCGAGCTTCGACATGCTCCAGCCTGCTGGCCGCGATGCTGCCGCTATGCTCGTCCCAACCGATGACGCAGGCGGCCTGCTCCGGTTCGCCCCTGTTGCGGATGGAAAGGGGTATCGCATGACACGCTACGGCAGTGGCGCGAGCGAGAACGCGGCGCATTATGCCGTTCTGCCGGACGCCAGGCAGATGGCTGCAATTCTGAGTGGCGGCACTGCCAAGGCCGGGAAAAGCACGACCACAGCCCTCAAATAAGCGCGCCACCGGTTTGATTGGCACTAGGCTTTGCAGGAGCGCCTCACTTCGGTAGGGTGACGGCATGTTCTTTTCTTTCCTCGATGAGTTGCGCGCCGCCGGTATTCCCGCAGGCGTAAAGGAGCATCTGGTCCTGTTGGAAGCGCTGGAGCGCGACGCGATCGCCCGTCGCCCCGAAGAATTCTACTATCTTGCCCGCGCAACTTTCGTGAAGGACGAAGCGCTGTTCGATCGCTTCGATCAGGTTTTCTCCAAGGTCTTCAAAGGGCTGGAAAGCAACTATGGCGTAGCTAAAGCCGACATCCCGGAGGAGTGGCTGCGCGCCATCGCGGAGAAATATCTCAGCCCTGAAGAGATGGAGAAGATCAAGTCTCTGGGCGATTGGGACGAGATCATGGAGACGCTGAAAAAGCGCCTTGAGGAGCAGCATGGTCGCCATCAAGGCGGCAATAAATGGATCGGCACCGGCGGTACATCGCCCTATGGCAATGGCGGCTACAATCCCGAAGGCGTGCGGATCGGCGGGCAAAGCACGCACAAACGCGCGTTGAAGGTGTGGGAACAGCGCGAGTTTCGCAATCTCGATAATGAGAAAGAACTCGGCACCCGCAACATCAAGATCGCTCTGCGACGCCTGCGTCGCTTTGCGCGCGAAGGCGCAGCGGACGAACTTGATCTGGACGCCACCATTCGCGGCACCGCGCGTCAGGGCTGGCTCGATATACAGATGCGCGCGGAGCGGCGGAACGCAGTCAAGCTGCTGCTGTTTCTCGACGTCGGCGGATCGATGGACCCGTTCATCACGATGGTCGAAGAGCTTTTCTCCGCAGCTACCGCGGAATTCAAGAACCTCGAATTCTTCTACTTTCACAACTGCCTTTATGAAGGCGTATGGAAGGACAACCGCCGCCGCTTCGCCGAACGCACGCCGACATGGGATATCCTCCACAAATACGGCCATGACTATAAAGTCGTATTCGTCGGCGACGCCGCCATGAGTCCTTATGAAATCACGCATCCGGGCGGCAGCGTCGAACATTTCAATGAGGAAGCCGGAGCGGCGTGGCTGCATCGTATCACCAACACCTATCCCGCCACTGTATGGATCAATCCGAACCCGGAAAAGCATTGGGGATACAGCCAGTCGACAAAGGTCATCCGTGACCTCTTGAACGACCGCATGTACCCCCTCACGCTGGCGGGACTGGACGAAGCCATGCGGGAACTGACGCGCAAGCGCTGATACATTTGGCGACAATAAAGTGGCGCTCTGACATAGTCTTGCGACGGAGCCTTTATAGACCGTGATCATTGTTCACCGGCCAATGAAGGATTGATACCATGGACCGCAAAAAGACTTTCATCGCTGCAGTCATCGCAGCGGCTACGCTCGCCACGCCGATGGTCGCGAGTGCAGCGCCTTGGCAGAACATCAACCAGCGTCAGGCCAATCTTGAACGCCGGATCGACCAGGGCGTCCGCAACGGCGCACTCAACCGGAACGAAGCGCAGCGCCTGCGCGGGCAGTTCCGCGATCTTACAAGGCTGGAGGCGGATTATCGTCGATCGAATGGGCTGTCACGCCGCGAACGCGCCGATCTCGATCGCCGCTTCGATGCTCTTAGCGCCCGCATTCAGGTGCAGAAGCACGATCGCCAACGCCGCCACTAAAGATCGTCACGAGGGAGCTGGTCGACCGGCTCCCTCAATCGACTTCGAACAACTCGCCACCCGTCATCGGTTCGGGCACGCCAGTGGTTCCGGGAAAGCTGATCGGTAACCCCATGATGCTGCGGACCGCCATATAGGCGAAACCTTCCGCCTCCACGCTGTCACCATTCCAGCCAAGCCGATCCACGGACTCTACCGCACTACCGGTCACGTCGCGCAGCATCCGCATCATCGTGGCGTTGTGCCGCCCGCCACCTGCGACATAGATGGTCCTCGGTCGCTCGGGCAGTTGCCGTAGCGCCAGTTCAACCGAATGTGCAGTAAACGCCGTCAATGTCGCTGCGCCGTCGGCCAAAGACAGTCCGCGCACTGCCTGAAGCGTGAAATCCTCGCGGTCGATGCTTTTGGGCGGTGGCATATCGAAAAAAGGATGGTCGAGCATGCCGGTGAGCACAGTTTCATCAACCTGCCCCCCCGCCGCCGCCACGCCGCCTTCGTCGAACGCAGCATTGCCTTCGATCTGCATCCAGTTGTCGATGAGGCCGCTCGCCATACCCGTGTCGAACGCCACCAGCGCATCGTCCACCCCGATGTAGGTGATATTGGCGACGCCGCCGAGATTCAGCACAGCGACCGGTTTGGGCAGTCCCGCGGCCAATGCGCGGTGATATACCGGGATGAGCGGCGCGCCCTGCCCACCCGCCTCGACATCGGCACTGCGCAGGTCCGCCACCACCGGTATGCCGAATGCCCCGGCCAGCGCGTCGGCATCCCCAATCTGCCAGGTCCAGCCAAGGTCTGGCTTGTGTGCCACGGTGTGTCCATGAAAGCCGATGACGTCGACATTCTGCGCCTGCCATCCGCTACGGCCCAGCAAGTCCGCCACAGCCTCGACATGCGCCTGCGTCATCTCCGTTTCGACGGAGTCGATCACTGGCTCGAACTCAGGCTCGTCCATCGTCATCGCCCGTGTGCATGCTTCGGCCAACCGCACCCGGAACCCTTCGGTATAGGCGCTGCTGTGGAAGGCGATCCGCTCCACCAGCCCCTCGCCATCCGTGCGGATCAACGCCGCGTCGATGCCGTCGCGCGACGTGCCTGACATCAGTCCGATTGCAACCCTGCTACCCAAGCGTCGTTCTCCATGCTAAGCGCGCCGCGCTATGAGCCAGTA
>JBPPMC010000340.1:0-9587 GCA_051305835.1 Sphingobium sp.
GCGGCCCTGTGGGTTTCTTCTGTTATGGCAGTTCTGGTCGGCAGCCGCGTGAATCCGCCCACACACTCGTTTGTGGAGATTGCGGGAAAATTGCCCATGCCGGAAAGGACGATCCTGAGCGCGCCCGGTAATCCAGGAAAATGCTGTTGCCGTAAATCCATGGCACATGCGGCAATTCGGTATGCCGCCCGCTGCCGAACCGGGTCAGGGCTTTTGGACAAGATGGCGGCAGCCTGTACACATCTGACAATATCGTCATCGTGAACAGAGCCGGTATTCGCATCGCCAAGCTGCAATTCTGCGCTTAGCCATGCGCTTTCAAGATTTGCCATTTTCACATGGAAATTGGGATTGTTCCAAATTCTGTTTTGAAGCTCTTCAATCATCGTTCCAGCCAATTCTATTCTGAAACGATTTCCTCATTTCAGAAATTGATGGGACAGGAAGGAAAAATATTTCTATTGAATGCTTGTCGATGCGAGATTTTTTTAATGCGGCATCCACTTTTTTGGCAAAGCCAGGTAGCGCTTCATTCAGTTTTGCGGAAAAAACTTTCTCGACCTCCGATGCGTCGATATCGTTGAGCGAAGCGAAGCCCGCAAAATCAAAGGCTATCAGCATCACGGATGTATCGATCCGAATATTATAATTTTCGTTCATAGGATCGAGGAACGAAAGGATAGCTTCCCTGTACTCTTTGGGAAATCCGGACAGGTCAAAATATTCTTCAATTAAAAATAGCTCTTGCTTGATTTTGCTATGCTCAAGGCTCTCCGATATGGATTTTGCTGCATCGGTTATAGCACCACCGACAGATGCATGGCACTTCGACTCGCCCCAATACAGAATAAGTTGTTTCTTTAAATTGTCCCAGCCGATATGAATTCCGTCAGAGCCATGAACTGGCATCTGAGTGTTGGCCTTGAGACTCATTTTTGCTAAGAATTGCGGAGCATTTAAAACGGACTCGATCAAGAGATAAGCTATTAGCTCACCAAATTCCCCATTGCGATTGGTTTTCTTCTGCGCCTTTTTGAAGAGGTCTACGGCGGTACGTTGAAGCTTTGCCACGCTTTCGACAATTTTATTGGGCGGCATACCCTCCCAGCTTTTTTGGACGCGTTCAATCGCTGTACGGTGCAGGCTAAAGCCGACAATTTTATCATGAAGAATATCGACGAATTCGCTTACTGTTGGCTTGCCCTGTCCAAAGGCAAGATAATGAGCGTGCAAATTCACACGCGCATCGGCACACTTGACCGAGTGGCTAACCATCCGGATGCGGCTCCCCAGGTCATCGTGATCCTTTGATAGGGCAGCAACGAATTCATCTATTGGGATGGCAGGGGCTAAAACGCTCAATAATCCTCCGGAACGCGAGGTTCGGTCGCTACCCTAACGATGGACCGACTTATTAGGCAAGTGAAGACATGGCCGAAACGACGCAGTTGGTGCGGACAGTCGGAATCGACCGATGCGGCTCCCGGACTGCCGAGACATCACGGCTGGCCGCGATCCAGCGGCCGTGCAGGATGCCCTTATTACAGCCCACAAGGCAGGCCCAATCGCTGCACGCTGCATTCGTTGCTATCATCGCGAACGGGCGGTGTATTTTGAGCAGACATTCGCGACCCTACATACACATGCGCCAGTGAAGAATTTCGCAGACAATTGTCCGCGTTTTTTCCTATCGGCGCATGATATTTTAAGACCCCCTGCATCTGTATGAACGGGGGCGCCTCGCGCTGATGGATGGAATGATCCGCCCATACAGCCTTCCACCCCCCGGCACGGGGCAATCATGCCGGGGAGGGTTTAGCTTCGGTTATCGCAGCAGAGACGGCCAGCGATCAGAAACAGAGAATCCCGCGCGCGCGATATCGCGCAGGGAGGAACAACGGCGGCGCCACGCAAATTCCATCCGCTTCTGCTGCTTCCAGCTCCCGATCCAGTTGGGATGCCGATGACCATGTCGCTTGTCATGGCGCCAGTGACGGACGGTCACGATAGCGTGGATATGGGGCTTGATGATCCATTCCCCATCGTCACCCTCCACGGCGTGGATTGCCCAGGCCACGGCCGCTCCCAAGTTGACGAGCTGACTGCTCAGAAAGCCTTCGGTCAGCCAGCGCCAGTTATCGGGCCGCACGTCGAGCGGGATTTCCATCATGACATGCCATGCCGCTACAGCGGTGGGATCACCCGTCGCGTCCGCCATAGCATCCGCCTCCGCCCAGATCCTGTATGGATCGGCAGCCGCCCAGACCGGTGCGCTGGCTGGCCGACCCCTTGAGTTCGAAGCGCCTCTCGGCGAACCGGGCGGGCATGGACCCAAACCGGTCGGCGGGCGAACTGTCGCGCCAGATATACGCTACATTGGCCACGGCGGATTTGTACGCAGGCACACGGCCGCAATATTGCCATTCCTCGCTGATCGGTCGAACCTTGAAATCCGGCCAGTCGATTCTGGATATGCTGCGGGGACGGGCAACAATTTCCCGGCGCGCCAGACGAAGTTGGTCTTGGGTAATAAGCATTATGGTCTCCTGAAACACCAACGCCGCCCACATGGGGCGGCGTTGGAGAGCGTGCTGATGACGCGAATGGAAGTGCGATTGGACTTAGCTGGCAACCTTGAGCCGCTCCACGGGCAGCGCATCAGCAAGGGGACGCCCTGCTGGTACGAAGCTGTTGCCCGCGAGCTGAAGGCCGACCATCCGCGCCGCGGTCAGGCGCCACCGCGCCCATGCCACCTGCTCGCCGCGTGTCAGGCGGTGACGCGGTGGCAATGAGGTGCAAATCAGCTGATTGCGGTCATCAAAGTACCACCGCTTGTCATGGTGGAGCAGCGCGACATTCGCAGTGTCACTGGCGGCATATAAGCGGCAACCCGCCAGCAATTCCACACAGTGCGTCGTGTGAACAACCAGAGACACCAGGTGCGGTTCTGGTGCATAAATCGACTTAAAGCCGAGATGGAGAATATCCTTCTTCATGTCGGCGGCAAGCTGCGCCAAATGCAGGGCGCCCGCCAGGTCTCGCTCCCCGCTGGCGCAGAAAGCCGTCGAGTGGCGGCTGGGTTCATATTCAGGGTAGCCCATAAGTTTTCGCAGGGCGAAAACCCATTGCTGCCCGCGTTCGAGGTAAGGATGCGTCATCTATTCACTCCAATATTGTGCTGGCGGCCTGTCGGCCGGGGATTTCACTTTTTTCCGCTCGTTCACGGATCCCGATTTCTCTGCCTACAAGTCAGCCCGCGCTGGGCGCGCTCTTCACCGGACGGATGTTGTTTCGCCGGTGCATCCAGGCGCGTGTCGCGTCCTCCGCGTCCATTCCACTTGTCTGCGACTGTCGAAGAAACAGGAGCCAGGTACCCAGCGCCTCTGCCGCCAGATCAGCCCGCACGGCATCAAGGCGACCGATCCCCCAAGAGGCGAGCAGTTCGTCCGGGGCCATATTGGGTGCCGCAATCGCAGCATCAGCCGCAACCTCGGACAAAGTCGGCGAAGCAGCACCACCGCTATTGATTGCCAGATCGACCACGTTGTTACCCAAAGCCTGTGCAAGCCGCAGCGTGACGTGATGCGCGATGGCCGGGTCTGCGTGCGCCGCCGCATCGAGCAGGGACGGGACGAGATGCTGATCGATCTGCCAGCCGATCAGTGTGTCTGCCATGGGCAGCCGATCGGCCAGCCAAAGCAGGAGGTTCTGCTCCTTCTCACCGGCGGCAACGGTGGCAGACTCGCTGCTGAACCGCCAGCGAGCGCCATCGCGCGTGGCGATGAATAGCCCGGCGCCAACCAGATGCGTTCCTGCGGGGGCTTCGTTGTTGGCAACAGGAGGGATGGCAATCGTTGCCACCGTGATCGTGACAAAGGTAATGGGTTCGGTCATGATATTGTCCTGACATGCAGGCGCACGCCCTCGCCTCCGCCAGGGGCCGGAGCGAATAACGTGCGCGAATGGTTTTTTGAATTGCGGGAAATGCTGGCCTAGCGGGACGCGAAAGCCGCCTCGTCTCTCTTATGTTTTAGACGAAGCTCGGCATCAGCCAGGGCCGCCTGAACCCGCAAGGCCGGCGCACGTGCACGGGCCCAAAGCGCCGGGCGACAGGTCGCGAAAGGCAGGAGGTGTCGCAGCCTGGGCTCGCCTTCGATCCATGTACTGAGATCGGCAAGCGGTAGCGCAATTAGCCGTTCATCGCCCTCTTCCCAGGCAATGACATGCAAATACAGGAGATAGCTCGCCAGAACATCTTCCTGGACATATCACGCCACAGATTTGACGTCGCCGCGTCGCCACAGGTCGCCGACGTCCGCTCCCGTCACACTCGTTTTGACTGGGATGGACAGCGCACTGCACAGTTCGGCAAGCGATGATCCACGTCCGCCGTAGCTGTCCAGCAGATCGAGGTGCGACACGTCGTAACGCCCGGCATCAGCGATACGCGCGATATTTCGTAAATCATATAGCCCACGCCGCTGCGCCTGGAGCCGCAAAACCTGAGCGTCGAAACCGCGGCCATTCAACGAAACAGCCATGGAACCCAGCGGGAACAATGCGTCGATCTGGCGGAGACATTCCTCCTCCTTACCTTCGGTGCAGACGAATGTTTTGAACACAAAATTGTACCCTTTTGCGGACCGGCGCGCGGTCAGAAAGGCGCTCACAATAGGCACGTGGCGCGGCCACGGTGGGAAGCTTCCATCAGGCATCTCTTCGTCAACGATCGTTTCCAGATCGAACGTCGTCACATATTCGGTGGGATATTGAAGCGGTGGACGTTTCCACGGGCGCATAGGGTTTCTCCGTAATGACGCGCCGCCGGACGGCGGTCGCGAACCGGAGCCGCTGGGGCGGCGTCATGCCAATTTTCCCCAACCGATCTCCGATCACGCAAAATCCTGCATGGATGGCCATTTGATGCGCCCGCCCGCCGGCGGTGCCTTTTCCACAGTAGCTGCATGGCCGGTCGAGCGATGCGCGATAGCGCGCGATATCGCAGACTGCTGTCCGATATCGCGGTTAACGCAACAGCGTGCCCGCGCGGGATGCAGGGCTCGCTTTGATGCAGCCAAGTCTCGACATATAATGGGGAAATGGAAAAGCCCTGCGATCAGCCTGCGACCATGATCACCACTGCCGAGCGCCTAGAGGCAATCGCGCAGGTGTTGGCGGTGGTCGGCCGCATGCTGGATGCCGAGGTTGCTCGCCGTCGTGGCGGCGCGGGCGCGATACGGCGCGCGATATCTATTGCGCTAACCTTGCTGGTCATAGCGGTGGGCCAGGCGGTAAGGCAACCTGCGTCAGCGATATCGCGCGATATCGCCCATAGCGTCGATGCCACCCGTAAAGCGATTGCACGCCCCGCTGCGCGCTGGGCTGCACCATAATCTGTCCTCGACTGTCGTTCGCGGCCTCATGTCGGCCGTCAGCATATTTTTTTGCAGGCGCGATGCTCGCGCGACAGCTGCGACAGGGCGGCTATCGCACATGATGTCTCCGCCTGCCGGAGGATTGAAACCATGAACAGGCTAATTGATGACACGGCTTTTGAGGAAGCGGTGGCGGCCATTGCCTTGGAAAAGCGGTGCGCACCCAGCGCGGTAAGCCGGTATGCGATCGCACGCTACCTGGGTGTTTCTAAGGGAGGAGGGTTCTACACGAAGATCGACGCATGGCTGGAACGCAAGCCCCGCCATGCTGAGGCGACGGGGGACATCACGCATGCCCTCCTCAAGGACACCGGGGATTTTTGTGACCGGCTGCGTGAACAGCTTCACGACCATATCCTATCGCAAGCGCGCCTTATGGCGCGAGATATCGCGGAACCGCGGATCGCGGCGGCGGAGCGCAATGCAGCCAGCGTAGCACATGAGCGCGACAGCGCGCAGCAGGCCTGCATAACACTGTTGCATGTTTGCGGCGAGTTGGGGGCGCAGCTTCACGCCGCGCTGCGGACAGTGGAGGAGTTGCGACAAGATGTTGGCGAAGCCCATGCGCGCGAGCTGTATCTGGCGGATCAATTGCAGGATGCACATGTGACTGCCGAGCTTAAAGTCCGCTTCTACAGGAACAAGCGCGCTATGGCGATGCGAGCAGCAGCACAGACCCTCGCCTCAGCCTTGCGGAGCAACAGGCGGCGTTGATTCACCGCTCGAGACCATCGCGCGGGGGGACGGTACGCGGTTTCGTGACAGCACGTGCGACACCGGCCAAACGGGCTGCCTCCAGCTTCCTGCGGGCTAGTTCGTCCCGTTGTAGGAGAGCCAGCGCCTTCTGGTGCGCCTCAGGTCGGCCGGGAGCGATGAGCAGCCCGTTACCGCCTATGCGATAATCCGTGGGGTTATCCCGTAAATCGTTCAAATGGCGCAGTTCCTTGTCAACTGCGCCATTGTCACTGGTGATAGGAAGCGGCCTGGCCGGTGCTTCCGGCGATGCAGGAGCAAGATGGATCATCCGCCGCTCCTCAGGCGTGAGTGAAGCCAAGGAGGGCAGCATGTCCGGAATGGACTGACGGAAATTGCCGGGCCCGTCCTGATCCGATATCATCTCAGCCAGGCGAGCGACCTGCCCCGCGAGAGATTTGCGTTCCCGCTCCACTTTTGCCTGGAGAGCGACAGGTAGGCTATCGACGACATAGTCGAGCGACGCCATCTGCCCGGACACATAGCGTGCGAAGGTCCGTCCCTCGCCCTCTGGACGAGGATCTACAGCAAGCTGCGCGCCGTCGCCGTCATCAGCAAGTTGCGATATAGGGGAGAGCGAAGCCATCGTTGTCCGGACCTGCGTCCAGGAGAAGCCACCCCGCAGCATCAGCGCGGCAACTTCATGATCGATCGTGGCATACAGGTCGCGCCCTTGCATGTCGAAATTGACAGGGCGCTCTGTCAGGATTTCATCATAGAGTGCTACCCAGCGACTGTGCTGCGATAGCGCATTTTTTGCCTTTCTCTCCATGCTATCTATCACTGCGGCGTGATCTGCCTTTTCGACCACGATGGCGGCAATCGCTCGATTGTCTTCAATCCGGCTCTTTATGTCTGGTCGCTCAAGAGCGAAGGCCAGTATCTGCTGAGCTCTGGTTCCGGCATCTGATGTGCCATCAGCGACAATGGCGTTGGCAGGAGACCGCTCGCGGACTAGCCTAAGGATTACTGCCTCTTCATAGCGCGCCTCGTGCTTCGCAAGAGCTGCGATGGCATTGATCTCGATGGTGCGAAGCATCGCCGCATCAAACGCGGTCCCGGGCGCTGTCATCGTAAGCGCAGATTGCCACGCAGAGAGGTAAACGCGGGTCGCTCTGCTATCCCCGGGGTTCGGGGCAGCTGCGGCCAAAAGCGTCTCGCGCGCTCCTTTGCCAACGGTAGTATTGGGACGGCGTACTGATGAGCGAACCAGCGCCGCGGACATGCTGCGCTGCTGTTCGAGCCGAGCATTTTCGCGCTCGATCGCTTCTCGCGCCTTCGTCCGTCTATCGGCATCAAGCTTCACCAACTCAGCCGTTATTTCCGGCTGGTCGGCCCAACGCTGATTCGTCAGCATAGTCAGCGGCACGCGGCCCATGTCGATCTGCACCGGCCCCGATCCTGCGGCATTGGCATTATGTTCGACAACAGCAAGCCGCAAAGCATCCACCTCCCCTGACTGCCGGTAGGCGACACAGGCAAAAATCGGCAGATGGGCTTCATGCTCCAGCAAAGCGCGCTCGGCGCTATTTGGCTGATAGCTGTCGACATCGACCCGACCCTTGCGGATGCGGATGCGCTGGTTTGCGCGGTCGAGGGCATCGGCCAGTTGCGCCGCTAGACGTGAGGCGGCTATCCTGATCTCCACCATTGTCTGGCGCGTGCGTTCCGCAGCAGCCTTGCGTAAACGGACGGCTTCCTGGCGAGCAGGCGTTATCTCATCCCGCAGTTCGGCAGCAAGACCGGACAGGTGGCTACGCAATCTGATTGCCTCCGTTCGCAGTGCGTGCGTCGCGGCCGCCAGAGCCGCGATCCGGGCCTTGTGCCTGTCGATCTCGATGCGCCGGGTTTGCGTAACCTTGCTGAGCAAATCCTGCTGGACCTTGGCGGCCGCCGCATCGCCCTCCCCCGCCAGCTTCACGACATAATCGGCGAAATTCGGCCTTGGCCCCTGGGGTCCGGCTTCTGCCAGCGCGAAATTCCGTTCGGCCTTGATTCGCACAAGTTCATCAGAACGCTCGCTGCGGATGGAACGATGAAGGGCTTTTGCGGGCTCGTCAGCGATCTGCCGCTCGAACTTCGCCATCACCCGGACACGATCCTGCTTGTAACGGCTATGTGCCCGATCCCGGCGCTTCTTAATCGCCCGCCAGTCCTGAAGGTGCAGGTAGAACCGGCGTTGGGTCGCGCGCCAGTGATCGGTTTTCGCTTCCTTGTCGGTCTTGCGCAGATTGATCGCAGCCCGATATTCCGGGTGCCAAGCAACGAATGCCATGTCTGCGCTGGCGTCGAGTTTCTCCATGCCGCCCAAATTGAAGGCGGACACTTTAACGGCATCCTTCTTGTTGTTGATGCTGTGGACCATCAGGCCGCGCACCCGACCCTTCGTTTCAAACGGCCGCAAGACTAGCCCATGTTCGGCCAGAGCCTCGGCGCGTCTGTCCCAGGTCGGCAAGACCAGGGCAGCGCGAACCTCCTCAAAAAAGCGGTCCTGCAGCGGGATCAGGCCGGTGCGCGCCAGATGTTCCTGCTGGCCGCGATCGATCTGCGGCTCATGTAGGTTTTTGGCTGCCCGTGTCGAACTGAGCTGACGCAGGCCCCATTCCACCTCGACTTCCCGAGCCAGCCGGGTCAATCTCCAGGCGAGATGGCTGTCCCAGGCACGGGTCATTACGGCACCTTTGGGCAAATCACGGGCCTCTTCGGCAGTTACCGGCCGCTTGTTCACCTTGTCATAGAAAATGCGGGGAGGCGCATTGCCCTCGTCATCGACCTCGCCCACCACCACATGCAAATGGCCTCCCTCCTTATCGTCATCAGGTTCGTCGTGCACGACCTTGATGTGTGCGTGGCCCTCCAGACCCGCGACCCGCAGCATGCGGTCGCCCAGGTCGGCAAATTGCTCGAGGGTCAGGGTGCGCTCCGCCCGCGCGATAAGGTGCACGACGGGCCTGCTGCGCGTTGGCGCGCGCGCAGCATCATAGGCGAGTTGGGCGGCAAAGGTCTTGTAGCCATACAGACCCCGCGACTGGAGCACGATCGCATCGCCTTTTCCGGCATATTTGCCGGATCGCGTGACGTAATCCACGACACCGCCGAAATAGCTGCCGCGCACGACCTTGATGATCATCGCCGCACGGCCTCGTGAACGGCGTCTATGGCAGCTTCCAGGCGACTGCTGATGCGGGTGTCGACATCCCTGATCTTGGCCAGCGTCTTTTCCGCCGCCACGGGCAGTTCATGGCCGACACGCTCCCGATGCTCATCGGCAATGAAGACAGGATCGATCCGGTCGATCCAGTCCATCAGGCGGCGAGGCTCGCGGCGCATCTCGCGCAGATCGGCACCGACATTGCCGAGCATGGCCAGAGCCTCCTGCCCGCCCGGCATAGGCATTGG
>JBPPMC010000351.1:0-16464 GCA_051305835.1 Sphingobium sp.
AGCGCCGTCAGGATGCCGGTGCGGTAAGCGCCTGTATCTATCCCGATCCGGTTACCCCGCATTTCGACGTCCGTCGATACGCTATGGCCATGCACCACCATGACGCCGTGATCCTGCGGATCTTCCAGAAATTCGTCACGGATCCAGAGCAGATCGGCGCGCCGCTGTCGCTTCAACGCCACGCCCGGACGTATGCCTGCATGGCAAAAGAGATAATCGCCCGACCGCGCCGTCAGGGGCAGGTTGCGGACCCATTCAACGAGGTTGGCGGGAATGGTTTTCAAGATATCGTTCACGGCCGCGCGCTGGTCATCCTCCTTGTGGGGAGGCTGTAGCCCGAAACTGCGGATAGTAGCCGATCCACCAATGCGCATCCACGCGCGCAGCATGCCCGGTTCCCCGGCCAGCGCACGCAGCATCAGCTCCTCATGATTGCCCTGCAGGACGATCAGCCGCCCTGTGGTTTGCTGGACCCCATGCAGATAGCGCAATACGGCGGCGGAATCCGGCCCGCGATCGATCATGTCACCCAGTACGACAATATGGACCGACCGCGCCGAGGGCAGCGTCGCGGAATGCCGCTCGATACGATCGAGAATATCTTGCATCAGGTCCAGACGACCGTGAATATCGCCTATGGCATAGATGCGCTCTCCCTCCGCCGTGGCGGGCATGGCAGAACGCGCCTTGAGCAAACGACCAAAATTGAGCAACTTCACCCTCATCAAACAGGACCGGACAGCCCCTCATCAGCATGTATATCGCAATGCGGCGCTGCGCCATTCCGGTCATCTAAATGCCCGAATGAATCAGCGATACCACCGACAACCTTTACTGCATGTTAAGCAGCAGTTTTTGTTGCAGTGCAACATCATTATCCATTACGGAGGGTTGAACGCGAAACCTGCTGGTCCTGTTCGATAAATATACACCTTTGGCTGGCATGATAGGCTATCGCCAGACAACCTCTCCCGCAAAGGGCGATAGCGGAAAGTCCTGATGCCGATCGTAAGCGTAGTGATCCCCACCTTCGGCCGCCCTGAATTGGTGGCCCGCGCAGTCGGCAGCGCACTTGCCCAGACACTCCATGATATCGAAGTCATCGTGGTCGTCGATGGCGAAGACCCAGCGACGGTCGCGTCTCTGGATAGCGTGCCGGATCCACGGTTTCGGTATATCGTTCATTCGGCGCAAGGTGGCCCCGGCGTTGCACGAAACACCGGCGCGCTCGCGGCAACGGGCGAATGGGTCGCGTTTCTTGACGACGACGACGAGTGGCTGCCGGAGAAACTGGAGCGCCAACTCGCGATGGTCCCTTCGGACGGCAGCTTGCATCGTGACCGGATCGTACTGGTCGCGCTCACGCGCGTGATGACGCCGCAGGGTCCATTCATCCGTCCGACCGAAGCCTATGCAGGTGACAGGCCGCTGGACGAATGGATGTTCGACCGGCGGTCCTGGCTGAAGGGCGGGCAGAGTTTCCTGCAAACCTCGTCCTTCATGGTGCCACGCACCCTGTTCGAACGCCTCCGGTTCGCCGATTCTCGCCTGCACGAAGATTGGGAATTGATGATCCGGGCAGTCAAGGAACATGGCTGCACGATGCTGACCGCACCCTCTCCGCTGGTCATCCATTATGTCGGTGAGGCGCGGCCTTCGCTTAGTCGCAATGGTGCCTGGCAACGCTCGCTGGAATGGGCCGACCGGATGGGCAGCCTGCTGACCGCGCAGGCCTATAGCGGCTTCTGCCTGACGGTAGTGGCGCAAACCGCTGCAGCCGAGGGTCAGAAGGACGCGTTCGTCCCTTTGTTGCGGGCGGCGTTCAGGCGGGGCAAGCCGACGGCGCGGCAACTCTTCGCGTTTATCATGCTCCGCACATTGCCAGACGATCTGCGCCGCCGCATCCGCGCGAGGATACAGGGGGAGCGTTAAGTGGCGATCCGCGTTGCTACTTCGAGATATTGCTTCCCAATGGCCTTCCACGATCGAACTTCGAGCGTGTGATTGAGATAGCGCTGCGCCTTTTCGTTCCACTCTGAAGCGGATGTTGCGAAAAACGTAGTGATTGCGGCGGCGACGCTCTGTGCCGTGACCGGCTGCGCGATCGTGACGGAGGGCATGCCCTCGGCCATCAGCGCGCCGATCCCGCCCGCTGCCGATGCGATGATCGGGCGGGCATTGGATGCCGCCAGCAACGCAACGCCGCTTTGCGAATGGAAGTCGGTATAAGGCAGCAGCAAAGCATCCGATTGCGCCAGAAGGTCGCGGACCGCATCGTCGTCGGCATAGCCCATCCGCAGATCGATCGCCTCCGGAGCCTTGGCGGCGCATTCGGATAGGGCGGTGGCATAGTCGCGCTCCTCCCGATGCACGCCTCCCGCAACAATCAGTTTCACCGGAATTCCTGCGTCGCGCGCTGCCAGCGCGCCCTCCATGCCTTCCAATATGCCCTTGTTCCGGCGCAACGTACCGAACAACAGCAAGACACCCTGGCCAGCGATAGGCGCTGGCTTGCCCATCACGAATACACCATGTTCGATTACGTCGACGGACGTCCGCAGATCGGGAAAGGCCTCGCGCATCTTGGCTCGGGACGGTTCGCTCAAGACAGCCACGGACGATGCAAGGCGGTAATAGGCACCATGCGCACCACGCTCCAGCCAGCGCAGCGCAGGGCCGAGTTTCCAGGCATGCGGCAAGGGATCATGCGCAACGAAGATAATGCGCGCGCCTGTCAGGCGTAGCAACGCGAAGGTCGGGAGCATCACCGGCATCACATCGGGAATGGTCACGATGTAGACGCGGTGTGTCAGGCGCAACCTGAGCAGGTGGGAAACGGTCGTGACGATGCGGAGTACCCCACGTATCCGGTTCGCCATGCGCCCCTTGCCCGGAATTTCGCGCGGAGGCCGGACGCGCGTCAGACGAGCGCGCTGTGCCTCCATATGCGTGGAGTGCGTCATCGGCGCCACGAATGTCACGTCCGCGCCATTATCAAGCAAGCCGCCGACCAGTTCCTGAGCGAAGAGGCCCGCACCGCCGGACTGCCAGGCGCGGGTGTAAACGCATAACCGCTGTGTTTTCATATGCCCGACGATAGGCGGGGGAAGTCGGTCCGGCAATGCCGAAGCCATGTGCCTTTTGGCGATTTTCCGCTGTCCTACATAACCATATAGGTTTTATCTCGCTATCGTTCATCAGGAGGAGACAGGCCCATGGCAGACAAATTCGCCCAGCATCAAGACGCCGAAAGCGCCCCCTCGCGCGCACCCTATGCCGTCGTTCCGCATGACAGCAACGCCCTGCCCTTCGTTCCAAAGGGGCTATATGTCGGCAAGGGCGGCGACGTCACTCTGCGCGGGATCGGCGCAAGCGTAGACGTAACGTACCGGAATTTGCCGGATGCCAGCTACATCGCCGTGCGCGCCAGCCATGTTCGCGCCACGGCCACGACGGCATCCGCAATCATAGCGGAGGCTTGATCCATGACCAGAACATCAGGAAGCCTGGGCGGCCTCTCCAACGCCGCATTGGCAAGAGCGGCGCTGGCCGCTGCCACACCGCTGGGCGCGTCGATTGGCGACAGTATCGCCACCGCCGATTACAACGGATCGGACAGAGTGACGCTACCGCCCACACCCACGAACATATTGAAGAGCGCCAAGGGCATCATGACCTGGGCGCTGATCCTATCTGGGCAGCGTGTGCATGTGCCGACCACCACGAACATCTGGGGCTTTCCCGGTGAAACCAGCGCCGTCATTCTGGCGAACCTGCCCGCCTTCCATGCGCAGATGCCGCGCCGCCCGGCCTTCATGTATGTGCATTGCGGCACGAACGATGTGAAGGACGGACTGTCCTTCGCCACGATCACGGCAAATTGGGAGGCGATCGCGGTGCTGAACGCGCAACGTAATTGCCGCACGATCTTCGCGCCTATCCTGCCGCGCACCAGTGGCTTCAGCGCCCTGTTCACAGCAGCGCAGTTCGAGGTTCTGGATCGCTGTAACCGCTGGCTCAACCGGTTCGCCGCGCGGGCGCAGGGCATGGTGGCGGTGGCATCGGCCTGCCTCCCCGACATCACCGACCCGGCATCCATCGGTCCGCAGCCACGCACAGCCTACACCTATGATGGCACCCATCCCGCCATTGCCGGAGGATATTATATCGGGAAAGCCGTGGCCGCGATCCTGCGCAATTGGTATCCACCCATCGACTTGTTGCCGAGCAACAACTTGGCGTGGGCAACGGGTCTTACGCAGGCCAATTACCTGCAAAATGCAATGATGGAGGGGGCGGGCGGCACTGTCACTACGCCGTCGTCCGGAACGATCAGTGGCACGGCGCCATCGAATTGGACGGCCGCCATGTCGAATACGGCGGGCCTGACGGTGACGAACGCACAGGTCGCTTCGCCGATCACGGGACGCAGAATGCACCAGATGACCTTTGGCGGCTCTTACACGGCAAGCGGCTTCACCGCTGCCGGCTGGGGGCCATTTGGGCGGCTTTACCAGAACCCGGCCACAGCTTCGCTCGCGTCGATCGGCGCGGGCGATACGATCGAGGCTTTGGTTGAGTTTGAGATTGACGCAGGGAACAATTGCATCGCCTTCCCGCATTTGCAGATGCGCTGGAAGGGAGGCAGCAACTACAACAGCGACCTGCAATTGCCCGACCTGGTCGGTGGATTGCCCAACGAGGCAATCTCTGGCGTCTTGCGTACAGCGCCGCACAGCTACATAGCAGGGGAAATGCCGCTGGCTGCTGGCGAAATCACTAGCAACCTTTACGCATATCTTCGCGCGGAAAATGGAAGCTATACTCCATCCGGCACCATCCGGTTCGGGCGTGCCGCCATTCAAAAGGTCGATAGCTGATGGGTTGCCAGAGCAGGGGGATAGCGTTCGGATTGAAGCGGGACACGTCGCCCGCACCCTACGCGATCTGCGAAAAATGCGGACACCATGAACCGGAACCTGCGGATAGCTGCGGGCAATGCTGGTCTGACAGGCTGGTGGTGCAGGATGGCCCATCCACGGCCTGAACGCGCGCAAAAATAGCTTTCAATCAATCACTTGAACGGGCGGATGGGAACATACCGCCCGTTCGTCTGTTGAAAAACCGAGAGGATTGAAAGGATAGGTTAATGTACCGCGTAGACAAACCACCACGCGCCATCGCCGGACTAGCCACCGGTTTCGTGCTGTCGGGCCTGTTGTGGGTCATCATCGGCACGATTATCGCTGCCGTGGCCTAAATCTTGGCCAGAACCACCGGCGCTTGCATCGTAGCAGAGCAACTTAGGTTAGCTGCAAATGGATTTGCCGCGCCAAAGGCGGAACGGCGAAGCGACACCGCCCTTTATAGCGATTGGCGCGGCTGCGCATTCAAAACAATATGGAGATAATCATGGCACGAGGTTTCGCCGTCGTCACAGGTGCGTCCACGGGAATCGGCTTCGAACTGGCGCATCTCGCCGCACAGGACGGCTATGATTTGCTCGTAGTGGCCGATGAACCACTCATCCATTCGGCGGCAGAAGACTTTCGCAGTCACTCGGTCAATGTAGACGCACTGGAGGCGGACCTGTCCACCATTGAAGGTGTGCATCAATTGCTGGCGGAAACCAAAGGCCGCGCCATAGATATTCTGTGCGCCAATGCCGGACGCGGATTGGGTCATGCGTTTCTCGATCAGGAGGTCGCCGACTGGCGGCGCGTGGTCGATACCAACATCACCGGAACGGCCTATCTTCTTCAAAAGGTGATGAAGGAGATGGTGGCCCGCGACGAAGGCAAGATTCTCGTGACGGGTTCGATTGCGGGTTACATCCCCGGGTCGTTCCAGGCCGTCTATAATGGCACTAAAGCCTTCATCGACAGCTTCACCGATGCCCTGCGCAATGAGATCAAGGGCAGCAAGGGCGTCACACTGACCACGCTAATGCCTGGCCCCACGGAAACCGAGTTTTTCGATCGGGCCGAGATGATGGACACCAAGGTCGGCACGGACGAGAAGGACGATCCGGCCAAGGTCGCGAAAGATGGCTGGACGGCCATGATGGACGGCAAGGCCCACATCATATCGGGTTGGCAGAACAAGCTGCAGGTCGCAGCCGCACACGTTGCCCCGGCGTCCATGATGGCGGAACAGCACCGTCATATGGCAGAGCCAGGTACGGCAAAGGAATGATCGCCGGAACGTCTCTCCGTGGCTGACGCCGATCCCATAGGGCAGTCCTGTCAGGTTCTTGACGCGGCGGTGTTCAACCCACCGCCGGACGCCGCCGAATTCTTCACGGAAAGCCTGAAACATCTGGCTGAGTCAGGTATCCCCTTCCTGCTCTCCGGCACCTATGCACTCGCCTGCCACACTGGTATTACGCGACCGACAAAGGATCTGGACGTGTTCTGCAAGGCGGGCGACGCGCCGCGCATACTCGCGCTGTTCAAGTCGCTCGGCCACGAAGTCGAATTCGAAGATGAGCGCTGGATTGGGAAGGTCTGGAAGGGCGAGAACTTCTTCGACGTCATCTACAACATCTCTTCCGCCAGCCTCCCCGTCACGGAGGAATGGTTCCGCGACGTGTCCGAGGCACAGGTCTACGGCACTATTGTACGGATCACGCCGCCCACCGAATTCATATTGTCGAAACTCTATATTCAGGATCGCTACCGCTATGACGGCGCCGATGTCGCGCATGTCATCCTGAAGCGGCACGAGATGATCGACTGGCAGCGGCTTCTGGATGCGATGGAATTGCATTGGGAAGTCCTGCTGATTGCGCTGCTCAACTTCCGCTTCATTTATCCGACCGAGCGCCATTGTATTCCATTCTGGCTGTTCGATGAATTGATCGGGCGGTTGCAGACGCGCGCGGAACTCCCCGTCGCCAATGTCCGCGTGTGCCGCGGGCGATTGCTCAGCCCGCGCGATTACCTCGTCGATATCACTGATTGGGGGTTCGCCGATGTCGTCGGCAAGGGACTGGAGGAAAGCCATGACCGAAACCAGTAACGCGCAAGGCAGCATCACGCTCGCGGCAATTGGCGATCTGCACGTGACGGAAACGTCCGAGCATCGCTACCGCGCCATGTTCGAGGAGATTGCCGACAAAGCCGATGTGCTGGCGCTCTGCGGCGATCTCACCAACTTCGGCAAAACGCGCGAGGCGGAGATACTGGCAGAGGATCTGCGCGGCTGCTCCATTCCGGTCGTCGCGGTACTCGGCAATCACGACTATGAATGTGGTCAGCCCGAGGAAGTCGTGAAAATCCTGCAAGGCGTCGGCGTCACCGTGCTCGACGAACAAGCGGTGGAAATAAAGGGCGTCGGCTTCGCAGGCGTAAAAGGCTTCGTCGGCGGCTTCGGGCGTGGCGAGCTGGGCGCTTTTGGCGAGACGGCGATCAAGAGCTTCGTTGACGAATCGGCGAGGGAAGCCCGCAAACTGGAGAATGCGCTGCGGTCGTTGCGCACGGACCGATGCGTCGCGGTTCTTCATTATGCGCCAGTCGTCGATACGGTAGTCGGCGAGCCGCCCGAAATCTTCCCGTTCCTGGGTTCATCGCGGCTTGCCGAAGCCATCGACCGGTTCGACAATGTCCGCTTCGGCGTGCATGGACACGCGCATCGCGGCACATTCGAGGGCAAGACGCCGCGCGGCGTACCTATCTATAATTGCGCGCAGTTCGTGGTCGCGGAGAAATTCGACCGACCCTATGCGCTGATTGCCGTCTAACGACGGGAACGGGGGAGGGCAAACGACGCCCTCCCTCCTCTTCTCTGCCGACCTCACTTCGCCGGCTGATTCGCCTCTGCCATGGCGGGTGCCTCGTGGATCGAGGGCGCGGAGCCAAGATCGCCGTTCGAGACTTTCCCTGCCCCCGGTCCGGCACCCAGATCCACGCCTGTCACCGGGTTGCTCGTCGGGTCGGACTTGGTGCGCAACATCAACTTGGAAGCGACCGCCGCGTCGGCAGTGCCAAGTTCAACACTCGCTGTCCCCGCACCGCCGTCGATCGGCATTGTCTGTTCCAGATCGTCGATACGCTGCCACTGATCGCCTGTGTTCCAGGGGCCTTGGGCATCCCCCTGGCCCTGCGACGCGTTGACGTAGATATTGCTGAACGGCTCCACGCCGGGCAGCTTGCCCACCGGGAAGTTGTCCTCGATCGAATAGAGCGCCTTTTCGAACGACTTCTGGTGCGCGATTTCCCGCGTCATCAGGAAGCCGAGCGCTTCCTTGATCCCAGGATCGTCAGTGACATTGATCAGGCGCTCATACACGATCTTCGCCCGCGCTTCGGCCGCGATGTTGGAGCGCAGATCGACCGTGGGTTCGGACCGGCTATCCACATAGGTTCCCGACCAGGGCACGCCGGCTGAATCGATCAGCGAGGGGCCGCCACCATATAGAATCGATTCCTTGACACTCGACCCGCTGTTCCCAATCATGCGGTAGAGTTCCGCCTCTTCCATCGCACCCTCGGCAAGCTGCGCCTTCACGCCCTTGTTGAGCATGGCGATGATTGACCCGATGACTTCCAGATGGCTTAGTTCCTCGGTCGCAATGTCCAGCAGCATGTCCTTGCGGCCCGGATCATCCTCGCCCAGACCTTGCGTGAAATAGCGCATGGCGGCGGCCAGTTCGCCATCCGCGCCGCCGAATTGCTCCAGCATCATAGTCGCGAGCACCGGATTCGGCTCCGACACGCGCACCGTATATTGCAGCCTCTTATTATGCATGAACATATTTAGATTCCTTGTTGGAAAGAGGGAAAGAGGGCGGACCGCCGCTCAGACGGTGGAGTGCTTCAGGCCGCTGATGGTATCGTGTCCCTGACGCACCGACTGGTAGCAGCGCTCGACGATCGCACGCGTTTCGGGTGTTGCTTCGGCATCGGCAGCAGCCGCCTCGAACTTGGACTTGATATGGTCCTCGCCGCGCTCGACTTCGTCGATAATGGCTTTCTCATCGTTAGCGGACAGCATCTCCTTCAGGTTCAGGAAAGCCCTGTGCGCCGCACCGGCAACGCTGCTGCTATCCTCCGGCGTATCGCCTAACTGGCGCACCGCTTGCTGAAGCTCTCCGACAACCCGTTCGCGATCGCTGGCCAGTTGCAGGAACAATGATTCGAAGCGCCCTGCCTCGTTTTCCTGCGCGGCTTCCTGAAAACCCTTGATGCTGTCGAGCGTCGTTTTGATCAGACTATTGAGAACGGTAATGTCGTGTTGGCTGCTCATATGCGCTTCCTTCACTAGCTGTGACAAAAGGGGGAAGTTCGGATCAAACGCGGGCCAAGCTGGATAGGGTTCTGCCGATAAAGCCATGATATAACATGGGTTATCGGATGGTTGCCCGTTTACGGCAGGGTGATTTCCGCACTCCAACCCTGCTATGTCAGATGATGGGCTTGCCACCCGTGACCGCCACAGTCGCTCCGGAGACGTAGCTCGCTTCGGGACTGGCGAGCATCACATAGACCGGCGCAAGTTCCGCAGGCTGGGCAGGCCGCTTCATCGGCACCTGACTGCCGAATTCACGCACTTTCTCGGCGGGCATGGTGCTGGGGATCAGCGGGGTCCACACCGGCCCCGGCGCGACGGCGTTGGCGCGGATGCCTTTCTCGGCAAGCAGTTGCGCCAGGCCACCCGTAAAGTTCTGGATCGCTCCTTTGGTGGTCGCATAGGCCAGCAACTGCGGGCTAGGGGTATCGGCATTTACCGAGGCGGTGTTAATGATCGCGCTACCTGGCGGCATGTGCGGCACGGCGGCTTTCGTCAGGTAGAACATCGCATGGATGTTGGTGGCGAAGGTATTCTGCCATTCCTCGTCGGATATTTCGCTGATGTCCTGAAAGCTGTCCTGATGCGCGGCATTATTGACCAGTATGTCGACCTTGCCGAAGCTCTCCACGGCCTTGTCGATGATGGCACGACAATGGGCAGGATCGGAAATGTCGCCGCCCACCAATATCACCTTGCGACCCTCCGCCTCGACGAGCCGCGCCACGTCCTGCGCATCGCGATCTTCGTCCAGATAGGAGATCAGCAAGTCAGCGCCCTCCCGCGCAAAGGCGATCGCGACGGCGCGGCCAATGCCGCTGTCGCCGCCCGTGATGACGGCGCTTAATCCGTTCAGGCGGCCCGACCCCTTGTAGCTATCTTCGCCATGGTCGGGCACCGGGTCCATGCGCGCGGTCTCACCCGGCATCGCCTGCGGCTGATCGGGGAACGGCGGTTTGGGATAATCTGGCATGTGCGACTCCTGTCATTGGGGATCGACAGGCGAACATTTGCAGCGTCAGTGACGTTCCAACGCGGCTGGTAACATGCGTTAGCCGCTTGTCTCCGCGGCCTTTTCCGGCAGCGCCGCCGCGAGCTCGTCAAGCCACAGTTTCGCCGTACCATCCGACGGCGCGCGCCAATCGCCACGCGGCGAGAGGCTCCCGCCGCCGGACACCTTGGGACCGTTGGGGATGGCGGAGCGCTTGAACTGGCTGGTCTGGAAGAAGCGATAGAGAAACGCTTCCAGCCACTTGCGGATGACCGGCAAGTCATAGGCATTGCGCGACTCTGGCGGCAAATTCGCGGGCCACTCACCAGCGTCGCGATCGCCCCAGGCATGCCACGCCAGAAACGCAACTTTCGATGGCGGCAGGCCAAGCCGCATGATGTGATGCAGGAAAAAGTCATGCAGTTCATAAGGACCAATGCGATCCTGCGTGCTCTGGATCTTGCCCTCCGCATCTGCCGGGACCAGCTCCGGCGAGATTTCGGTGTTGAGGACGGTCGTGAGGACAGCAGCAGTCTCCTCATCGAACTGCGCCGTCTGGACGCACCACCGGATCAGATACTGGATCAGCGTTTTGGGAACGCCCGAATTGACGGCATAGTGACTCATCTGATCGCCGACGCCGTAGGTGCACCAGCCCAGCGCCAGCTCCGACAGGTCGCCTGTGCCGATGACGAAGCCGGACCGCTGATTGGCGATCCGGAACAGATAATCGGTGCGCAGGCCCGCCTGCACATTTTCGAACGTGATGTCGTAGACCGGCTCTCCGCTGGCAAAGGGATGCCCCATGTCACTCAGCATCTGGCGCGCGGCAGGACGAATGTCGATCTCCTCCGCCTGAATCCCCAGCGCCCGCATCAGCGCCCAGGCGCTTGCCTTGGTCTCGTCCCCCGTCGCGAAGCCCGGCATGGTGATGCCGATGATCGTGTCGCGCGGCAGGTTCATGCGGTCGCACGCTTTCGCGGCGACGATGAGGGCGTGCGTGGAATCGAGACCGCCCGAGACCCCGATCACCATATGCGTGCCGCCGGTAGACTGGAAACGCCGGATGAGCGCGCTCACCTGAATGTTGAAAGCCTCATAGCAATCATCATCGAGCCGCAACGGATCGCTCGGCACGAAGGGAAAGCGCGCGAGCGGTCGCCGCAAACCGATATCCGCACTGGATGGCGCATGATCGAACATAATCCGCCGGAAGCTGCAATCGGGTTGCCCGGCCTGCAAAGTAGCGTCGGCAAAAGTGCCATTGCGCATCCGCTCAAGACGCAGGCGCTGCACGTCCACATCGGCCGAGATCAGTTCGGGCGTCACGAACCGGCTGGACTCCGCCAGCAGCAGTTCCTGTTCGTAGATCATGCCCTGCCCGTCCCAGGCGAGATCGGTAGTGCTTTCGCCCGGACCAGCGGCGGAATAGATATAGGCTGCGATCGCCCGCATCGCCTGCGCGCTCGCCAGAAGCCCGCGCTGGCGCGCCTTGCCGACGACGATGTTCGATGCCGACAAATTGCATAGGATCGTCGCGCCCGCGAGTGCACCATAGCTGGAGGGCGGGATCGGCGCCCAGTAATCCTCGCAGATTTCAACGTGAAAGATGAAGTCGGCCAGGTCGCTGGCCGCGAAGATCATGTCCACGCCGAAGGGCACTGTCTGCCCGGCAAGCGTCACGTCCAGCCCGATGTGGCCCGCACCCGATGCGAACCAGCGCTTCTCATAATATTCGCGATAATTGGGCAGGAATGTCTTGGGCACCACGCCCAGGATTTTGCCCCGCGCAATCACGAGCGCGCAGTTGAACAACCGCCCGCCCCGCCGGACCGGCGCGCCGACCACCAGCACCGGCGCAAGGCCGCGTGTCTCCTCGCACAGCTTGCCGATCGCCGCCTCGACGGCGTCCAGCAACGCCTCCTGCAACAGCAGATCGTCGATCGCATAGGAGGAGAGCGCAAGTTCAGGGAATACGACGAGGTCGACGCCCTCCTCATCTGCCTGCTGCGCCAAAGCAAGAACCGCGTCCCCGTTCGCAGGCACATCGGCGACGCTGGCATAAGGCGTGGCGGCGGCGACTCGCACCATGCCCTGCCGGTGAATCGAGAAGAAAGGATGATCCGTCATGTCATCGCATGATGGAGCATTTCCAGTGCAACACGCAATGATGCTATTCGCACCGGCCCGCGACCGATATCACCAAAATGCTCTTCGCGGTGCCAGACGTCCCCATTCCGTCGTGCGCAACCGAAATGCACAAGGCCCGGTTCATCGCCACTCCCGGCAAATCCCGTAATGGCAAGCGCAATGGATGCCCGCGAATGATCGAGCGCCCCCTGCGCCATCGCCAGAGCCACTTCCTTGCTCACCGCGCCGCATGCCTCGACATCCTGTTGCTTCAGGCCAAGCATCTCGCACTTGGCATCCACGCTATAGACTACGAATCCCCGCTCGAATGCGTGGCTACACCCTTCCACATCGGTCAATAGCGATGCCAGAAGTCCCCCGGTGCAGCTTTCCGCCGTCGCGAGCGTTATCTCGGCGTCGCATGCAATTTGAAGCATTGCGGCGGCGGAATCCTCGACCTCTTTAGGCAGTATGGGAGAAAGCGTTTGTGCGTCCTGCGATGTCTCTTCGGCCAATGCTCGCCTTTCCTGCATCCTGTGCTATCCTGTCACTGCCGCTGTTATGGCAGCGCGGACTTGCGATTACGCAATGTCACTTATGGTCATGCAGCGGGGAGCCGCTATGCACTATAACTTGCATCACATCTGGGCCACGCAGATGGTGCACACAGAACAGGTTAAGCACTTTATTCATATATGTTATGTTCCCTGATAGATCATATCTGCAGAGCAGCAGGATAATGGAGAAAACATAATGCCGCCGCAAGACACTGCATTTTCGCAAGCCAGAATATTGGTGGTGGAGGACGAGTATTTCCTGGCCAGCGATCTCGCTGAAGCCATAGGTACGGCGGGCGCTACGGTCGTCGGCCCGACGGGCAGACTTGGCGACGCGCGGGAACTGGCGCGCAAGCATGCCATCGATATGGCGGTGCTGGACGTCAACCTGCGAGGCGAGATGGTTTTCGATCTGCTCGACGAACTTATAGGCCGTGATGTGCCGGTCATCCTGGCCACGGGATATGGCCGGGCCGGGCTGCCGGAACGGTATCGCGCCTGTCACCTCGTGGAAAAGCCATACAAGATCCCCGCGCTGCTTACCGAAATTGGCAAGCATCTGAAAAACGCGCCCGCCTGACCACCTTCAACCGGACGGGCGCATCTTTGTTCAGGGTGCGTTACTTCCTGTTCCAACGGCTTTTTCCAAAGCCGCGATCTGCTTCACATGCTGTTCGATCACTCCGGCAGTTCGCTGCGCAAGCGCACTCAGCTTCTTGTCGTCGCCGCGTGACCCATAACTTTTCTGAAGGTTCAGCGCTTCCTGATGGGCGGCAGCCTGTTGCCCGACATACTCCTTGTCGAACTCCTGATCCGATGCCTTCGTCAGATTGTCGATCATCGCGCGGTGCCGGGCATCCATGTTGGAAGGGATCGCGATGTTGACCGGATTATTCGCGACGAAGCTGCGCAAATCTTGTGACGTGCGTGTATGATGGTCCAGCATCTGCTGCGCGAAGGCCTTCACATCCGGGCGCGTGGCCCTTTTCAGCGCAAGTTTGCTGGCCTCGATCTCATATGCATCGCTGTTGGCCGTCGCCGGGATGTAATAGGTGCGTGTCACGGCGTCATGGGTGCTCGACACGCCCTCGGGCTTTGGCCCCTCATAGACTTTCGCGACAGTCGCGGAGCCGTTTGCCGGACCACTTCCCGCTTCCTGTTGGCTCCCTTGCCCACATGCCGCCAGCATCGTCACGAAGGGCAGAAGAATGTGCGGTATTTTGCAGCTCATCGCGGCACCTCGTTCGTGATCTTCTTTTCTCCGGTCGCCACCGACGTGTCAGGCTGTGTACCATCACCGCCACTACCCGGGGCGCCCGTGCTCGGCATCATGTCAGGCGAATCAGGCGTGCCAAGGCTGTTTACGACCGCCTGTTGATTGGTGCCGGCGGGGCTGCTGGCATTGGGCTGATCCTGAGTGGCGCCGCTTTCGTTTCCGCACGCCGACAGGCTCAATGCGGCAAGCAGGACCAGGGACGATTCCGGCAAGCGGATCATGGGATGTGCCTTTCGATTAAGGGAGTACGCAATCCGGACGCAGCCGGGCCGCAACAATATGAGCCAGGCAGGCGTTTCAACTATAACGCATGTCAATCTGACGTGCGGCTTCTCTCCGGAGGAAAAGCCGTGGACATGATCTATGTAGGTGCTACCCTGCTGTCGCACCGCCATCCGGTGCATCCAGAGCGGTAGCGGCCAGATTATGTCCGGAGGCAATCATGATACATCGGACATCTCCCCTGCAGGATGTGAATATCCTGTTGGTGGAAGACGAATATCTGATTGCCGCAGACATCGAAATGGCGCTCACGCGCCAGGGCGCGACTATAGTGGGGTTGGCCCCTACAGTGGCCGACGCGCTGATCGTCATAGATCAGGCCGATCGGCTGGATTGCGCCGTGCTCGATATAAATCTGGGGACCGAAACATCCTACCCCGTTGCGGATGCGCTGACCATCCGCAACGTGCCCGTCATCTTCGTCACTGGCTATGACTCCCTGATGCTTCCTGCGGCGTTCGCCTCTTTTCCCCGGCTCAACAAGCCGTTCAACACCAACATACTCGTCAGTACGATCACCGCCATCGTCGAGCGATGAGATGATCAGCCCGCGGCGGCTTTACCATCCGTCACATGCGTTTTCAGATATTGCTCATAGAACAAGCCAGCCTCGCGCAAAGTGGCGATGTTCGGAATTATCAGCCACTTCGCCTTCAAGTCGATCAACCCGAACTGACGCATTTCCTGAAGCGTGCGATTGACATGTACGGGCGTGAGACCGGCAATGTCTGCCATATCCACTTGCGTCAGCGGCATCGCGCACTGGTTCGCCGTGGTCAGGCTGACCGAGCGCAGGCGCGAGAAAAGCTCACAGAACAAATGGCTGAGTTTTTCCAGCGCCGTCTTTCTGCCCAGGTTGATGAGCCATTCGGCTCGCGCATCGGCCAACGCCATCATGCCCGACCACAGCATCGATTCGACCGTAGGATCGACCGATGCCCGCTCTTTCAAGGCCCGGCATGAATAGCGGATCGTCCGGACATTCGTGATCGTGGCGACGTGCTGGCTGGCAACCGGAGACCAGCACCAGCCTGGCTCGCATAAGTCGCCGGGAAGGAATATCTGGGTGATCTGTCGCCGCCCATCAGGCAGCAATTTATAGCGACAGGCCCATCCCTCGACGATGAGGTGAAGGCTGGTCTGCACTTCGCCTTCGCGAGCGAGATATTGATGAGGACGAAGCATGTGCGGGGTGCCTGGCCCGAACTGCGACGCGCGTTGCTGAAGAGGTGGAAGAAACTGGGTCTGGCCTGACAACTGCATTTGAGTTTTCCCTGTATTGCCCCGATGTCAGGGTAATTAGAGGTTCGATGGCGCAGCTAATATATGTTGGTTGGGGCAGCATATCGCGACGAACCGATGGTTAAGAGCGTCAAACCGTTTGATAACCGTGTTTTTATCATAGGATGAACCTCTGCACGAAACATGCGCCGGTGTGCCCGACGTATTTCCTGCGATTCGCACCTTGTCAGCGCGCCCAAGCAGTTACGAACGAACTCATTTGTTTTTAGTGCGTTGATAGAAATGAGACGAATGATGCAGGAGCATATCATGAGCGATAAAACGCCAGTGCAGGCAAGCGGCGAAGGCAAGGGACAGCGCAACCCTGATGGAGTCGGTGATCTCGACACCCACGGCAAAAAAGGCGGAGGCGAAAGCGGCGGCGGCGGCTATCCCAATCCGCACCGCGGCAAGGAACCGGAGAGTAAACCGGAGAGCATCATGGGCCACGGCGGCCAATCGAAAATGGCCTATCATGGTTCCGGCCAACTCGGGGAGCAGGACACCGGCACAGGGAATGACAACGCGCCAGCGAAATCCGGCTAAACCTTTGGTTTCCGCCTGCCTCTCTCAACCGAAAGCCCGGTTTGATCCCGAGTTTCACATCCCCGCTTATACCGGCAGGCGGTGATTACCGAACTTTGTGATATGAGGTAGCC
>JBPPMC010000364.1:0-9150 GCA_051305835.1 Sphingobium sp.
AAATTTCGTCGCATAAAACAAACAATCTAAACTCCCCGGTAACCAAACCGCGCCTACAACGGAATGGCATCGCAGTGGTCCGTCACTGCACAGGTTTCATCGGGGAACATCATGTTCGCAGCTATCGGCATCATCGTTCTGGTCGTCATGGTATTTGGCGGGTTCGCCTTCACCGGCGGCGACCTGGAACCCGTACTGCACGCCCTTCCCCACGAAATGCTCATCATCGGCGGCGCGGCCGTCGGATCGCTCATCATCGGTAACAGCGGCGCGGACCTGAAGGCGCTAGGCGGCGGGTTCGCCAAGGTGTTCAAAGGGCCAGCCTATAAGAAGCAGGATTTCCTCGACTGCATCTTCCTCGTCAGCAAGCTGATGAAGATGCTCCGCGTCGAAGGTCCGGTCGCGCTGGAACCGCATATCGAAGATCCTGCCTCGTCATCGGTGTTCAGCGAATATCCGCGGCTGGTGAAGGACAAGACGCTCATTCACCTCATCAGCGATACGCTGCGCCTCGTGGTCGTCTCGTCCGGCACGCTCGATCCGCACGCGGTCGAGGAGGTGATGGACAATACGCTGAAGACCCACCATCACGAAGCGATCAAGCCTGCCGAAAACCTGCAGGGACTGGCAGACGCCCTCCCCGCCCTCGGGATCGTCGCGGCCGTCCTGGGCGTGGTGAAGACGATGGGGTCCATCGACAAGCCACCAGAAATCCTGGGCGCCATGATCGGGTCCGCGCTGGTCGGCACCTTCCTCGGCATTTTGCTGGCCTATGGTCTGGTCGGCCCGTTCGCGACCCGCTGCAAGTCGGTCATCGAGGCGGACGGCTCCATCTATCATGTCGTGAAGCAAATCATCATCGCGTCGCTGCATGGCCACCCGCAACCGCTGGTGATCGAAGCCGCACGGTCCAGCCTGAACCATGCCAATCAGCCCGGCTTTGCCGAAGTGTTCGACGGCATGCGGGGCAAATAAGCCATGGCGGGGGACAATAAGAGCAAGCGGGGCGGCAACGAGCCAGAACCGCGGCCGATCATCGTCAAGAAGATCATCGTGGAAGCGCATGCCGGCCACCATGGCGGCGCCTGGAAGGTTGCCTATGCCGACTTCGTGACGGCGATGATGGCGTTCTTCCTGCTCATGTGGCTGCTTGGCGCGACGACCGAAAAGCAGCGCAAGGGACTCGCGGATTATTTTACGCCCACCATGGTCTCCCTGAAATCCGGTAGCGCTGGCGCGACCGGCCTGCTGGGCGGTGACAGCATCACGGGTAAGGAAAATTACCCGACAACCGGCGGTCAGGGCAACCTTGCCATCACGATCCCGCGCGATGCGTCCGGCACGAAGGACGAAGGCGGCAAGATGAAGAAAGCCGCCGATCGTCAGAAGTTCGAGAAGATCAAGGCGAAGATCGAGGCCAGCATCGCTGCGAACAAGGCAATGGCGAAGCTCAAGAAGAACATCCGGTTCACCGAATCGCGCGAAGGATTGCGCATCGACCTGATCGACGAAGCCGATTTCGCGATGTTTGCAATGGCCACCGACCGGTTGCTGCCGCAGGCGCGCGCGCTGATCGGCGAAGTCGCCAAGGTGCTGAAAGGCATGCCGAACGACATCATCGTGCGCGGCCATACTGACGGCCTTCCCTATGCCGCTGGCCGGACGATGAACAACTGGCTGCTATCATCCGCCCGCGCCGAAGCAACGCGCAAGACTCTGGCCGAAGCGGGCCTCGGCAACGAACGCTTTGCCAAGATCGAAGGCGTGGCCGATCGCGACCCCTTCATTGCGGGCAATCTCTATGATCCGCGCAACCGGCGCATGTCGATCGTGCTGGCCTGGTCACGCGGAGGTGGCGGGGCGGCAGATGGCGGTCAGGATGCTGAGACTCGGGCTGCAATTCGTGAGCGGGACGATCCGATCCGCAAATCGCGCGAAGAAGCGAAGGCGCTGGATATGGGCGGAACAGGGCTGCCGCCAGGGGCCGTGCTGATCAATCCGGAAGCCAATTCGCAAAAGGGCAAAGTCGGCGCCAAGCACTGAGGTCGCTTCGATCTAGTATGCGGAATCGAAGTCCATCACATAAGGGATCGTCACCCTGAACCCTTCGACAGGCTCAGGACGGGCTTGTTTCAGGGTCCATTTCTCGTTTCAGAGTGCGGTCTGAGCGGCTCGATGGATGCTGAAACGAGTTCAGCATGGCGGTGATTATGAGCGAACTTCAGATTTAGGTGGCTAGGCTGGAAGCACGAGACTGGCTTCCAGCCCGCCCTCCGGACGATTGGCAAGGCGGAGCGACCCACCATGTTCGGCAACGATGGCGCGAACAAGCGCCAGTCCCAATCCCGCGCCGCCCGTTTCACGATTGCGAGAGCCTTCGAGCCGGGTGAATGGCTCCATCATTTCCTCCATCCGGTCCTCCGCGATGCCCGGCCCCTCGTCGCGCACGCAGATACGGATGACGCTACCGTCATTAACCACTGCGACATGTGCCTGCTGACCATAGACCACGGCGTTTTCGATCAGGTTTCGGAGCGCCCTTCGTAAAAGTTGAGGCCTGACCGGCGCGACCGCGCGCGCGCCCTCTATCATTTCGACGGGCGAACCCAGTTCGATAAAGTCGTCAACCACGGCGTCCGCCAGCGCGTGCAGATCAACCTTCACGACCGGCTCCATGCTTCGCCCCGCCCGCGCCAGCGATAGGATGTCATCCAGCATCCTGCTCATTTCTTCGATGGTGTCGGCCATCCGCGCACGTTCGCCTTCGTCCTCCACAGACTCGGTGCGCACGCGTAGCGAGGCCAGCGGCGTACGCAGATCATGCCCGATCGCGCCCAGCATGCGGTCCTTTTCGTCCAGCATCGCGCGCAGGCGAGACCGCATTGCATTGAATGCACTCGTCAGATCGCGGACATCACCCGGCCCGCGTTCCTCCACTGGATCGGCCGTGCCGGTCGCCGCAAATTGTCGCGCCGCCGCCGTCAGATCCTTGAGCGGTCGCGCCAGTCGACGGCCTACCCATAGCAATGGCAGCAGTACGACAATGTAGAGAATGAGCGTCTGCCCGACCAGCCAGCCGTTCAGGCGCGGCATTGCATTGCCCATCCGGTTCTGCGTTATGATCCAGCGTCCGGGTTGATATTCAACGGCGAGCGTAAGCCGATGGATAAGCCGCGGACGATGAGGATCGATGCGGTTGCGCAGCCGGGCGCGCTGATCCAGACGCGGCTCATCGACATCTTCGAAGGCGAGAATATTGTGCGACGCGACGCCGATGTCCTGCAACATGTCGCCTGCCCGCCGCTCGGCATCTGGCCGGCGCGTGCCCGGCAGAACGGGCTGCCGGTTCGTAAATTCGACGCGCGCCATACCGCCCCTTGGACCGCGCACGTCGCGCCTGTCCAAGCCGTCCACGATCCGCGCGACGGCAGGCGCTGTTGCGGTCGTCAACAGCATGCGGTTGCGCTCGCGCAACAGAAGCGTGAAATTGACGAGCTGCGCCACGAAAAGGGCCAGCGCGACAGTGACGATGATCTGCCCGACGAGGCTGCGGGGGGACAGCCGGCGCAGCACCCCCATCATAGCTTTCGCACTTCGGCGGCAAGCGTATAGCCGCCGCCCCACACGGTCTTGATCAACGTAGGATTCTTGGGATCCTCCTCGATCTTCTTGCGCAGGCGGCTGATCTGGTTGTCGATCGCGCGATCGAACGCATTGGCTTCGCGGCCCTGCGTGATGTCGAGAAGCTGGTCGCGGCTCAGCACGTGGTTCGGCCGCGTCACGAACGCCAGCATGAGATTATATTCGGCGGTGGAGAGCGGGAGAGACACCCCTTCGCTATCGACCAGGGTGCGCTCCTGTGACTTCAGCACCCAACCTGCGAAGGCATAGCTGGCGCCGTCCGATGAGGTGACGCGTTGGCCCCCGGTTGCGACCCGGCGGAAGATGACCTTGATCCTCGCCACCAATTCGCGCGGAGAAAAAGGTTTCAGCACATAATCGTCGGCACCCATTTCCAAGCCGACGATCCGATCCGTCTCCTCCGACTTCGCTGTCAGCAGGATGACCGGCGTATCGCTGGTCTCCCGGATGTGGCGGCAGAGGCTGAGGCCGTCTTCGCCCGGCATCATGATGTCCAGAATGACCAGATCGATTGCATTTGCCGCCAACCGTATCCGCGCTTCGGCGGCGCTTTCTACGGCTGTGATGCGAAATCCGTTGCGCTGAAGATATTGCGCAAGCGGTTCGCGGATGGAACGCTCGTCATCGACGAGGAGGAGATGAGGCCGATCAGTCATTGCAATGCCCTGTCATGACCCGAAGCGTGAGGAAAGGGAAGGATGCCCATTTGCCGGGTAGGCGCCCTTCCCTTTCTGACATGTCATACGAAGTGGAGTATGAACCGGAGGCTCAATTGCGCGGCGCAGCTACCGGCGCAGGTGGCGCGGCCGGTCCCTTGCCCCAGTCACCACGGCCAGGACGTGCCGCCTTCATTTCCTCGGCCGTTACCACACCATCCTTGTTGGCGTCGGCACGATCGAACATCGCGAGCGGGCGCGCCATGAACTCGGCACGGGTTATAGTGCCGTCCTTGTCACTGTCCACGCCCCACATGCCGCCGCGCATCTTGCCGCCGCGATGGTGCCTGCCGCCCACGCGGGGACCATCGGATTCACCTTTTTCGGCGCGCCATTCAGCGACCTTTTCCTGACGTGCTTCACGCTGCGCCTGAAATTCGGCCTTGCTGATCTGGCCATTGCGGTCGGTGTCCAGCTTGGCGAAGCGATCGTCGAAGCGCTTCTGGCGGAGTGCTTCGCGTTCCTCCTTGGTTACCTTGGCATCGCCGTTCAGATCCATTTTCGCGAATGCCTGTTCGGCGGCCGTCGTGGCTTCGGCCTTCGTCAGTTTGCCGTCCTTGTTGGCATCGGCCATCATCAGGCCGTGCATGCCCATGCCGGGGCCATGTCTTGCGCCCGGCGTTCCCGGCTGCGCAATGGCGACGCCGCCGACGATCAACATCGTGCCCAGCGCCGTCGAAATCAGAAACTTCTTCATGGGAGATCCTTTGCTTTCCTTGTCCTGATACTCGTTATGATGCGTATCTGTCCCAGGGATGTGTCAGCAGCGGACCATATTTGTCGCAATATGTCGCAGAACATAGCCAGATGAAAAAAGGGCGAGAACCATATCCGGTCCCCGCCCCTCTCTAAATTAGATTGCTGCGCCTTTTAGAAAGCGGCAGTGACCGAAAATACGACAGTCGCATCGGCGATCGAACCCGTGCCATCCTGACCCTTGCTGAAGCTGGGCTGGAGATAGGCGGATTCGCCCTTGGAGATGTCGGTATCGACATAGGCTACGCCGAGCGTAACCGGGCCAAGAGCATAGTCTGCTCCGACCATCCAATCCCAATATTCGCCGGTTGGTGCAACGGATGTCGCGAACGGGCCGAGGCCGGAGTTGCCGTTCGAATAGCCAAGGTGGCCCTTCACGGTGAGACCGGTATTGGGAACGCCGGCGGAGGCATCGCCCCAGATGTAGAGATTGTCGTTCTTGTCGCCGGGGACGTCATATATGCCCGTGGCCGCCGAAGTACCGTTCAGGAACCAGTTGCCGAGCGCTTCCTGCTTGGGTGCATAAGCAACACCAGCAAGCAGGTTCAGCGGACCGGTAGTGCCGGACAGCTTTACATAAGGCTCGATGAAGTCGGTATTATCAAAGCCGCTGGGATACATGTACCAGGTCGCACCAATGTCGAGCGCGCCGCCAGCGAGCGGAACCTTGTAACCGGCGACGAGGTCCAGTTCCATGTTCGATCCGCCGAATGTGCCCCAGCCCGAAAGGTTCGAACCCCAGAAGGCGACATAGGCACCGCTTTCATGGCTAATGGTGGCGCCGCCCTGAACGGCCAGCTTCTCGTCGCTCTGCGACACACCGCGGAAACGATAGTCGGACACCAGACCGACACTGCCGGTAACCGTGATCGGCGTTGTAGGCTCTTCCTGAGCAAGAGCGGGCGAGGCCGCAAGCAAACCGAAAGTCGCGCAAGTGAGTAAATAGCGCATGAACATCCCCTTTTCAAAAAAGAACGTTCCATCCTGCGTCCAACCCGTCCGAACATCTCACGCGCTTCTAAGCTGCGGTGCAAAGATCAACCTGGATGACCATTCCGTATCGGCGGTGGCGCAGTAGGGAAACGATCATTTGCCGTTTACGGACGTTTAAAGATCCACAAGTGTTCATCGAGCAACAGTTTATTTCCAAAATAAATAATATTGTTTCTGATTTGTTTCTAAATCGCTTCAATATGTTAATAATCTTTTGACGGCAGGGAAATTTCTACTCGAAGCCCTCCGCTCCCCTGGTTCGATAAGCGAATCTCGCCGCCCTCGATCTCGACCGCCCGTACGGCGATCGCCAACCCCAGACCCAAACCATGCGTATCACGCCCGCGCGCATCATCGAGCCGCACGAAAGGACGCAGGACATCTTCAAGACGATCTTCCGCTATGCCGGGGCCATCATCCGCAACGATCAAACGTACAGAACTGCCATGTGCCTCCACCGTCACATGCACGGCGTCACCATATTTCGCCGCGTTTTCGATGATGTTCCGCAACGCACGTTTGAAGCCAACGGGCCGCACATGCAGCGTGAGGTGATCGGGGCCAGCGTAAGTCGCCTCGTGGCCGCTGTCGGTTATGTCGTCCACCAGCGTCGCCGCCATCACTGCGATGTCGACGGCCAGTGGATTTTCCGGATCATCATCCCCCCCAAGATAAGCGAGCAGCGACGACACCATGGCCGCCATTTCGCGCACATCTGCGCCAATGGAGTCCCGCAGTTGATCATCGTCAATGGCTTCCGCGCGCAATTGCAGGCGCGCCAGCGGGGTCCGCAGGTCATGCCCTACGGCCGCCAATGCTTCGACCCTGTCCGATATCAACGAATGGATGCGTGCCTGCATCTCGTTGAAAGCACGTATGAGGTTGCGGACTTCGCTGACGCCGGTTTCCGCAATGGGTTGCTGTTCCGGCCAATCCGCGCCGCCGCCACTGCCAAACGACGAACCGGATGCAGCGTGGCCCGGATCAAGAGGCCCGCGATCAGGCTCAACCCGATAGCCACCACGATCATCATAGCGATCCATGCGAGCCGGAATTTGCCTTCATCCACTAACTGCGGCGCGTTGAAGGTCAGCCAACTGCCATCGTCGAGACGCAGACTGCCCGTGACGATCGTTCTCCGCCCCGGCTCCTGGAGATAAAGCCTCAGATCATGATGGTTGAGCACCGGTTCCCGCGTCACGATCTGATCGCGCATCTCGATCAAGTCGGCGGACATCGGCGGCGGCGTAGGCAGGGTGCGCTGCCACCGTACCGTAAAATTGGCGCTCGACAGCCGCGTCGCGAGGCCGGGTCGCTCCAGCGTGTCGCGCTGGATCATCACCCGGCTGGCGGTAGCAAGATGCTCCGCCATCCGGTTGGCTTCGTCTTCACGCACCCGCAGGCTGCTTGCGCGGTCGTACAACACCGTACCTGCAAAAAATTCGATGAGGATCGTCAGCAGGACGATGATCAGAATGCGTCCGAGGATCCCCAGCGAAGGATGCAGCAGGTTCTTCAAACGCGCTCCACGTCCGCGCTGAACATATAACCCACGCCGCGTACCGTGACGATCGGCGTCTTGCCGCCTTCGCTCGACAGCTTGCGGCGCAAGCGGCTGATGAGAACATCCACGCTGCGGTCCGATGAGTCGCCCAGCCTTGCCCGCGACAGTTCGATCAGCCGCTCGCGGGCAATTACCCGCTGCGGATTGTCGATAAAGGCGGAGAGCAAGTCGAATTCCGCGCCGGTGAGGTCCACGACCGCGCCGACTGGCGAGATAACCTCGCGGCGGGGAAAGCTGACGGTCCAGCCATCGAAGCGCGCTTCCCGGCGTCCTGCACCTTCATGCTGGCGATCCATCCGGCCACGCCGCAATACGGCGCGGATGCGGGCAATAAGTTCGCGGGTATCGAACGGTTTTGCGAGATAATCGTCCGCACCCAGTTCCAGACCGATGACGCGATCGACTTCCGTACCCTTGGCGCTGACGAAGATCAGCGGCACGTCGCTCTGCTGGCGGATCTGGCGGCAAAGATCGAGGCCGTGCGTGCCCGGGAGCATGACATCGAGGATCACGACATCCACCGGAACTTCACCCATGACGTTCCACATTTCCGGCGCGGAACCGGCAGTGCGGACATTAAAGCCATTCTGCTGAAGCGCACGCATGACCAGCGTCCGCAACGCGGGATCATCTTCCACGATCAGGACGTTTGGCGCTGTCATCGCATAAGGTGTCCGGGAAGTGTCATAGGGACGAAGTTCGGGTCGCAAGGCATCCGGTTCGATATCACTCATCTTCACATCGGTCCTCTAAAAGAAACACCGCGTTGCCGCCCCGTAGGAATGTCACGGACGCGGCGATCGCATTTCGGCTTTGTAAGGATTTAATTGCGCCGCATGTCTGCACCATTGAGATAATGTGACAAAGTGTTTCTGTGCCGAGACTGTGGGTCAGGAAACAGGCTTCATTACCTGAAAACTACCGTCCGGAGGCCATTTAATAACACGCGTCGCTCGGCGGCCCAACCCACGGCATGCGCCAGCACACGCGCTTCTATATCGCGGCCGATGCGGATCAAATCCTGTACCGATGCACGGTGATCCACACGTTCGACCATTTGTTCGATGATCGGACCTTCATCGAGATCGCCTGTCACATAATGGGCTGTCGCACCGATCAGCTTCACACCGCGCGCATGCGCGCGGGCATAGGGATTCGCGCCCTTGAAGCCAGGCAGGAAACTATGGTGGATGTTGATGCAGCGTCCCGTCAGCGCATGCGCCAGAGCAGCGGACAACACCTGCATATAGCGGGCGAGTACGAGCAATTCCGCGTCGGTGTCCGCCATGACCGCCAGCAGCGCGGCTTCCTGATCGACGCGATTTTCGTTGGTGACGGGCAGATAATAAAACGGCAGGCCATGCCATTCGGTAAGCGACCGGCAATTTTCATGATTGGAAACCACGGCGGCAATATCCACCGGCAGGCCGCCCGTCGACCAGCGGTGCAGCAAGTCATTGAGGCAATGGCTGCCTTTGG
>JBPPMC010000081.1:0-2315 GCA_051305835.1 Sphingobium sp.
CAGGCGCGCCCCCTGCAGCTGCCCGTGTGCACCGCCCCGCGCCGCCAGCCCAGCCGTGCCGCCCAGCTGGTGCTGGCGAGGATGGTGGCTGCGCTGCAGGAATTGCCGGAGCGGCTGGTGCGCAAATCGGGGCAGAAGCTCGTGTCCAAAAAGTCTCCCAGCGGCTGAAGGCACCAGAAAGACTCGCAGCGGCTGAAGGCAAAAGCGCCCGCTTTGTTCGTCATTCCCGCGAAGGCGGGAATCCAGGAACTTCGATTGGCTCCCAGAGATGGGAAGAGGGAATGTGCACTCTGATCCGGAAGTAGATCGTTTAGAAGTTCTGCTGGGCGAAAAGCCGCAGTACAACCGGCATCAGCCGCGCCTTCAGCTCGGCGACTACCACCTCCAGCGCCGGTGCCTCTTGTTCGACGTTTCGCGTGAAGGCACGCCATTGACTCTTGTGCGTGTCGTCCTCTGCAAAGGTCGCGCTCAGCGCGTCCGGCGTCCCGCCAGGCAGGGCAGTGCCTCGGCGTTCGAACGTGGCGCGAATCGCGCTGGCGAGTCGTTCGAGGTCAGGTTCCCGCGTCATCAACAGCGCCCACACGTCGTAGTAATCCTTGATCCGGGAGTTGGCCAGTCCGAGTTTGACCATGGCTTCGAACTTCTCGGCGATCACCGTTTCGGGTGGATAGGCGAGCAAGCGCGGTGTCGGCATATCCAGCAACACGGGCAGGTCAATCTCCTGCAAGCCCGGCTCGGTCGCGTCGCCGAACCCAACGTCGATGACGATGGGGATGCGTGCGCCGGCCAGCGCCGCAGTCGTGCGCAAGCGCACGCCGCCGTAGTGTTGATCATCGCGGATCAATTCCGCCTTCAACGCATCGATGTCGTAGGCCAAGCCGTCGTCGACCGGGATCGTGGCGATCTCGCGGAACCGCGCCATCAGGACATCCATCGAAGGGTCGCCGAAGCCGAGGAAGTCGACGTCGCGGGTTGGACGGTGCGGGCTGTCGAACCAAGTCGTGACCAGAAGCGCGCCCTTGAGCACGTAGCGGTCGCGGTACGCCGAAAGGCTGAGGCGATACAGCAGGCGTTCCAACGCGTAGCGGGTCAGCAGCTGGTCCAGCGGACGCTGCGTCTGGCGGGCGAGATTCAGCAATCGCGCGCGTACCGAGGCCGCGATGTTGGTCGGGGGCTTAGCCATCGGAAGTCAGCGTGGCCAGGTAGGGCTGCATGGTCTTCCAGACACCCGCCTGCTGGGCGAACGTGGCGATGTCGGCCGGGGTGGCCTTGCGCTGGCGCAGCGTTTCCCGAAGTGCCTCGATCACCACGGCCTCGCCGACCGTGCGGCGATAGCGGAACAGGTCGGCGATGGTCTTGGCGACGCCGAAGATCGACACCGGGATGTCTTCGATGAGGTGGCGCTCGACGCCGGCTGCCAGCTGCTGGGCAGGGAAGCGGACGATCCGGACCGGGGGATAGGCGATGCGAGGGCGCCAGTCCTTCCTGTCCAGTGCCACCCACACCCGAGCGGGCAGCTGGTCGGTCAGGCCGTGGAAGGCCAGCGCCGAGGTCAGGCAGACGACTCCCTTCGGGATCAGCTTGGCCACTTCCGCCAGCGTGTGCTGCTGGTCGATGTCCGCGTCGGCAAGCTGGTACAGGCCTCGTGCCAGTCGCACGATGGCACCGTCCCGCTCGAGCCGGGAGATGGTCGTGGCCGTCACCCCAGCTTCGCCGAACTCGCGCAGGCGCATCATCCCGCGGCGTTGCAGCAGCGAGAGGGCGTGTTCGCGTTGGGTACTGGTTGGGGGGATGGGCACTGTTACAAAACCTTGGCCGAAACCACTATCAGCCGAGGTTTTATAACACGCCTCCCGCCGGCAGGTCGATGCGGGCAGCTTCCACGTGGGGAGCGTCAGCGGAATCCGAACTTCGGGCTGGCCGATACGCTGGATGCCTATTCGACACTTGGCATTGCGCTCCACGGCGTGCCGTCAGCCGAGTTCGTACGGATGCCGGAGCAATTCGCGCCCCCGGCGTACCGAGGCGTCGATTGCAACTGCTGAGTAGCCTGCTGCGGAGGCGGCATCCGGGAGCACTGCCGGCGACGGGCGAGCGCCGACAGGGCGTCCTGCATCGTACGGCCCTGTCTTTGTGAACAAGGATGAAAACCTGTTCCGCTGCAGACTGGCCACGCCGGTGCAGCCAGACCCGGATCGCGCCAGACTGCGCGCAAGCCGCGCGGCTTTCCATTTGCGGGCGGTTGTTTCTAAAGTGGGATTTCCACCCCGCCCTGCGTGACCCGTCCCGATGCCCGATGACGCCTATCCCCGCGA
>JBPPMC010000119.1:0-9734 GCA_051305835.1 Sphingobium sp.
CCGCTCATCAATCCCGATGCGCCGCATGTCAGCAGCTTTACCGAACCAGATGCAAAGGGCTTTGGCCTTCTCCAGCGCGATCGCAACTTCGACCATTATCAGGATGACGGCGTTTTTTACGAACGTCGGCCGTCGCTATACGCCACGCCGCGCGACTCGCTGGGCAAAGGGCAGGTGCGGCTTTACGAATATTCGGCGGACAGCGAGTATAATGACAACGTCGCTGCTTACTGGGTGCCCGCCACCCCCGCCCGCCCCGGTCGGCGCATCAATGTGGCATATCGTCTGGACTGGCAGGATGATGCGCCACCTGCCGTGACCGCGCCAGCGCATCTAGTCGATCTGTTCCGCGGAAAGCTGGAAGGCAACGGGATACAGTTGGTGCTCGACTTTGCTAACGGCCCGGCAGAAAAAGATGGGGTTACGATCTGGACCGAGGCTGCCCAAGCCCGCGTCGTGAAAAGCGTTACGTACCCCGTGCTGGGCCAGCCGGGCCGCTGGCGCGCGGTGATTGATATTATGCCCGACGCAGGATTAGGCGCGGAAATCCGCGCGCAACTGCGGCGCGGAGATGGTTCCATATCCGAAATGGTGCATTACCCACTGAATGCATGATGGAACTTCCTCGTACATGTGCCATTTATGTGCACAGTGCTAAACAATGATAATGATCTGGGAGAGTTTCACGCGCCTGGGCGGTTCGCAAAGGGTTGATCGGCATGAGTGATGTGATGGACGGCAAGAGCCGTTTTTCAGGAAAGCGGGGCGCACGGAAGATGGGCGGCTCCGTAGTTGCGTCATTGCAAAAGCCTCCGCACAGCGCGCTGCCCGCCGAAAGCCCGATCGCAATGCCGGTTCAGGATTTCGCGGTTGCGCCGCCACATTCCCTCACTGCTCCTCCCCCCACGCCTGCTTTATCTCGCGCTGCTGTTTTGCTCACATTATCGCTGTTGTCGTCCGTGTTCGGCATCTCAATGATGGTTGATGCCCTTGCGCCGCATGGGTTTTCCGGATGGGAAGTCGCGTACCTTGCCCTTGCCGTCCCGCTGTTTGCTTGGATCGCGTTTGGCTTTGCCAATAGCGTAATTGGCTTCGTGCTGATCTGGTGGCGCGATGTGCATAACAGCCGTGGTTATCAGCGCTCCACCACGCGTGTCCCTGAAGGACGCGCCGCCATTCTGCTGCCGGTGTGCAATGAGGATTTCCTCACGATCATCGGTCGTCTGTCGATCATGGAACGGTCGCTGGAGAAGCTGCCTGGATGTAACCAGTTCGATTTCTTCATTCTCTCTGATTCCAATGCGGAAAATGGTCAATCCGAAGAAGATGCTTATGAGTGCGTACGAGACGCTTTCGTCCGTCCCGTCTATTACCGCCGTCGCACCGTAAATACCGGGCGCAAGCCTGGTAACGTGGCCGAATGGGTTCAGCGCTTCGGCGGTGCATACGAATATATGATCGTGCTGGATGCCGACAGTGTGATGAGCGGCAAGACGATGAGCCAGCTTGCCGCGCAAATGGATCGCGAGGCCAATGTTGCCTTGATCCAGACTATCCCGCAGGTCGTCGGGGCACAGACACTGTTCGCAAAATGGCAGCAATTTGCCAGCCGCCTTTACGGTCCGATGTCGGCGGTAGGCGCGATCTGGTGGTCAGACCGTCAGGCGACTTTCTGGGGTCACAACGCCATCATTCGCGTGAGTGCCTTTGCCCAGAGCTGCGGCCTGCCGGAACTGAAAGGCCGCGCGCCTTTCGGCGGGCATATCATGAGCCACGACATGATCGAGGCTGCCCTGTTGCGCCGTCGCGGCTGGGCCGTGCGGATGGTGATGACGGACGACAGCTTTGAGGAATTTCCACCCTCACTGCCCGATCTGGCTATCCGGGATCGCCGCTGGTGCCAGGGTAATGTTCAGCATGTGCCACTGATTGCCCGCATCGCTGGGCTACATATCGTGAACCGTTTTCAGCTGCTCGTAGGCGCTTCGGCCTATGTCACGTCGCCTATGTGGCTGGCGCTGATCCTCCTGGTAATCGGCGGCGAAATGGCTGGCGCTTGGCGCGCCAACGCCATTCTCCCCGCAGATGGCCTGCTGGTATTGACGTTGATGCTGCTCTTTGGCCCTAAGCTGATGGCCATTGCCCTCACGCTGCGAGACGAGGAACGCCGCAATTCTTTCGGTGGCCCTCTTCGCCTCTGGGCGGGCGCCATCATCGAAACGCTGTTGTCGATCCTCGCCGCGCCGATCCAGATGCTGACACACAGTATCAACTTGATCAGCATATTGTCAGGCCGCAAAAGTGCCTGGAACGGGCAGACGCGCGACTGCGACGGCATTCCGATGGCGGATGCGTTCAGCACCTTCCGCTATCATGTCGGTTTAGGTGCCCTCATTCTGATCGGCGGGCTGTTTTCCGGCATCGCAATGCTCTGGCTCATGCCGATCGTGCTGGGCCTGCTGCTTGCGCCCGTGCTAGCCGCAGTGACTGCACGGAAAGACATCGGCCGTTCGTTTGAGACGCGGGGTCTATTGTCCGTTCCGAAGGCTTGGTGGCAGATGTCCAGCTATCGCCCGTTGCGCACGCGCTTGTCGGTGGGTCGTTCCACGTCGGTCTGGACCGCACCGATCAGCGTGGCTAACGACGCGTAACAGTCAGTCCCAGTCGCTTAACATGCCCCGCAGCTTGTCGAGCGCCGCCTTCTTGATCTGGCAAACGCGCGCCGCACCGATTTCCAGCGTGGCGCCGATTTCCTCAAGGTTCATTTCTTCGACGAAATAGAGCTGGAGAACGATCGCCTCGCGTTGGGGTAATTTGCCGATCCCCTGCGCGATGGCTTTCTTCAGGCTTTCACGCTCCAGCACTTCGTCGGCGCGATCTTCGACATCGGCAAACCACATGGACTGGTCGGAATAGGCATCCTCGATGCTGGTATGCTGCACCATTTCCGCACTGTCGGCAGCAACACGATAGTCGGCCGGCGCCATGTCCATATGCGTGGACATTTCCGCTTCGGTCGGCACCCTGCCCAGCTTCTGCTCCAGTTCGCTCCGCGCCTTGCCCAGCTTCTTGCGTGTCGCCATCGCAGAGCGGCACAGTGTCGCATGCCGCCGCAGATGATCGATCATCGCGCCACGCACGCGCATCTGCGCATAGGTCGCAAAGCCGTGCCCGCGATCCTCGAAGCCATTTGCGGCCTCGACCAGCGCCAGCATGCCGATCTGCAGCAAATCCTCAATCTCGATCGCGCTCGATACCCGGCCATGCACATGCCAAGCGATCTTGCGCACCAGCGGCATATACTGCCGTGAAAGCTGCTCTGGCCCCATTGGCCCCGCATTACGGCCATAGGTGTTGCCGTCGGCGGCAGTGATCTTTTTCATATACATCGACGCGCCGCTCCTTAAGCGATTCGTTCGCGGATCGGTGCCCCGATCGACACCGGATCATGACGCGGCATGGCGCGCTGTTGATCGCCCCCCACCACGGCCACCACTTCCACGGGTTTCCCATCGGGGATCTCCAGGAAGGACAGCACAGGCGTTTCTGGCAGATGAGGCTTAAAAAGTCGTGCAAGCGCCCGGCGCGCCATTGGCGAAGTGACAATGGCGAAGTTCCGGGCCTGCCCCATGATCGGCCGCGCCGCCGAAGTCACTGCTTCGATGATGCGATTGGCCAGCGCTGGTTCGATCGGATGCTTGGCGTCCCCGGCGAGGCGCATGGCCTGCGCCAGCAGCGCTTCCAGGTCGCCGTCCAGCGTGATGACGGGCAGCGGCATCTTGACGGGCACCAAGCCCTGAATGATCAGCGAACCAATCCGCTGGCGCACCGCTTCGACCAATTGTTCGTGGCTGTAATCAGGCCGCGCTGCGTCGATCATCGCTTCGCAGATCCGGCGGAAGTCCTTGAGCGCAATACCTTCGATCAGCAGCGAGCGGCAAACGGCAGAAATCTGCGCAAGACTCATCATCGCAGGCGTCAGGCCATCGACCAGTTGCGGCGCATTCTCCTTGAGCGCATCCAGCAGCTTTCGGGCTTCATCAAGGCCGAACATCTCGGCGGCATTCATTGCGATAAGCTGATTGAGGTGCGTCGCGACAACAGTTGCCGGATCGACAACCGTATAACCGCAGACAACGGCCTCGCTGCGCTTTTCCTGCGCGATCCATACGGCGTCGAGGCCGAATGTCGGATCCTTGCACACCCGTCCCGGCACTTCGCCTTCCAGCGCGCCACTGTCGAGTGCCAGCAGATCGTCGGGCCAGATCTCATCTTCACCCACGACGACACCGGCGATGGTGATGCGATAGGCATTGGGTTCAAGCGCCAGATTATCCTTCACGCGCACCATCGGCACGACGAAGCCCAATTCGCGGGACAGCTGGCGACGAATGCCGGTGATGCGCGCCATCAGCGGCGCACCCTTACGCTCGTCCACCATGCCGATCAGGCCATAGCCAATTTCGAGGCCCAGGACTGCGCCGTCGGAGACATCCTCCCACTCGATATTGGCGGGGTTGGGCGCTTCGGCGACTGGCTCTGGCGCATTAGCCTTGGTCTTGGCCGACTTGTTGAGCTTCCATGCCAGGAACCCGCACAGCACGGCGGCGGGCAGAATGATGAGATGCGGCATGCCTGGCAGGATGCCGAGGAACGCCAGGATAGCAGCAACAGGCACCCATGCCTTGCCTGCACCGAACTGGCTGGCGATCTGGCCGGACAGGTCCATCTCGGACTTGACGCGTGTCACGATGGAGGCAGCAGCGATCGAAAGCAGCAGCGCAGGAACCTGCGCCACCAGAGCGTCACCGATGGCGAGGATGATATAGGTCGATGCCGCCTGGCTCAGCGAAAGGCCATGGCTGACCGTGCCAAGCACGATACCGCCGATGATGTTGATGACCAGAATGAGGATGCCCGCAACCGCGTCACCCTTCACGAACTTGGACGCACCGTCCATCGAACCGTAAAAGTCGGCTTCCGTCGCGATTTCCGCGCGGCGCAGCTTGGCTTCTTCCGGCGTCATCAGGCCAGCGTTAAGGTCGGCGTCGATCGCCATCTGCTTGCCGGGCATGGCATCCAGCGTGAAGCGGGCGGACACTTCGGACACGCGGCCAGCGCCCTTGGTGATGACGACGAGGTTGATGATCATCAGGATCGCAAACACAAAGATGCCGACCACATAGTCGCCGCCAATCAGCAGGTGCCCGAATGCCTCGATCACATGGCCTGCCGCGTCGGACCCGGTATGCCCCGACACCAGCACCACCCGCGTCGATGCGACGTTCAGCGCCAGCCGCAACAGTGTCGCGAACAGCAGAACAGTAGGAAAGCTGGAGAAGTCGAGCGGCTTCACAGCATTCAGTGCGACCATCAGCACCGCAAGGCTGATCATGATGTTCGTGATGAAACCGATGTCCAGCATGATCGCCGGCACCGGGACCATCATGAACAGGACGACCATCAATGTCGCCAGCGGAAGCAATGCCCCCTTCGCGGCACTCATCCACACTTTCCCGTTGACCTGACTACGTGTCATAATGCGGTCTTACCTTCCGAACGTCGCGAGCATGAGATAGGCGAGCCGGGCCGTTGCCGGCTGCGGCTTGTTGGTGTCGACAGAGCTGACCTGCGAAGCGAGCCGCTCGGTCTCGATGCGAACATAGTCTGCGGGCTGCACGGCCTTGGAGCCTACGGGCAGCGACCAGCCCGACGGGAGTGGGACATTGGCATACTGAACGCTCGCCCCCTGCGAGTTCCTGTCGAGCTTGGCAGCGAAATTGGCGCGAATGTCGGCAAAGCTGCGCGAATTGCCCTGACGGTCGAAGAAGATCGAGCGATTGGCACGCGCGGCGGCGGGGAAAAGCGATGCTGCGGAAGCATTGGGCGTGCTGTCATTGGCCGCAAGAAACTTGGCCGCGCCACCGACACCCAGAAAATGCGCCATATACAGGTCGGCCGGTTCGGCTTCACGCCCCAGCCGCTTTTCAAGATAGGCCTTATTGTCGGCGGCATGCTCTGCGGCCATGACCGACGCTGTTTCGGGGTGCTTGCGCAGATCCATGATCTGCTGCCGCAATTGCGGGTCGGACACATAATAGCGCCCATTGCTGCCCTTGCTGATCGCGTCGGATGCCCAGTCCAGGCCATATTCCGATCCGTGGTCGTTGACGACCGCAAGCCAGCTCTGGTCTACGAACTGATATAGCCCGGTTGCCGATGATGTGGATGCACGCGCCGTAGGATTGAGACCGCTTTCGATCTTGGCCTGACCCAGCAGATAGCTGAAGTCCACGCCTGTACGACGGCTGGCCATGGCGATCGCGTTTGTCACGCGCCCGCTGGTGCCGCTCGTCCCTGCAATGTTCATGTCGGCAAAGGCTGACACTGAATAACCCCCAAATGATACAGGGCTATTTAAGCAAATGTCGTGCCAGTTTTATTAACCATCGCGAGGTGGCGCGGTTACTCAGCGGTTGTAGGTCAACGCGCCTTTGCCGTGACCATGCGCCGCGAGCAGATCGATCCGCTGCCGTGCATTATCGTTCAGTACATTCGTGCGGATACGCGCCGCATCGATCAGCGGCATCAGGCTGTTCAGCCGGTCGCGTACCGCCGGTTCGTCGCGCCAGGCGCCCGCCGCACGAACTTCCGCCGTGGCGTCGCGCACGCGCTTCGTAGCGACATCGACAAGCGCAATATCATCGCCATCCAGCGCATTGCGCAAGTCCGCGAAAGCGTCGCGCAGCTGGTCCAGGGCGGAAAGTGGCATCGTCGGATCAGCGCTGCGGAAGATCGAGGTCGATCATCTTCTGCGCGATCGCTTCGGCGTCCACGGGATAATTGCCCGATGCGATGGCCGCCTTGATCGCGCCGATCTTGTCCATGTCGAGCGGCGCGCCCTGCGCTGCCATGCGTGCCGCCGGGCTGGACGAAACGCCCGCCGCCTGCGTCGCGACACCGGCAACACCGCCTGCGCTCTTGCTCTTGCCGCTTTCGCGCAGCTTGGAAGTGTCGATGGCGGCGGCAAGCCCCGGTCCAACGGAATTAATCATGGGTCACGTCCTTCTCGTGTCCGGCCAAAATCAGGCCAAAAACATATGCTCACCACCTATATACGGCTGCAATTAGTTTTCCTTAAATCCCGGAATGCGAACCATTCCCATTTCCACCACCTGCGCGAGCACAGGCGCGGCTTTTTTATCTTCTCCGCGTACCCGGATCATCGTTCCGATCGCACCATCCTCGTCCGCAACCATAAGGCGCGACACGCTGAAAGCCGCGCCGCCCGCAACAAGCTGCACCGGATCGCCTTTCTTCACCACCATTTCGCGCGAGGGCGCAGGCCGTGCAGCCACCATGCGCGGCGTCGACATCGTCACTTGTGATTCCACGCCGCCAGCCTTCAAGGGCACCCGAATTCGCCATCCTATCGCATCGCATTTCACGATGGCCGCGCCAAAAGTAGGCCCAGTTACATTGGGCGTTGATGGGCAGGCCGCCAGTTTCAGACGCCGGTCGATAGGTCCAACGGGACCGCCCGGCTCGCCCAGATTAGCGCCCACGGTCATCGCGACCAGCCCGTCCAGCCGATCCAGATTCTCGAATTTCTGTTGAGCCGCAGCCGGACTCGCCGCTGCCATGGCCACCATCAAAACCGAAAAAACGCGCAAAGCCTGTCTCCTGACACTCATTGCGCGAATATAAGCAATTGTCATGCCACTCCCGATTTACTGGGACGTCTCTCGCCCCGGAGCGATACGGATGACTTGGCCGCCAGCCGATCCGGCGCGCTGATCAAGGCCACGGATCACCAGTTGATCTTCGCGGATGCCCGCAGCTTTCAACGCCCGCGCAACTGCGCCCAGCCGCGCCGCTGCCAAGTCCCAGCTATCGAAACGCTCCGTCCCCCGATCCTGCCCTATGGACGCCAATTCCACGGAGCCGCCTTGTGCCATGGCACGTCCTGCCGACGCGGCTATCGTTCGCATGCCTGCTTCGCTCAGCATCGCCTCGCCCGAAACGAAAAGCATATCTGCGCGCAACTCATCCGCCTTCACCATTGGCTTCGCGCCGAACTGCGCGCGGACGCCCGACAGTACCTGCGCGCTACCACTGCCACTCGCCTGCAAAAGTACGAAAAAGCCCAGCAATAGCAGCGCCAAGTCGGCAAAGCTGATTGCCCAGCGCGCGCTTCGTGCGCGCATCATGCAACTTCCCGGATCGCAGCACGGCGTACCGGCGCATTTTCGCGCCGCGCCACAGCCAGCATCCGGTCGCAAAGCGCCTTCTGCCAGGCGAGTTCCCGCGTCGAAAGATCGGCCAAACGCCCCGCGATCGGCGCCGCGATCAAATTTGCGATGACTACACCGTACAGCGTCGTCAACAGCGCGAGCGCCATCGAAGGACCGATGGCCGCCGGATCGTTCATTGCACCGAACATCCCAATCAGGCCGATGATCGTACCCGCCATGCCCAATGCGGGCGCGGCATCCGCCACGGAATACCACAGCGCATGCACGGCACGATGCCGCTCCGCACGGTCAGCAAGCTGCTGCTCCGCCCAGATTTCAAATTGATCCATACGCTCGCAATGCGAGAGCTTTCGCACGGCTTCGCCCAAAAACGGGTGCGCTGTCAGTACCTTGCCTGTGCAGACCCGATCCGTGCAGGCAAGGCCGCGCAGCTGCGCCAGATGATCCACCTGCATCATCGCAGCGCGCGCCGCATCGCGATCCTCATCGGGCCTTGCTTTGAACAGCGGTCCCAGCGCCGCCATCCCGCGTGCGAAAGTGCTCGCCCCGTTCTGGAGCAGCGCGAGGCCCAGCACGCCGAAAATCATCAGCGTCAGCGTCAATGGATCGAGAATATGCGCGAGAAGTCCCATCTTTGCCGTCCCCTTCGCCAGCCGCGCGAGACGCACGGCTGCATAGCGGCAAGAGCCTGCCGCAGACCGGCAGAAAATTGCCGCCCTTGCCGCCTTGCCCGGCAAAGCCCGCAGAAATGCTGGACTTCGCATCAACAGACGGCACCGGCCAACAAATTGGCACGGCCTTTGCAGATATGGGACGGGATAGGCCCGCACTCATGTCCACAGGGACAAGAACGGCAGCTTACCGACAAACTTTAACAAGGATGAGTGGAAAAGATGAGCCTGGAAGACAGCCTGTTTGGAGTGCACGGAAAAGCGCTTGCGCTGCGCTCGCAGCGTCTGTCCCTGCTCGCCTCCAACATCGCCAACGCATCGACGCCCAATTACAAGGCGCGCGACATCGACTTCGAAGCGGCGCTGAAAACCGCGACCGAGTCCAGTGCCGACACGGCCAGCGCCGCGAAAGGCGCCATGGGTTACCGTGTGCCGCTCCAGCCGAGCCTTGATGGCAACACCGTCGAGCTGTCGACGGAGCAAACGCTGTTCGCGGAAAACGCCGTCAAATATCGCACGACGCTCTCCTTCCTTGAAGGCCGCATCGGCACCATCAACCGCGCGCTTCGGGGAGAATGACGATGGCGGGTGAACCCATGAACGTTTTCGACATCGCCGGTCGCGCCATGTCGGCGCAGCTTGTCCGCCTGAACGCGACCGCCTCCAACATGGCGAATGCGGGCAATGTGACGGGCAGCGAGAAGACGGCGTACCGCGCCATCCGTCCAGTGTTCGAGTCCGTGACCGAAAAGCCCGGCGTCTCGACCGTGAAGGTCGATGAAGTCGTGACGACGAACGCCAAGCCCGT
>JBPPMC010000121.1:0-3443 GCA_051305835.1 Sphingobium sp.
AAGGGCCGCGTCCTAACCGCTAGACGATGGGGCCAATGGGCGGCCGGGTAAGGCGGCGCCAGAAGCGAAGGCGGCATTAGGGTTTTCACTTTGGACGGTCAACCCCAAAACCCAAGATAATGACGCGGCAATCTCGTGCGGGGGCTTTCGTCCGTTATTGATGGTCGAACCTTCCGCATTGTCCGCCTAGTCGCACCATGCTGCGTCTTCGAGGTGTAGCTCTGCGGACGCCCCCCCGTTCCAGTCGTCGATCTTTGCGCGACCGGCGAGCCATAGCCTTCGGTCACGGGGTACGGCGAGAATCGCACGGCCCAGGTCAGTTTCCGCCTGACGAAAGGCGACAGCCTTGATCGACTTGCCGTCGTCGCCTGCGACGATGGCGCGTAGGTGGTTGGTGCCGACTACGTCCGCCTTTATGATGCGGACCGGGCCGGTGGCGATGCGCGGGGCGGGCCACCCCGTGCCATAGGGGCCACCCTGATCGACAGCGGCCACGAAGTCCGGATTGACGGCTCTGGGGCTGAGAACCGCGTCGATGAGGAGCGACTTCGCGCCCATAGCGCGTGTCACATCTTCGGATAGTCTCGCGTCCAGGAAGTCGGCGAGCGCGTCGAGGCCGCCCTTTGCCACGGTGAGGCCCGCAGCCATCGCATGGCCGCCACCTGCTACCAGCAAGCCGTTGTCCTTTGCGGCGAGCACTGCTGCGCCCAGATCAACGCCGCTGATGGAGCGGCCCGATCCTTTGCCGACCCCGTGTTCGTCCAGTGCGATCACGATGGCGGGCCGTCCGAGCTTCTCCTTCAGGCGCCCTGCGACGATGCCGATCACGCCGGGGTGCCAGCCGTCACCAGCGATAACGGCCACGGCACGGTTGTGCTGGGTTGCCGACAACGCCTCGGCCTGTAACTGCACATCGCCTTCTATTGTGCGGCGTTCTTCGTTCAGGCGGTCGAGTTCCGCCGCAATCTCGCGCGCTTCCTCCGGGTCTTGCGTTGTGAGGAGCCGAACGCCGAGGTCGGATTTGCCGACGCGCCCGCCTGCATTGATGCGTGGTCCAAGGGCAAAGCCAAGGTCGTGACATAAGGGCGCGCGTTTGAGGCGGCTGGCTTCAAGGAGTGCGGTAAGGCCGATGTTGCGGCCTTGCGCCATAACCTTCAGACCTTGCGCCACGAAGGCGCGATTGAGGCCGCGTAACTGGGCGACGTCTGCCACGGTGCCCAGCGCCACGATGTCGAGCAATTCGATCAGCTTGGGTTCCTGCCGGGTGGCAAACCAGCCGCGCGCCCGCAATGTACGGATCAAGGCCGCGCCGAGAAGGAAGGCGACGCCCACTGCCGCCAGATGACCGAAAGCTGATCCAATGACGCTTTCGTCCAGCCGGTTCGGATTGACGAGCGAATGGGCGAGGGGGAGGGCGCTTGCGCATTTGTGATGGTCCACGACGATCACATCGACGCCTGCCTCGCGCGCCATCGCCAGCGCCTCGAAAGCCTGCGCGCCGCAATCGACCGTGACGATCAGCGAGGAGCCTTCCCTGGCCAGCCGCACCAGCGCCTCGCCGGAGGGGCCATAGCCTTCCATCAACCGATCGGGGATGTAGGCGCGGGCAGTCAGGCCAAGTTCGCGCAGGAGCCGGATCAGCAGCGCGGCGCTCGTGGCGCCGTCCACGTCATAGTCGCCGAAGATCGTGACATTCTCGCCGCTCTGTACGGCATCCGCCAGACGGTTCGCCGCGCGATCCATATCCTGAAATTCACTGGGATCCGGCATGAACGCGCGGATGGTCGGCGTGCGGTGCATCTCCACATCCTCGCGCACGCAACCGCGCGCCATCAGCAATTGCGTGACGAGATCGTCCGGTCGGAAGTCGCCGTCCCGGCCATCCGCGCTCGTCCCCCGCCAGTGCCAGGGCTGGCCAAGGATCGAGCGCGTGATGTTGAGGGCGGGGGTGGTCATCCGCTCCCTCTAGCCGCTGCGCCCCGGCAGCGGAAGAGCGCAAGGCAGCTACTCGCGTTCAGGGACGGGGACGTTGAAGCCGTTGAGCGTCGTGGATACCATGCAATATAGGCCGACGAGGTAGATAAGTTCGTTAGCCCCATGCTGCCCAAACAACGAGACGGCTTGTCGGTAACATGGTTCGGGCAACACGCCGCCTTTCACTAGCGCAAATGCTACGTCATAGGCGCAACCTTCGCTTTCGCTGAGGTCGCTCGGGCGGCACCCCGCCACCAGCGTGGAAAGGCGGGCGTTGCTCATCCCATCCTTCTCGGCAACCGCGATATGAGCATAAACTTCATAGGCAGCATCAAAGTGCGCCCCGACGACGAGGATCGCGATTTGCCGCTCGCTATCGGGGAGTGTGGCCTGGGCCGTCATCACTTTGGTGAGGTTCCATACCGCCGCGCCAATCTGCGGTTCGTGCAGCCACGCGTTCCAGGGGCCGATCAGCGAGCCATCGTCGGTGATCGTCTTGAACGCGTTGAAGTTCGATGCGATGCCGCTCTTCATGTCTTCATACAGCGGCTTCTGTTCCGCTGTGAGCTCAAACGTCGGGATAAGGGGAAGGCGCATCGGCAGGACTCCTCGGACGGTGTGACAGCGTAACATCCCTCACCCGGCTATGTTGCCCTGCGGTAGCGTATGTCGGGAATTTAATGTTTCGGGCATCAACTTCGCCATCCTTTTTGACGATGCTCTCGCAATGACCTGATCGGCTTGACCGTTCGGGGACTCCGACGTATAGGGCGCCCCTGCCTGACGGCCTTCGGTGAGAGATTCGTTTCTCGCGCTGTCATCCTCAGGCAGGAAATACAGAGCTGAACATTGCCGGATGCTCTTGCGGCTCCAGGGGTCTTAACGACCGCCGGGGCCATTGGTGTTGGAAACAGCAACGATACGCATGAGGCAGGTCGGCAGAGTAACTTTGAAAAGGTGAAGGGCTTCATGCCAACAATTAACCAGCTGGTCCGCAAGGGCCGCGATCCGCAGAAGGCCAAGTCGAAGGTTCCTGCAATGGATGCGAACCCGCAAAAGCGCGGCGTCTGCACACGCGTTTACACGACCACGCCTAAGAAGCCGAACTCGGCGCTTCGTAAGGTTGCCAAGGTTCGCCTCGTCAACCAGCGCGAAGTCATCACGTACATCCCCGGTGAAGGTCATAACCTTCAGGAGCACAGCGTCGTGCTGATCCGCGGTGGCCGTGTGCGAGATCTTCCCGGTGTGCGTTACCACGTCCTGCGCGGCGTCCTCGATACGCAGGGCGTCAAGGATCGTAAGCAGAGCCGTTCGAAGTACGGCGCCAAGCGTCCTAAGTAAGGGAGACTGAAAACATGTCACGTCGTCGTCGCCCTGAAAAGCGCATCATCCTTCCTGATCCCAAGTATGGAGATCAGATCCTTTCCAAGTTCATGAACAGTGTCATGGAAGACGGCAAGAAAGCCGTC
>JBPPMC010000237.1:0-19693 GCA_051305835.1 Sphingobium sp.
CGGTTCCCTATCTGATCTTCTGTTATAGTCGCTCGAAATCTTGACCTGCCGGGTATTCACGTCCTAGCGGAAAAGGATCGTCCTGCCCTTATCGGAGCCTCCCGCCGCGTGCAAACCCTCCGTGATCTTCCTGCCCTTCGTGCTGCTCTCGCGGCCCTCCGTGCCGATGGCAAACCTGTTGCCCTGGTGCCCACAATGGGGGCGCTGCATGAAGGGCATATGGCTTTGATCGAGGAGGCGAAGCGCCACGCGCCGCATGTTGTCGCCTCGATCTTCGTCAATCCCAAGCAGTTCGGCCCGAACGAGGATCTCGACGCCTATCCCCGCCGCGAAGCCAGCGACGGCCGGATGCTCGCCGACGCGGGCGTGGCGATCCTGTGGGCGCCGACAGTGGATGTCATGTATCCGGCGGGGTTCGCCACCAATGTGTCGGTAACGGGCGTCAGCGACGGGCTGGATGGTGCTGCCCGGCCCGGCCATTTCGATGGCGTGGCGACGGTCGTGTCGAAGCTGTTCAATCAGGTGCAGCCGGACGTCGCGCTGTTCGGGGAAAAGGATTACCAGCAACTCGCCGTCATCCGCCGCATGGTGGCTGACCTCGATATGAACCTCGCCATCATCGGCGTGCCTACGGAGCGGGCGAGCGACGGTCTCGCCCTGTCCAGCCGCAATGCCTATCTGACGCCGCAGGAGCGCAAGGATGCGCTGGCGCTGCCCCGCGCAATAGGCGAAGCAGCGCGGCACTTGCAAAGGGGGGCATCCGTCACCGAGGCCGCGGAAACCGCCACGGCGCTGCTGCTCAATCACGGATTTGCGACGGTGGATTATGTCAGCCTCTGCGATGCTGGTACGCTGGAGCCGATGGAGATGCTTGATCGCCCCGCGCGATTGCTGGCGGCGGCGCGAATCGGGACGACTCGCCTGATCGACAACATTGCCGTCGATCCCATTCGATGATCCTCAGATCTTTTTTCTAAAGATCGATGCCGCGAAGAATGGCTGTTAACCGCGCTTCCTGATGTATTTGCTCGATAATCTCTGAAAAACCCCTCCGCCCGTTAACCATTTGTTATTTCCCTGAAGGCAAATTGCACATCGGGGAAAGACATCCGGGGGACGGTTCAACAGGGGTTTTCGACATCATGGGTAACAGTATCAAGAGTGCGCAGTTTCTAATGGAAAGCCGTCTGGCCGATGCCGCAAGTGGCAATAGTCAGGCTCTCTTCGATCTCGGCATGGCCTATAGTAGCGGCAGTGGCGACATGGATATCGACTATATCGAAGCCCATAAGTGGTTCAATCTCGCCGCGCTCGCCGGTGTCGAGGAAGCGCAGTATCTGCGTGCGGAAGTCGCCGATGAAATGACTGCCCGCGAAATCGTCGAGGCGCAGCGCCAGGCGCGCGCATGGATCGCCACGACCAGCCGCCGGGCCGCCTGATCACGCTTTCTTGAAGGGCGCCCGCTCTTCCAGATATTCACGGTCCCGTGCCACCGCTTCACGCTCCTGAACAAGGAACCCGGCGACGCCGCGGCGAAATCCTTCGTCGGTGATATAATGCGCCGACCAGGTGGGTTGCGGGCCATAACCCCGCGCCAGCTTGTGCCCGCCTTGCGCGCCCGCTTCGACGCGCTTCAGCCGCAGCGCTATGGCGACGTCGATCGCCTGATAATAGCATAGTTCGAAATGCAGGAACGGCACGTCCTCGCTGCATCCCCAATATCGACCGAACAGCGCATCGCCGCCGATCAGGTTGAGCGCACCTGCAATCGGTTCCGCGCCACGATAGGCAAGGATCAGCAGCACCCTGTCGCCCATCCGCTCGCCCAGCATCGAGAATGCGGCGCGCGTCAGATACGGGTGCCCCCATTTGCGCGCGCCGGTGTCCTGATAAAAGCGCCAGAAGATGTCCCAATGCGCTTCGGTAAGGTCGTCCCCCGTCAAGTGGACGATTTTCAATCCCTCGACCGCCTTTGCCCGTTCCTTCCGGATATTCTTGCGTTTGGCGCTGGAAAGCTGCTCAAGAAAATCATCGAAGCTGCCATAGCCGGGGTTGGTGAAATGGAACTGGCTGTCTTCGCGGATCAGCCACCCTGCCGCCTCGAATAGCGGAACCTGGCTCTCCTCGACGAAGGTGGCGTGCGCCGAGGATAGCTGGTTATTTTCCGCCAGCATTTCGATCCCGCCGATCAGTGCAGGCGCCATCGCAGGATCGCGCAGCAACAGGCGTGGCCCCGGTACAGGGGAAAAGGGCGCTGCCACCTGGATCTTGGGATAATATTGCCCGCCCGCGCGCGACCATGCGTCGGCCCATTGGTGGTCGAACACATATTCGCCCTGACTATGGGTCTTGCCATAACAGGGGGCCGCCGCGGCCAGCGTGCCATCGGGCGCATCGACGAGCATCGGCAGCGCCTGCCATCCGGTGCCGGGGCCGACGCTGCCCGACTCTTCCATGATGCTGAGGAAAGCGTGCGAGACGAAGGGATTGGAGGGTCCGGCACATGCGTCCCACTGCGCCGCATCGACTGCGGAAACGCCGCCGCCTTCGATCCTGACGGTCACGGAGTCTTGCGTCACGATAGTCCGTTTCCTCTTCCGGAAACACGCGACGGAGTCACGACCGTCCGCTCAACTCCGCCGGATGGCGACGACAGCGTCAATTTCCACGGCCGCGCCGCGCGGCAATACCGGTACGCCGACGGCGCTGCGCGAATGCCGTCCGGCCTCCCCGAAGATCGCAACCATCAGGTCCGAAGCGCCGTTGGCAACCACCGGTTGATCCGTAAAATCGTCGGCGCTTGCCACGAACGCACCCAGCTTCACGATCCGTTCGACGCGATCGAGCGACCCCAGCGCCGCCTTCATCTGCGCCACCAGCATCAGCGCGCACTTCTGGGCCGCTTTTTGTCCGAACGTCACATCGCGATCCGCGCCCAGACGGCCCGTCAGAATGACGTCGCCGTCGAACGGCAACTGCCCGGAGATATAGAGAAGCCCGTTGGTCTCCACTGCCGCCACGTAGGAGGCGATCGGGGCGGCGGGCTGCGGCAGTTCCAGCCCCAGTTCGGCGATGCGGTTTTCGATGCTCATGGCGGTCTATCTGGTCCCAGCGGAGGAAAGGGTCAAGGGCGAAGGGTCAGGCTGTATCGGGCGCCGACGCTCCATCGGCAAAACGCGCCCTGATCCACGCCTCCGCCTCGCCCCAATCATCTATGCGGGCATGGGCGGCAGGCTCGGGCGGTACTTGCCCGGCAATCTCCGGTTCGCCGATCATGTGCAGCCGCCACACGCCCGGGGCATGCTTGGCGACCGATTGATGATGCACGCCAAGATCATCGACGAACACCGTCACGCTGGGGTTCAGCCGCTCCACGATGCGCGCCAGCGGTGGACCCTTGCCCCCCTGGTTCCAATGGACGCGGTGATCAATGCCCAGCAACCGGAGTTGCTCGATCCGTCCGGCATGTGCGCTTTCACCGATGTTAGTCAGAACTTCGATGTCGGCAATCTGCGACAGTCTCGCCAGCGCCTCTACGGCGCCAGTGATCGGCTGCTGGCGGTGCATCTCGGTGTCGAAGAAGGCGCTGAGCAGCGTCCAGACCAGTTCCCGCTCTACAACGTCGCCGCTGTCCTTGTGCCGCAAGGCATCGGTAAACTCCTGCCCGCGCAAGTCGAAATGGACGCCATGCGCCTCATCCAGCCAGTGCCGGAAGGGAACGACCATGTGCAACAGCACTTCGTCGCAATCGGTGACGATCAGCGGGCGGCTCATGCGCCGAGTCCCCGATGCGCAGCGATCAGCTCAGCCGGAGCGCAACCAATCTCCTCGGCACAGGCGATAAGATCCGGCTCGTAATTCGCCAGATGCTCCAGCACCGCGCCAAGTATTGCCGGATCGCCGACACCGGCCCGCAACGTGTCGGCGTCCAGGCCCGTTATCGCCAACAGCCGGTCGGCGCGACGCGTATCGGACAGCATCCATACCAGCGCCTGCAATGCCGTCGTCTCGGGATCGGAATTCCTCTTATTGCTTTCCCGATTTTCAACGCGCATTAAAGGATTGCCTTTTTAATGGGATAGGGGGTGTCCCTGCGTCCCGGTAAGTTCCGGAGTTTCTCGTGGCAAAGCGCGTGCTCGTTGTCGAGGACAACGAACTCAACTTGAAACTTTTCTGCGATCTGCTCCGCGCGCATGGCCATGATGCCCTGGCAGTGCGGGATGGGCGCGATGCGCTTGAGCAGGCCCGCGATTTCATGCCCGAACTCATCATCATGGACATTCACTTGCCGCACGTCAGCGGGATCGACATCATCATCGCACTGAAGGCGGATGCTGCTCTGGCGCGTGTGCCGGTGATGGCCGTGACCGCCTATGCCGGAAAAGGCGATGAGGAGAAAATCCGCGATGCCGGGGCCGAAGCCTATGTTTCCAAGCCGATATCGGTGATGAAGTTCATGGACGTGGTCAACGGCCTGTTCCCGGCGACCGCCTGATCCCTCTTGCCGGCAGCGCCTGACACGTCACACGCACTTACGGCGAAAGGCCCGCACCGATGTCCGGGCGGGCCTTTTGCGGCAGAGCGCGCATGCGGTCGGACGCACGTCCGACCGAACAGCTTACTTGATCTTGGCTTCCTTGAACTCGACATGCTTGCGCACGACGGGATCATATTTGCGGAAGCTGAACTTCTCCGTCTTCGTGCGCGGGTTCTTCTTCGTCACATAGAAGAAGCCTGTGTCAGCAGTGCTGACGAGTCTGATCTTGACGGTGGCTGGCTTCGCCATATCCGTATCCTTGCAAAAAAGACGGGAGTTGGCCCCCGCGAATCTGTTGAAAAATAAAGGCGGCATAGCAGCCGCCCCGTTTCAGCGCCGCCCAATGCGTCAGATTCGGGTTCCTGTCAAGCACGGCTACACCTTTCCGCCTTTCCCCACATGCCCTTTACGGGCCATTAACCATCGCGCGCGCATGATCGCGGTTGGACAGGCAACAGGGAGCCGCACTCATGAAACATGATGCCATGCGTGTTATTCGGGCCGACGTGGTCAACCGCATCGACGCGATAGCGGCGCAACGCGGCCATATCCGCCTTTCCACCATGTGCGAGGAAGTCGACCATATCCGCCATGTCGCGCGCAGTTATGGCATGGAGCCGCTCGAACGGCTGGCCTCCATGCTCGAATCGGCGCTGGCGCTGGATGGCCATGGCCCGATCGTCTTGTCCTATCTGGATATGATGCGCGACGCCGCCGTGTGTGACGATGCCGGGCCACAGGCCAGCACGGCCTATATGGCGGCGATGTCTTTGCGCATGGGCGCCTGACGCCGCTCACGACATGGATGCTTTGCTGTCTGCCCTGCTGGCATGTTTGCTGTGTGAAATCGGCGGCGCCAATCAACAACTTACGTTAGCGCTTGCTCGCAGGTTCGATCGGGATAGCCCGGTCATTGCAGGGATCGCCTGCGCCGCCTTTGCCAATGCCGCGATCTCGGCAACGAGCGGCTGGTTTATTTCGACGATGATCGGGGCAGATGCGCGGAGCCTCTTCCTGGCGCTTTCCCTGTTGTTCGCGGGCGCGGGGCTGATGGTTGCGGCCAAGAGGCCCAATGAACTTAAGGGTTGGCGTACTAATGCGTTCACAACCGCTCTATTGGGGCTTTTCATCCTGGGGTTCGCCGATGGCGCGCAATTCGTCATTCTGGGTATCGCCACGCGTACAGCCGACCCGGTCATGGCCACGATCGGAGGCGGCCTGGGTGTCTTCGTCGCCTGCCTGCCTGTTGCGCTGCTTCGTCAGCCCATGCCGACGCGATTATCCACGATCGTTCGCCGCGTTGGTGGCGGTGTGCTGCTGCTCGTTGGGGCGGCGATGGCGCTCTCCGCTATAAGGCTGCTCTGATCGACGGGAACGATTACAGTCGTTAATACTTTCGTCGAGAGGATATTGGATGGCCATGGCACAAAATGGCTATAGGATCATTATGCCTCCGTAACCTTTCACATTCAGGAGAACACCCATGGATGAAGCCGATCTGAAGACGCCGACCGATTTGCAGAGTAATGAAACCAAGACGGTTGCCGAAGCCCTGAACGGCGTGCTGGCCGATAGCTATGCGCTTTATTTCAAGACCAAGAATTTTCACTGGCATGTTTCGGGGCCGCATTTCCGCGATTATCATTTGATGTTCGACGATCAGGCATCGCAGATTCTGGCGACCACCGACGCCATTGCTGAGCGCGTTCGCAAAACCGGTAATACGACTCTGCGCTCTATCAGCGACATTTCACGTCATCAGTCGCTGGCCGATAATGACGAGGCATTCGTCAGTGCCGACGACATGCTGGCCGAACTCCGCACGGATAATCAGAAATTGGTCGAAGGCCTGCGCGCCGCAAAGGAAGCCGCCGTAAAGGCAGGCGACAATGCGACCGAAGGCATCATCGATGACTGGACCGACGAAGCCGAAGAGCGCGCCTGGTTCCTGTTCGAAGCCAGCCGCAAGGGCTGATCTTCCAGGTGATTTGATATGATAGCCGCGCTGCTCCATGTAGCGCGGCTATTGATGCGATATGCAGTGTTAGCTTGCCTGAAAGCCGGCCATTATGAAAATCGTCAACGGTGCAAGCCTTCCTCCCTTGTCAGGCGGGGCGCCAAAGCAGATCGTCCTGCTTCTGCACGGATATGGATCGGACGGGCATGACATGATCGGCCTTGCCCCGGCGTGGCAACCAAGTTTTCCCGATGCCTTGTTCCTTGCGCCCCACGCCCCGCAGCGCTGTGACGGTGGTTTCGGATATCAATGGTGGGGGCTTTCGTCTTTCGCGGCGCAGGCGCTTGCTGCCGGTGCCGCCTCTGCTGCACCGTCCATCAATGCCTTCCTTGATCGCAAGCTCAAGCAGTATGGTTTGAGCGATGCGGATGTTGCGCTTGTCGGTTTCAGCCAGGGAACGATGATGGCATTACAGGTTGGACTGCGCCGTCCCGGACGCATTGCGGCGATCGTGGGCTACTCGGGAATGCTTACGGCATCTGGCGATCTGCAACATGGGAAGACCGTGAAACCTGCGATACTGCTCGTTCACGGAGATCAAGATCCCACAGTGCCGATCGCCGCCCTGCAGGATTCGGAAGCGCGGTTACGTCGTCTTGGCATCCACGCGGAGACGCACATATCGCGCGGCCTCGGCCATTCCATCGATGCGGACGGTCTCGCCCTTGGCCAGCAATTTGTCGCCAAGGCATTCGCCTCCGCCCGAAAGGCAGATTGAGAATATCGGCCACGCCGCTGACATAAATAGTTGCATTGACTCTTTGTTGTGCCTTGCACAGTAACTTCCTCGATAGCCGTGAGATTTCCACGGCCGACAATCAAAAAAAGGCTGGTTGATTGACCATAGTTGCGTTCGCCATGCCGGTAGTTCTTGCTTCCATGCAGGTCACGAATCCTGGGGGCCGCGCGCCGATTGTGGTGGAACCAGACGCGGCGGCGCTACCCACTGAGGTAGATGCAGCCCCGCCCACCGACTCTCCTCCCCCGCCATCCGCAATGGAAACAGGTATCATCGTTACGGCCCATCCGGGCAGCAAGCGCGTAGATCCCTTCGAAGATGTCAACGTACAGGCGTTCGACATAACGCAGTCAGTAGACAAGGCCGTAACCGGCCCCATGGCGATGGGCTACAAAAATAGTCTGCCCGGCCCGGTGCGTTATGGCGTTCGTAACTTCCTCAGCAATCTGCAGGAGCCAGTGGTCTTTCTGAACTACATGCTCCAGTTGAAGCCCGGGAAGGCGATCGAGACCGTAGGGCGCTTTGGCATCAATACGACGCTTGGCTTGCTGGGCCTGTTCGACACGGCAAAGAAAAAGCCATTTTTCCTGCCACGCCGCAAGAACGGCTTCGGATATACTCTGGGATATTACGGCGTGAAGCCGGGACCGTTTCTCTATTTGCCATTGATCGGACCGACCACCGTGCGCGAGTTGGTGGGGCGCGTCGTCGACCTGTCGGTCCTGCCCTATGCCATAGGCAAGCCGTTCAACGATCCGCTTTATGCAATACCGACGACGGTGGTCCGATTGCTCGATAAACGCGCCGAAGCCGATGAGGAAATCGTGGCGCGGCGAGAGGGCGATGAAGATCCCTATACCGCGTTGAGGAAGCAGTATCTGGACATGATCCAGCGCGACATCGACGCCCTGCACGGAAAGCCGCAGCCCTAACGCCGTCAGATTGCGGCCTGCTACTCTAAGTGGTCAGGCAGACAATCGCGCATCGCTTAATGATCCGAAGCGCCGGACGCCCCGACCCCCGTTTCGGACCGGATACGCTGCGCCTCATATCCCTGCCTGTCGATTGCAGCACGTGGACCATTGTCCAGCAGCGAGATCAGCCAGATTGCAAGGAACCCCGCCGGAACCGAAAAGATCGCAGGCGACGTGTATGGGAACGGCGCGTTCTCAAGGTGCAGGACGTTGACCCAGATCGCGGGCGACAGGATCGTCAGCGTGAAGGCCGTCAGCAGTCCGATCGTACCGCCAATGGCAACGCCGCGCGTCGTGCAGCCCTTCCACAACAAGGACAGGATCAGCACCGGGAAATTGCCTGATGCCGCCAGTGCGAAAGCGAGGCTTACCATGAAAGCGACATTCTGTTTTTCGAAGGCAATGCCGAGCAGGATCGCCATCGCCCCGAGCGCAAGCGTGGTGATGCGCGATACTTTCAGTTCGCTGGCGGAGTCGGCATTCCCCTTGCGGATGACCGTCGCATAGACGTCATGGCTGACCGCAGAGGCTGCCGATAGCGTCAGCCCCGCGACCACGGCCAATATAGTGGCGAAAGCGACCGCCGAAATGAAGCCAAGGAACAGGTTGCCGCCTATTGCATGGGCAAGATGGATGGCCGCCATGTTGCCGCCGCCGCGCAATGTGCCGCCTTCGTCAAGATAGCTGGGATCGGTCGCGACCAGCACGATCGCGCCGAATCCGATAATGAAGGTCAGCAGGTAAAAGTACCCGATCCACGAGGTCGCCCACAGGACGGACTTGCGCGCTTCCTTGGCATTGGGGACAGTGAAGAAGCGCATCAGGATGTGCGGCAGGCCCGCGGTGCCGAGCATCAGCGCAAGACCGAAGGATATAGCGGACACAGGGTCTTTGATGAAATTGCCCGGCCCCATGATGGACCGCCCTTCAACCGATGCTTCGGCAGGAGATGATCCGGCCGAGAGTGCAAGATCGGTCTTCACCATGACAGCGCGATGGAACAGGGCTTCTGGTGAAAAGCCGAACTGCGCGAGAACCATGACCGCCATGAAGGTCGCACCTGCCAACAGCATGACGGCCTTGATGATCTGCACCCATGTCGTCGCGCGCATGCCGCCGAACAGGACGTACAGCATCATCAGCGCGCCCACGATCACGACGGCGTAGCTATAGGGCAGGCCGAACAGCAGTTTGATGAGCTGCCCCGCGCCAACCATCTGGGCCACCAGATAGAAGGAAACAACAAGCAAGGTACTGCCTGCCGCGAAGCTGCGCACCGGCGGCTGCGCGAAGCGGTAGGAGGCAACATCGGCGAACGTATATTTGCCAAGGTTGCGCAGGCGCTCTGCCATCAGGAACAGCAGGATCGGCCAGCCCACGAGGAACCCGGTCGAGTAGATCAGGCCATCATAGCCATCGTTGAAGATCTGCGCGGAAATGCCGAGGAAGGATGCAGCGGACATATAATCGCCCGCCATCGCCAGTCCATTTTGGAAACCGGAGATACCGCCGCCCGCGGTATAGAAATCAGAGGCCGTCTTCGTGCGCTGCGCGGCTTTCTTGGTGATCCACAATGTCAGCGCAACGAATAGGGCAAACATGCCGATGGCCACCCAGTTCGTGGGCTGGCGCTGGGATTCCCCTTCCAGCGCGGCCGCAAAGGCAGTCGTCGGCGGCAATGCGAGCAGAAGGAGCGCGATCCAACCCCGCATCATTGGCCAGCGTCCCTCAAGATAGCGGCCATTTCATCATCATAACTGCTGTTCGCCCGCCAAACGTACAGCCCCGTCAGCAATATGGCGAAACCGATCAGACCAAGGCCTACGGGAATACCGACCGATGTGACGCCATCGCCTATTGATTGGGAAAGCCAGGCCTTGTCGAAGGCGACCAGCATTATAAAGCCGACGAAAGCGGCAAACATGGCAGCGGACATGATCCACCCGAAACGAGAGCGCCGGGCGACGAGGCGCGCATAGCGGGGATCCTGCCCGATCCGTTCGATAATTGCTTCGTTCACGCCACTCTCTCCGCAATCCTGCTTTGATATGTTCTTATGCCCGAGCCTTGCTTCGGTGGACATGGCATGAATGTCAAATGTCGCGGATCCCTCTTATGGCCGGACAGCACGCGCCGCCAGCATAAGTATAATTACCGCGGGATTGACCGGAATGGACGCGGGACGTCGGACGGACGAACCCTGTTGACGCGCTGCGCATGTCCACATCGCACATCTGACCAGCGCGCCATCTAGAAGGAACAGCCATGCCGGATAGCGCGCTTGACGTATCGTTCGTGATACCGACGCATGATCGCACCGACTTGCTCACCAAGACCGTCGAATCGGTTCTACGGCAAACACAGCCGCCACGCGAAATCATCATCGTCGATAATGGGACGCAAAATCGTGCCGCCGCCGCGCTCGCGCCGTTCGGCGACAAGGTGCGCCTCGCCAGATCGACGCCGAGCATCAAGCAGACGGCGCGCAACGTCGGCATGAAGCTCGCCGTCAGCACGTGGGTCGCGACGCTGGATGACGACGATCTGCTCACGCCCGATTATCTCGCCGAAATGGCCGGGCCGATGCGCGACGGGCGAGCGGATATCATCTCGTCCGACCACCGTAAATTTCGCGATAAGGCGTATGAAACGAAGACCAACTTCGAAAAGGCGCCCCCCGGTTACTGGGACGACGTTCCGCAGCCTTCACGCGGTGAGACATGGGCCTATGTGGGCAAATTCCCGCTTGACCGGCTGCTGAAGCGCGTGCCGGTCTATCCCTCCACGATGATCATACGCCGGGACTTCGCGCTGAATATCGGCGGCTATGATCCGGGCATGCTGGGTATCAAGGCGGAGGATCTGGAGTTCCTGATACGGGCGCTGACGCATGGCCATCTGGCGCTCGTCTGGAAGCCGCTCGTCCATTACCGGCTTCACGCGGGTAACGACAGCGCCAGCATCGACGGTCAAGCCATCGGGCGGTGGCGGATCTTCGAATTTGCGCGGCGGAACCACCCGGACTTGCCATCCGACTTTGTGGAAGCCCTGGACCGCAATCTGCCGGAGCGGCGGCGGCGCGTCTTTGCCATCGCACATCGGATGCAAGACCATGACGCCATGCGTGATCTACTGGAGGTTCTACGCCCCGCCGATCTGATCGAAATCTACAAGCAGGCCTATCGCGATAACAACAGGGCGCTGATGCAGCATGTCGTCACTCTGATCCCTGCAGCGGCATGGACGGTGGACCTGCGCGCGCGCCAGTTCATCGGCCAGTTGCCGGAGCCAATCGGCCGTACATTTCACCGGATCATGCGTCGATTGACGCCTCCCCAGAGCAAGCAGGCCTGAGCCGCTCGACTACCCGCTCACAGGCAACATCTCGTTTTTTGCTTCGATCAGGTCGGCATATCTGCCGCGCTCGACGACCCGCCCATTTTCAATATGATAGATGATGTCGCAATTACGCAGCGTCGTCAGGCGGTGGGCGATCATGATGATGCTGAGATCGTCGCCCAGCCCTTCGACGGCCTGAATGACCGACGCTTCCGTCTCGTCATCCAGCGCGCTGGTCGCCTCATCCAGAATCAGCACGCTGGCCTGTTTGTAGAGCGCGCGGGCGATGCCGATGCGCTGCCGCTGACCACCGGACAACCGGACCCCGCGCTCCCCGACCAGCGTGTCGTAGCCCCTCGCCTGACTGGAGATATAGTCATGAATGTCGGCCTTGCGGGCCGCTTCATGTACCCGCTTCATATCGATCTTGTTGGCCGCCACACCGAAGGCGATGTTCTCCACGATCGGGCCATCCGAGAGATAGATCGCCTGCGGGACATGCGCGAGGCGGTTCTGCCACGCCGCGACATTGCTGCTCGTCAATGTCTCGCCATCGATTAGGATCGCGCCGTCACTCGGCTCCAGCAATCCCATGATGAGGTCGAGGATGGTGCTCTTTCCGCTCCCCGTCTTGCCCATGAAGCCGACCCGCGCGCCCTTGGGAATGTGCAGGTCCACATGATCGACGGCATAGGGCATGGTGGCGGCATAGCGAAAGCAGACCTGATCGAACCGGATGTCGCGATCAAATGGAAGCATGGCTTCGGGAGCGGCAGTCGGAAGGCGGCGCACATCCTGCCGATCCGGCGTGCCGGGCTGATCGAGCAGCGCCAGCACGTCGAAGAAGGTGGACCGGTTGTTCATGATCTGCGCCCAGCCATTATAGGTTTGCTGAAGCAGCGGAAGCAGTCGCTGCGCGCCAAGAGCCAAAGCGCCCAGGATCGGCAGGGCCGCCGCCAGACCGCCTTCACCTTTCACGAGGAACAACGCCAATATGGCGATCATCACCATGCCGAGGCTCTCGATCGCGAAGCGCGGTGCGACACTGATCAGCGCATTGGTCGCCTGCGCGTCTCGCAGCCGCTCGTCGATTCGAGAGAATTTCTTGATGTAAACGGACTGAGACCGGTCGATCAGCACGTCCCGGATACCGCCAAGCCCCTCCTGCACCGTCTTCATTTTCAAAGTACTGGATTGCGCGATGATCTGGCTGTTCGCCCGCAGCCGCTTGCGGGTGGCGAGCGACACCACGAGATAGATCAGGCCGAAGCTGGCCGTGGACAGCAACGCGACTCGCGCATCGATCAACAACAGACCGGCCAATATGAAGATGGCGATGATGAGCGACGTCAGCCCCTGCATCAGCGGCAACATCATGCCATTCAGCACTTGCTGAACCTTGTTGACGCCGGCCAGTATCTGGCTGCTGTTATGCGCGACGTGGAAGCTGTAGGGCTGGCAAAGGACGCGCGAGTAGAGGGCCACACCAAGGTCATAGCCGACACGGAACATGAATTTCTGGCTTGCCCATGCCAGCAATATGCGGATGGCACCGGCGGCCAAGGCGATAAGGCAGAAGATCACGGCGAACGCGGTGACGGCACTCGCCGGAGTGCGAAGATCCAGCGCGCCGAGCACCCAACGGACCGCCGCATAACGGCTGGCGGCTTCCGGATCCGTGATAAGCGCAAGGAACGGCAATACCGACCCGATCGTCAGCAACTCCGCAATGGCGCCCACCACCATCAGCCCCAACACCAGCAGCCCCTGCCACCGGCGGCGGAGGGAGACATAGTTGAAAAGGTGCAGCAGACCCTGCCAGATGCTCGTTACCGGTTGTGTCATTGCGCCGTCCGTCTGGGCGCCGCCGATAAGTCAAGCAGCGCTCGTTGCTCTATCCTCCGCAACGCTCGGGCTGCTTATGCCCCAGTGTACCCGCTGGGCCTGGCGCTGACACTCAGCATTATCCCTTAGTAGTGGCCCATCATGTGCAGGCGAGGACAGCCTCCCGGTGAGACCGCAGCGCCACGATATTAGTAGCCGCCCCCGGTCGGCGGTGTGTCAGTTTCAGCACCGTTCCGTCGCGCAGCGTCAGGACCGGGCCATATTCGTCGCGTTCTTCCCGCCGGATGGCGTCGGGATCGACATGCACTTTATAGCCTTCACGATGGACGAAGCGTGAGAGTAGTCGCGCCATATTCCGAGCCTCCATGCCGAGCGATCAACATGGCCCCAACCCATAACGGCCCGATATTTCAACGGTGTGACAGTGCCGTCTGCAACGCGATGGGATCAAAGTGACGCGTTGAGCAGCAGGATGGGCCGGAGGCGCGTGCGGGAACTACGTATATCGCCGGAGCAGCAATTCCCATAATCGAAGAGGTGGGGCCGAAACCGAGGAAGATCATGTCGAGATCGATCGCTATCATTCTGGCCAGCGGTGTTGGTGCGCGCTCCGGCCTGGGGCGTCCGAAGCAGTTGGTCAAACTCGCAGGCCGGCCAGTCATTGCCCATGCGATGGAGCGCTTCCAGGCGCATAAGGGCATCGATGAAATTGCGATCGTCACCAATCAGGCATGTCTGGGCGAGATCAAATCCCTCGTCCTTCAGGAGAGTTTCTCGAAAGTGAAACGCGTCCTTCTGGGCGGCAATGAGCGCTATGAATCCTCGCTTGCAGCGATCCGGGCCTATGCCAACGAGCCTGATTGCGACGACATCAACCTGATCTTTCACGATGCCGTTCGCCCGCTCATCAGCGAGCGAATCATTACCGAAGTGCTTGACGCGCTTCAGCATTATTCGGCGGTCGATGTCGCCATACCTTCCGCTGACACGGTTGTGTTCGTCGACAGCGATACCAACACGATCCGCGAAATACCTGATCGCAGCAAGGTGCGGCTGGGCCAGACGCCGCAGGCCTTCAAGCTGCCGGTCATCAAGGCGGCCTATGACCGCGCGCTGATGGACCCGGATTTCCGCACCACCGACGATTGCGGGGTCGTCGTCCGCTATTCGCCGGAAGTACCTGTCTATGTGGCGAACGGCGCGCCTAGCAACGTGAAGCTCACTTATCCCGATGACCTGATGCTGATCGACAAGTTGATGCAGACCAACGCGGGACGCCGCCTCGACGCCGTGCCGGAGACGACGCTGCTCGCGCGCCTGCACGGCAAGACGATCGCGATTTTCGGCGGGACCAGCGGCATCGGCGCATCCATGGCCCGCATGGCCAGCGCCTATGGGGCCAATGTGCATGTCGCCAGCAAGTCCACTGGCGTCGATATCGCAAATGCCGGGTCCATCGACACGTTCCTGAGCAGCGTCATAACCTCCGACGGTCGGATCGACGCGATCGTCAACGCAGCGGCGATCCTGAACCGCCAGCCGCTGATGCACATGACCGAGGCTCAGGTTGCGGAGGACGTGAACACCAACATCTTGGGAGCCATACTGCTAGCGCGTTTGGGCTACCGCCACTTGCTCCCGCATCAGGGACATTTGCTGTTCTTCGCCTCCAGTTCCTACACTTATGGGCGCGCCTTTTACTCGACCTATAGTGCGTCAAAGGCGGCCGTGGTCAATCTGACGCAGGCTCTGGCAGACGAGTGGATCGACGCGCATGTCCACGTCAATTGCGTCAATCCGGAGCGTACGCAGACGCCGATGCGCGTGAAGGCGTTCGGTCATGAGCCTCCCGAAACGCTCCTCAATGCCGATGAAGTTGCGCGAAAAGCCCTGGGAATCCTCGTGAGCGATACGACTGGATTTATATATGACATTGTTAAGCAGGATGAGAGCGTACGCCCTGCGGCTGTGGACGGGATTGCTGAATCTCACCGTCTACCCGCTTTTGTCGCTGGCGCCACGCGATGAGCAACGATGGGCCTTCGGGCATCAGGGCGGGCAGTTTGCGGGCAATGCCAAATATCTGTATCTGTGGCTGTCCATTTACAGGCCGGACATTCAGGCTTCTTGGATCACGCCCGACAAGGCGCTGCAACGCTTCCTGACCAGCGCGGGCTATCGGTCGCATCGTAAATGGTCTTTTGGCGGGGTTTTACATGCCCTGCGCTCAAGTGCGCATATCTTTGATCACAGTGTGAGTGATGTGAACCTGCTGATGAGCGGCGGTGCGAAGCTCATCAATCTCTGGCATGGCGTCGGTCTGAAGCCTACGCAATTTGGCGATACGGGGGGCGTCGTCAGCAGGCACCGGAAATATGAGCGCCACTGGTTCACGCGCGCGCTGTTCCTTGATTATCTGAAACGTCCCGACATCGTGGTCACCACGTCGCCCTTCATGCAGGAGCATTTCTCCCGGCAGTTCGATTTGCCGCGAGAGCGTTGCCCGAAACTGGGGTATCCACGGCTCGATCCCGCGAGTGACGCGACGCTCCGTGCCGTGGCGCTGGATCTCGACGCCAAGCGATCCACCCAGGATTTCGGCGCTGCCTTTGCAGAGCGCTATGTCTATCTGCCGACCTATCGCGATACGGAGCGCCCGTTTCTGGAAGAGGCATTGCCGGATTTCGAGAGGTTATCGGCAGTGCTGGAGGCGCGAAACGCCGTGCTGTACGTGAAGCTGCATCCCCGCACGACAGGCACCATCCCGGACACATATTCCAACATCCGGCGCTGGCCCGCGGGTGTGGATTTCTACGCCCGGATGCATGAGGTCGATATCCTCATCACCGACTACTCCTCCGTGCTCTACGACTATCTGTTCGTCCGGTCGCGCGGCGCAATCCTCTACACCTTCGATCTGGCCCGGTATCTCGAAGAGGACCGTGTGCTCCTGTATCCCTTTGAGGAGAATGTCGCGGGCGTTCGTGCATCCTCCTTCGCCGATTTGTGCGCGGTTCTGGAGAGCGGGAAGGCACTGCAATCTTCCTGCGACGAGCAGGTCCGGCGTGTCCGGGAAAGGTTCTGGTCGGGTTCCCCGGCACCGGCATCCCCCGAAATCGTGCGCTATGTAGAAGCGCTGGTTCGCGGGAAGGCTGCGGCAGCCGATCCCGTGCAAGCGCCGCAGTTCGGCGACGACGCACAGGCATGGCAGACCCGAAGGGCGTCATGAGCATCCTTGCTACCGCGAAGAAATATGTTCGCCCATTACGAATGCGGGCGCGCCGCTTCTTCACCTTCCTGCTGAACGTCAGCCTTTATCCGCTGTCCGGCTATTTTCCGCGATCCCCTTATCGCTGGTCATTCGGCTATACGGGCGACGTTTTCGCGGATAATCCCAAATATCTGTATCTCTGGATGCATCTGTTCGAACCCAGGATCACTGTCACTTGGATTACCGGATCGCGAGCGACGTGGCGCATGCTCAAACGTCAGGGATACCCCGTCCAGATGCGTTGGTCTTTTCAGGGCATGCTGGCCGTCCTTCGATCCAGAGTCATCGTTTTCTCGCACGGCATGAGCAATGTGAATACCGTCCTCAGCCGGGGCGCGTATCTCGTAAATCTCTGGCATGGCGTGGGCATCAAGTCGGTGCACCTTGGCCACAAACGGGGCAATACGGCGGCCGCCAGCCGAGCGGCCAATGGTCTGATCGGACGCATCGCGGGTATCGAATATCTGCGCCCCTATGACCTGCTGGTGACCACCTCCGACGTGATGCAGCAGCATTTCGCTTCCCAGTTTCACATGCCGGTCGGTCGCTGCCCGCAACTTGGCTATCCTCGTCTGGATTGTGTGCGAGGCAGCCAGTTGCGCGCCGTTGCAGAGCGGATGGATCAGCTATCCGGCTTCACCATGAACCCCGATGGATTCCGCGAAGTATATATTTACCTGCCGACCTACCGGGATTCGGGCCGCGACCTGTTCAGTGAGGCGCTGCCTGATCTTGCGGCACTATCCGAGGCGCTAAAGGCAAGGGGTGCCTTGTTATACATCAAGCCGCATCCTCGGACGGAATATACCTATCGAGGCGCCTTTCCAAACATCCGAACCTGGCCAGCCGGGATCGACTTCAACACCTATATCTCGGACTTTGATTGCCTGATCACGGACTATTCTTCGGTTCTATACGACTACATCCTGCACCGAAGCGCCGTCATTCTCTACACGTTCGACCTGGACGAATATCTATCCCGAGATCGCGACCTGGTGATGCCTTTCGAGGAGAATGTGGTCGGCACCCGCGCGCCGGATCTTGCAGCACTGTGCGCCATCATCGCGAGAGGCGACGCGTTCGCCGCGGAAAATGCCGACGCCATCCAGCACCTGCGCGCGAAGTTCTGGGGCGGGTCATCCTTCCCCGCCTCGCCCGCTATCGTTGACCACGTGATGCGCGCCGTTACGGATCGCGCCTTTGTGTCAAGTCTTGAGCTAGCGAGCCACCCCGCCTGACGCTTAGAAAAAGGTCGTCAGCCAGTAGAATAGCGCACCGACCGTGGCCGATGCCGGGATGGTGATCAGCCACGCGGTAATCACGCCACGCGCCACGTCCCAGCGGACAGCCGAAGCCCGGCGCGCCGTCCCTGCACCAATGATGCTGCCCGTGATGGTATGCGTCGTAGATACCGGGATGCCGAGCAGCGAAGCGCTGAACAGCACCACCGATCCACCCAGCGACGCGCTGAATCCCTGATGCTGCGAGAGCCGGGTAATGCGTGACCCCATGGTCTGGATGATCTTCCACCCGCCGGACATCGTGCCGAGCGCAATCGCGATGTAGCAACTGATCGCAACCCAGTGCGGCACGGCAAACTCGCCTGTCAGATAGCCCGTCGAATAGAGCAGCACGGTGATGATACCCATGGTCTTCTGTGCGTCGTTGAGGCCATGGCTCAGTGAATAGGCGGCGGACGACACGAGGTGCAACACCCGCAGACGGCCTTCGGCCTTGCGCGCGTTAGTACCGCGCAGCATCCAGCTTGAAACCAGCATAACAAACATCGCCAGGAACATGCCCAGTGTGGGCGACAGTACGATGGCGATCAGCGTCTTGTTGAGGCCATTCCATTGAATGCCCCCGATCCCCGCATGCGCCACGCCCGCGCCGATCAGGCCGCCGACAAGGGCGTGACTGCTCGATGAGGGAATGCCCTTCATCCACGTCACGATGTTCCAGAACATCGCACCCACCAATGCGCCGAAGATCACGGCGGGGGTCACCAGTTCCTTGTCGATCAGCCCCTTCCCTATGGTCTCCGCCACGGCATGCAGGGCCGGAAAGGCGATCGTCAGGAAATAGGCGGCGAAGTTGAAAGTGGCCGCAAAAAGGACCGCCTGCAGCGGCGTGAGCAAACGCGTCGCGACCACCGTGGCAATCGAATTGGCGGCATCATGCAGCCCGTTCAGAAAATCGAACAGCAATGCGCAGATAATAAGGCCGACCAGCAGCGGGAATGCCAATTCGTGCATGGTCAGGCGTGATCGATGACGATGCCGTCAATCTCGTTCGCCACATCCTCGAAGGCGTCGACGATCCGCTCCAGATGCTTGTAGATTTCCCGATCGACGACGAATTTCAGCGTATTCGGCCCGCCATAGGCTTTGAACGTCTTTTTCAGACCCGCCGTGTGGATTTCATCGGCATGGCCCTCCATCCGAACCAGCCGCTCGGTCAGTTCATGCAGTCGCCCCCCGTTACGCGCCACGTCGCGCAGCAGCGGCATGGCCTCGGCCGTGATGCGCGCCGCGTCGACGATGATCGCCGTCATGTCGCGCATCTCCGGCTCGAACGCCTCGACCTCATATAGATCGATAGCCTGCACGGCCGCCTGCATTTCATCGATGCTGTCGTCCAGCGACCCGATGAGACTGGTGATCGCGCCGCGATCGAACGGCGTGAGGAACGTCTTGCGCACGGTCTGGAGCGTCTCGCGCGTGATTTCATCGGCATCATGCTCGCGCTCGATGACTTCGCGAATATGATCCTTGCGCGCCGGGCCACCATCTACCAGCCGGGCGAGCGCATCGGCGGCGGCCATCACCGTGACCGAATGTGCCTCGAACAATTCGAAGAAATTGCCGCTTTTGGGAAGCAACCTCTGGAACCACGCAAACATCTTACCAACCCCTGCTTTTTTTGCCACGATGCCGAACATGCGCATCCGTTGCGTTGCAGCCCTGAATTC
>JBPPMC010000238.1:0-3175 GCA_051305835.1 Sphingobium sp.
GCCCACACCCTCGCACCACGGCATCCGCGAGTGCCTCTTGTCTCGTGGGCTCGGAGATGTGTATAAGAGACAGGACCCAGGCGGTGCTTTCCTGCGCGAACTGGTCATCGACTTCGGCGCCAGCGGCTACGTGCTGCTGTTCGAAATCGAAAACAGCCAGACCGTGACGGTCCTGGCGGTCAGGCACCAGCGCGAAGACGACTACTATTGAACGGGCATGTCCGCACAAGGTCACTTCAGCGGTGGCCGCGGCGGCTCCACAGGTTGTGCAGCATCTTGGCAAGCACTTCGCTGCTGCCAGTCTGGTGGCGCAGATAGGCCGGGTTTTCTGCGAACACGCGCTCGAACAGGCGCATGCGCTGGTCCATGCTCAGGTCGACGAAGCGGCCGCCGAAATGTGTGGCATCGCTGCGGCGCACCAGCTCCAGGCGATAGCGCTCGTTGTTGCCGAGTTCCAGCACGACTTCGTTGCCGACCAGCCGGTCCAAGGTATGGCCTGCGGCATCGATGTCGACGTGGCAGCCGGACAACGACAGATCGAACAGCTGCGCGCGCCAGGTCACGGGACCGGCCTGCACCCTGGCCGCGAGCGGATCATCCAGCTGCATGCGTTCCTGTACGCGGCGGCGTGGGCGTTCGATGCAGGCCAGTGCGGTCAACGCCAGGATCAGGCTGTTGACGATCAGCCAGAACAGGTTCACCACACGCGGCTCGAACGGCAGGTCGTGGTGCCAGGCCGACGGGAACAGTGCGATCAGGATGCCGCACAGGTTGAGGCCGGCCAGGATCAGGATAGGGCTCATCGTTTGCCAGTCGATCCGCACCGCGTGCCCCAGGTCGCCCTTCGGCGTCACCACGAATTTGTGCTCGCCCTTGGAAAACAGCCCGGTCAGCGTCGCGTGAATCGCGGCTCTACCGGTCAGCAGCTGGGTCACGTCACTGAGCACCGGCTGCAGCGATCCACGCGAGATCCAGGCCATCACCAGCGCATGCGCAAGCAGCCATGGCAATAGATGCAGCAGGATCTGCTCGATGGCTGCCACGACGACCTGCCAACCCGTTACCCAGTACACCACCGGCGCCAGCAGGAAGACGTAGCGCGCGGGGAAGCTCACGGCCCAGTACAGGAAGGTGTCCAGCAGCTGCACGCGGTCCCTCAGGCCCAGCCGGTGGCGGGTGGAGAACGGGTTGTAGATGTTGCGTACGATCTGGATGAAGCCCAGGCACCAGCGGTGCCGCTGCTTGGTGTACTCGCTGCAGCCCTGCGGCGACAGCCCGGTGCTCAGGGGCTCATTCAGGTACAGCGTCTGCCAGCCATGCTCGCGCATGCGCAGGCTCATCAGCACGTCCTCGGTGACGCTCTCGGTCGGAAAACCGCCGATGACGTCCAGCGCCCTCGTCCGGATCAGTGCCGAGGTACCACAGCTGAAGGCCGTCCCCCAGGCGTCCTTGGACGGCAGCAGTTCGTCAAAGAAGAAGCGTTGTTCGTCCGGTGCGGTGCCGGTCAGCACCAGGTTCATCTGCACCGGATCGGGGTTGAAGAAGTGCTGCGGTGTCTGTACGAGGCCCGCGTCCGGATGCAGTAGGTGCAACACCAGGCAACGGCTGACAAAATCCGGCTTGGCGATGAAGTCGGCATCAAGCACTGCGATGAACTCCGGGTCGAAGCCGCGCGCACGCAAGGTCGCCAGACCGGCATTCATGTTGCCGGCCTTTGCCCCAAGGTTGTTATCTCGCTGGCAGTACTCCACGCCGAACTCGGCACAGCGCGCGCGCAGCCAGCCGCGGCGGCTGTCGTCGAGCACGCACACGCGCACGCCGGGAAAACGCTGTGAGATGGCGCCCAGCAGCGTACGTTCCAGCACCTCCCAAGGCTCGTTGTAGGTGGGGATGAACACGGCCACCCGGGCTTCGGCCTGGCCTAGCAGGCCGAGGTTGGCCTCAACCTCCGGCGTCCGGTCGCTGCGCCTGGTCAGGGTCAGGTAAGTCATCGCCAGCGTCAGCATCGTGGTCATTTCGAACACCAGGAACAGCAGCGGCCATAGCCCCTCCGGCGACAGCGAAAGCTCGGGCAGTGTGCTGGTCAGGCGCCAGTGCAGGTAACGCAACTGCAGCAGGAGCAGTGGCACGAAGATCAGCGCGCGCCAGCGGCCGCGTGGCACGGGCAGATCGTGACCGCGCAAGATCCTGCTCACCTCCGGCGCCAGCAGCAGCATGCTGATGATCAGCAGGCTGGGAATCAGCGCATTCAGCACCTGATCGCCCTCATGCCCCGAACTTCAGGTCCACGGGCCTGCCAATCGCGCAGCCCAGCGCAGACGGGTCGCGTGCTCTGAGCACCGCACCGAATGCGTCCTCCACGATTGCGCGTCCGAACGGGATGGCCATGCCCAGTGCATTCTCGGTGGAACCGCCGGTCAGGGTGACCAGTGCCAGTTCGACCGTGTGCCGGCTGCCGTCCTCCAGCCTGAAGCTTGCCCGTACCGGCATGCCCACATACAGCTTGTCGAACGAGTTGCGGTCCAAGGTGGCGGTGACTACGGCATCGTCACAGGGCGCGACCTGGCCAAGGTCGCCGCCGCGCTCGACATGCGCGCCGACCGGAAGGCGCCGCCACACCGCTCCGTCGGGCACGGTGACGTTGGCCAGCGATTCTCGCCCCAACTGGCCTTGGCTGCGTTGCAGGTTGTCGGCCAGCGCCTTGCGTTGTTGCTGCAGTGACATGATGTCCGCTTCCAGCATTGCGGCCTGCAGCCGCGTCTCCTGCAGCTTCTGCTCGGAGTAGGTGCGCTCGGAGTAGCTGTCGGCGATCTGCAGGCGCTGGCCCAGGGCTGCACGTTCGGAGGCCACCTGCTCGGTTTCGGCGGTCGCCGCCAGCAGTGACTGCTCGGCCACCTGCGCCGAAGTGCGGGCCTGTTCGAGCATGTCGCGGGATATATAAGCCTGCACGCCTTCCAGCCGTTTCAGCTGACTGCGGGCGTTCTCCAGTTGCCTCAGGCTGGCCTCTCGGTTGGCCGCTGCCTGGGATTGGCGCTGGCTGAGGTAGACGCCGCGCGCGCCAACATAGCGCCTGGACCACGCGGCGAACTCCCTTTCCGCCGCCTTCAGTTTTTCCAGGCGCGCGCTCGCTCCGGACAGTGCAGAGTCCACCTGTTCCAGGCGCTGGGAGATCTCC
>JBPPMC010000252.1:0-3040 GCA_051305835.1 Sphingobium sp.
GTGGTCCGCAACCATCTCGACCGCTTCCATCTCATGGGGAAGGTTATCGACCATGTGGAGCTGCCCGATAGCGCGGCCGCCTACGCCAAGCAGACGATCGATGATCAGCTGGTCGAGCACAAGCGGTACATTGCGGCACACGGGATCGATATGCCTGCCGTTCGCGACTGGCGGTGGCCCTCCGGAGCCTGATGGGTCACCGAGACGGGCGGTTTGGGAGAGCCGCGCCCCGGGAGACATGGCAGGCATTCTGCGCGTGCGCTCGTTAACGGACAAGCATATGGGGACATTACGTAATGTTGTTTCGAGCCATGCCGGGCATGCCGCGACGTCCCCCGGAGAAACGCTCCATGATCGATACGTCCGCAGACTGTGCCAAGTGCGACCCGCTCGACGGCATCGCCCAGACGCTCGACCATGCCTCGGCCGCGGCAATCGCGCAGATGACCTCTGGCCTGTCGCCGGTGACAATGATGCAGGCGGGGCTGGACTGGTGTGCTCATCTCACCATATCGCCGGGCAAGCGGCTGCAGCTTGCCGGCAAGGCAGGGCGAAAGGTCCAGCGGATTACCGATTATGCCGTGCGACGCGTGGGGCAGGTCGATGCCGCGCCGGCGATCGAGCCGCTACCGCAGGACCGGCGCTTTATCGGTCCGGCCTGGCGGCAGTTCCCTTTCGACCTGATCTCGCAATCCTTCCTTCTCACGCAGCAATGGTGGCATGCGGCGACCACCGGCATCAGCGGCGTGTCCAGGCATCATGAAGAGATGGTGGCGTTCGCGGCACGGCAGATGCTCGACGTCATCGCGCCAACCAACTTCTTCGCGACCAATCCCGTGCTCCAGCGCAAGATCATCGAGACCGGTGGTGAGTGCCTGGTCGAGGGTGCGAAGCATTGGATGGAGGATGCGGAGCGGCGCGCCCGAGGCGAGCCGCCCTTAGGGACGGAGGCGTTCCGCGCCGGGGAGACGGTCGCGGTCACGCCCGGCAAGGTGGTGTTCCGCAATGCGCTGGTGGAGCTCATCCAATATGCGCCGACGACCGGGATCGTCCGCCCCGAGCCGATCCTCATCGTTCCCGCCTGGATCATGAAATATTACATCTTCGACCTCTCGCCGGAAAACTCCCTGATCCGCTGGCTGGTGGCCGAGGGCTATACCGTGTTCGTCCTGTCCTGGCATAATCCCGTGAGCGCCGATCGTGATCTCGACATCGACGCCTATCGACGCCTCGGACCGATGGCGGCGCTCGACGTTGTCACGGCGATCACGGGCTCGGCCAAGGTCCACGGTGTCGGCTATTGTCTCGGCGGGACGCTGCTGGCGATCACCGCATCGGCCATGGCCCGCGACGGAGATGAACGCTTGGCGTCGCTCAGCCTGTTCGCCGCACAGACCGAGTTCAGCGAGCCGGGCGAACTCGGCCTGTTCATCGACGAGGCACAGCTCAATCTGCTCGACAACATGATGTGGAGCCGTGGCTATCTTGACAGCCAACAGATGGGCGGCGCCTTCCAGATTTTGCGATCCAACGACCTGATCTGGTCGCAGATCCTCGGCACCTATCTGATGGGCGAGCGCGAACCCATGACCGACCTGATGGCATGGAATGCGGACGGAACGCGCATGCCCTACGCCATGCACAGCGAATATCTGCGCACGCTCTTTCTCGACGACGATCTTGCCGAAGGCCGGTTCAAGGTCGAGGGCCGCACGATCACGCTTTCGTCGCTGCGTCAGCAAATCTTTGTAGTGGGGACAGATCGCGATCATGTCGCACCCTGGCGGTCGGTCCACAAGCTGCACTGGCTGAGCAGCGCCGAGATTCGCTTCGTCCTGGCCAGCGGCGGGCACAATGCCGGCATCGTTTCCGAGCCCGGGCATCGCCACCGCAGCTATCATGTCGCGACCCGCGTCCTTGACGGCCCCGCGCTCGATCCGGATGATTGGCTGGACCAGGCCGAGGCGCACGAGGGATCGTGGTGGCCCGAATGGGCGGCTTGGCTCGGCGACCATTCGGGCCGTCCGCAGGCGCCGCCGCCGATGGGCAATGCTGAAAAGAGCCTGACGCCGCTCTGCGACGCACCCGGCCAGTATGTGCTGGAGCGCTGAGCGGTGAGCAGCCTCGAGATGATCGAGAATCGGACCTTCGACGAAATCGTCGTGGGCGAGACCGCGAGCGTGACGCGCACTCTGGGCGAACAGGACATTCAGCTGTTTGCCCTGGTCTCGGGCGACGTCAACCCGGCTCATCTTGATGCCGAATATGCCGCCGGTGACATGTTCGGGCGGGTGATCGCGCACGGCCTATGGGGTGGTGGTCTGATCTCCGCCGTGCTCGGCACGCAGCTCCCGGGGCCGGGCGCGATCTATCTGAGCCAAAGCCTTCGGTTCAAGCGACCCGTAGGGCTGGGGGACACGATTATCGCGTCGGTCACGGTACGCGAGAAGCGCGCCGAGCATCATATCGTCGTCTTCGACTGTTGCTGCATCAACCAGGCCGGCGAGGAGGTGATCAGCGGCGAGGCCGAGGTCAAAGCGCCAACCGAGAAGGTAAGGCGCCCGCGCATGGCGCTGCCCGATATCCAGCTCTCGGATCATGACGGCTTCCGCCGGCTGATCGAGATGACGAGAAGCGGCGAGCCCGTTCCCACGGCGATCGCACATCCCTGCACCGCCGCCGCGATCCTGGCTGCGGCAGCCGCGACCGAAGCCGGCCTGATCGTGCCGATCCTGATCGGCCCCGAGGCCCGCATCCATGCGGCTGCCATGGACGCCGGCAAGGATATCGGTGCCTTCCGCCTGATCGATGTGCCCCACAGCCATGCCGCCGCGACGCGCGCGGTCGAACTGGTCCGCTCGGGCGAAGCGCTGCTGCTGATGAAGGGATCGCTGCACACCGACGAACTCATGGGTGCTGTCGTTCCGGCTGCGACGGGCCTGCGAACCGAGCGCCGCATCAGCCATGCCTATCTGCTGGACGTCCCCGGGCATCCAGCGCCGCTCATCATCACCGACGCGGCGATCAACATCGAGCCGAG
>JBPPMC010000274.1:0-20007 GCA_051305835.1 Sphingobium sp.
ATCCGACACTGGAAATCGAATTATTGCGCCAGCGCGGCCGTCCTGCGGGCGGATGCTGGCAAGTGGAGTGGGATCGTGAACGAACAGTCTTCCTCGCGGCGGACCGGAACCGAGACGCCCTTAGAAACACGGCATTGGACGGAGAGGCGGCATTTGGCACTGTGGTTCCCCTTCCTCCCGGCGGACAGGATGATGCGCGCGCTGTCGTCCCGCTCCGTCGTACCGGATGACACGTCTTTTGCTCCGGTCGAGAACAGGCCTTTCGCTCTGGTCGAGAAAGTGCGCGGCGCCATGCGTATCGCGGCGCTCGATCCACAAGCGGCGGCACTGGGCCTCTCGCCGGGACTGACGCTGGCCGACGCCCGCGCCCGTGTGCCAGAGCTTATCGTGTACGATGCCGATCCGGGTGCGGACCTGCGCTGGCTGGAGCGGATCGCGGACCATTGCGACCGCTATACGCCGATGGTGGCGCTCGATCCTCCCGATGGCATAACCCTCGACATCACGGGCTGCGCGCATTTGTTCGGCGGCGAGACAAAGCTCGTCACGGATCTGGAAAGCCGCATGCAACGCTGGATGCAGGGGACGACCGGCCACCTCCGCCACGCCTTTGCCGATACGCCGGAAGGCGCGCAGGCGCTCGCCCGTTTCCAGACGGTGCCTGCGGCCAGTGAGGACACGGCCCTGCGCCGTCTGCCCATTGCCGCGCTGAGGCTGGAGCCGGAAACCGATACGGCCCTGCGCCGTGCGGGGCTGCGCACGATCGGCGACCTCGCCACGCGGCCCTCCGCTCCCATCGCCGCGCGCTTCGGCGAAGCAGCGACCGACATGCTGGCGCGTGTATTGGGGCAAACGGACATCCGCATCGTGCCGCGCCGCGCCCTGCCCGCGCTCTATTTCGAGCGCCGCTTTGCCGAGCCGATCGCCCGAACCGAAGATGCGCTGGCCGTGATCGGCGAGCTTGGCGAGGAAGCGGCGAGCGTGCTGGAGAAACGGCGCAAGGGTGGCCGCCGCTTCACCGCCCGCCTGTACCGCAGCGACGGCCAAATCCGCGACCTCCACGTCGAAAGCGGCCTGCCGCTGCGCGATCCCGCCCTGCTGGTCAAGCTGTTCTCCGAACGCGTGGAGGCGCTGGCCGATCCGATCGATCCGGGCTTCGGCTTCGACATGATCCGCCTTGCCATACCCTTGCTCGAACCCATGATGCCGACGCAATTGCAACTGGAAGGCGGCGCCGTTACGCAGGAGGCGATGGCGGCGCTGGTCGACCGGCTCTCCACGCGATTGGGACGCGACCGCATCCATCGCTTTGCCCCGCGCGACACGCATATTCCCGAACAGGGCGTGCTGACGTTGCCTGCCGTCGATGCGCCGACGCCTGCCATATGGGAGAAGCCGCAGGCCGGAGAACCGCCACTGCGCCCGCTGCACCTGTTCGACCCGCCGCAAAGGATCGAAGTCATGGCCGAAGTTCCGGACGGCCCGCCGCATCGCTTTCGCTGGCGACGGACCTTGCACGATGTGACACGTTTCGAAGGGCCGGAGCGGATCGCCGCCGAATGGTGGAAGCGCGCGGAGGGCACCGGCATTACGCGCGATTATTATCGCGTGGAGGATGCGCGTGGTCGCCGTTTCTGGATCTTCCGCCACGGCCTGTACGGCACGGAAAAGGCAGATCCCGGCTGGTACGTCCACGGCCTGTTCGCATGAGCGCCGGCCAGCCTGCCTTCGCCGAACTGGTGGCCGCGTCGAATTATTCCTTTCTGCGGGGCGCATCGCATCCTTCGGATATGGTGGGCCAAGCGATTGCGCTGGGGATGGCCGGGATCGGGATTGCCGACCGCAACACCGTGGCGGGTGTCGTGCGCGCCTACATCGCGCTCAGGGACGCACGCGAGGACGCCGCCAAGGACGGATTGCCGGACATCACATTCGATCTCGTTGTCGGTGCGCGGCTGGTCTTTGCCGATGATACGCCGGACATTATTGCCTATCCCGCAACTCGCTATGGATGGGGCCGCCTCACGCGCCTGCTGACGGTGGGTAATCTGCGCGCAAAGAAGGGCGGCTGCATCCTCACGCTCGATGATCTGCTGGGGCATCATGAGGATTTGCTGCTGATCGTGATGGCGCAGGAGAGTGACGGCGCATTGCTCCGCCAGCTACGCGACATCGCGCCCGACCGCGTGTGGCTGGGCGCAACCATGCCACGCCAGGGCAGCGACCGTCGCCGCCTGACGCGGTTGATGCGCCTCGGCCAGACAAGCGGCGTTCCGCTGATCGCCACCAATGATGCGCTCTACGCCACGCCGGAGCAGCGCCCCCTGCACGATGTCGTCACTTGCATCCGCGAAGGCACAACCATCCTACAGGCCGGGCGCAAACTCGCCGCGAATGCCGAACGCTACTTGAAGGCGCCAGCCGAAATGGCGCGCCTGTTCCGCGATTGTCCGCAGGCTGTGGCGGAGACGAAGGTGCTGCTCGACCGGATCGGCTTCAGGCTCACCGATTTACAATATGAGTATCCGCACGAACCGGTTCCACCGGGATGGGAGCCACAAAAATGGCTTGAGAAATTGGTCATGGATGCTGCCGTGGTGCGTTATGGGCGTTGTTTGCCGGAAAAGGTTGCAGATACTTTACGAAAAGAATTCGACCTTATTCGTAAGCAAAAATATGCTTATTACTTCCTCACAGTCTATGACCTCGTCAAATTCGCGCGGGCGCAAACTCCTCCCATTTTGTGCCAGGGCAGAGGGTCGGCGGCCAATTCCATCGTCTGTTTTCTCTTGGGCGTTACATCTGTAGATCCCATCGAACACGACTTGTTGTTTTCCCGCTTCGTATCGGAGGAACGGCATGAGCCTCCCGATATCGACGTCGATTTCGAGCATGAACGGCGCGAAGACGTCATCCAGCACATTTACGCGCGCTATGGGCGTCACCGCGCCGGTATCGCCGCGACTGTCATTCACTACCGGCCACGCAGCGCGGTCGGCGAAGTCGGCAAGGTGCTCGGCTTTTCCGAAGATATGACCGCCCGCCTCGGCAGCACCGTTTGGGGCAGCTTTTCCAGCGACATGGAAGACAAGCGCTACACCGAAGCGGGCTTTGACGTGGCTGACCCTGCTATCGCCCGGCTAAAGGATCTGGTCGGTCAGATTCTTAAATTCCCCCGCCATTTGTCCCAGCATGTCGGCGGCTTCGTGCTGACGCAGGATCGGCTGGACGAGACGGTGCCGATCCATAATGGCGCGATGAAGGACCGCACCTTCATCGAATGGGACAAGGATGACATCGACGCCCTCAAACTGATGAAAGTCGATGTACTGGCGCTCGGCATGCTCACCTGTATCCGCAAGGCGTTCGACCTGATGCGCGATCATGGTCTGGGCGATCACAGGCTGGATATCGATCTCGAATCCGATGACCCCAAAGTATATGACATGCTGTGCAAGGGCGACAGCATCGGCGTGTTTCAGGTGGAAAGCCGTGCGCAGATCAACATGTTGCCGCGCCTGAAGCCCAGAAAACTCTACCACCTCACCATTCAGGTCGCGATCGTACGGCCTGGCCCCATTGAGGGCGGCATGGTCCACCCTTACCTTCGGCGGCGGAACGGCCTGGAAAAAATCGACTATCCTTCCCCTGCGCCGCCTCACCCGCATGATGAACTGAAAACATTGTTGGGAGCAACCTGCGGCGTTCCCCTGTTTCAGGAGCAGGCGATGAAACTGGCTATCACGGCGGCAGGGTTCTCGCCTTCGGAAGCGAACCAGTTGCGCCGCGCCATGGCGACGTTTCGTAATGTAGGGGGTATCGATAAATTCGGCGAAAAGATGATCGAGGGCATGGTGGGGCGCGGCTACGAGCGCGATTTCGCCCAACGCTGCTTCAAACAGATTGAGGGGTTCGGCAGCTATGGCTTTCCGGAGAGCCACGCGCTTTCCTTCGCGCGGCTCGTCTATGTGTCCGCATGGATCAAATGCCATCAGCCTGCGGTGTTCGCCTGCGCCTTGCTCAACTCGCAACCGATGGGTTTTTACGCCCCCGCGCAGATCGTCCGCGATGCCCGCGAACATGATGTCGAAGTGCGCGCCATCGACGTCAACGCCAGCAATTGGGACAATAGCCTCGAACGCAAGGCGGATGGCTCGCTTGCCCTGCGACTGGGCTTTCGGCAGATGGATGGCATGCGCGAGAAAAGCTGGGTGCAGGCGATCATGGATGCGCGGGCCGAGGGGGCTTTCGATAGCGTAGAGGCGCTGGCCCGTCGCGCAAACCTCCCGCAGCGCGCATTGCGGTTGCTGGCCGACGCGGATGCGTTTCGCTCGATCAACCTCGACAGGCGGCAGGCGCTTTGGGAAGTGCGGCGGCTTCCCAATGGAGAACTGCCGCTTTTTGCCGCCGCGAAGGCACGCGAACTGAACGATGAACCGGATGCCCGCCTGCCCGCCATGTCCGATGCCCAGCATGTCGCCATCGATTACCAGACGTCGCGATTATCACTGAAAGACCATCCGATGACGTTCCTGCGCCCGGTCCTGAAAGCCGAAGGCATCCAAAGCTGCGAGGAGACGGCGAACGCGAAAGCGGGAACAAAGGTGCGCACTGCAGGCATCGTCCTCGTGCGGCAACGGCCGGGCAAGGGCAATGCCATCTTCGTCACGCTGGAAGACGAGACCGGCATCACCAATGTCATCATGTGGGCGCGCCTGTTCGAGCATTTCCGCCGCGAAGTCATGGCGTCCCGCCTGATGCTGGTGGAAGGCGAAGTGCAGCGTAGCCCCGAAGGCGTCATTCACGTCATGGCCGCGAGGATCATCGACCGGACACAATTGCTCGACCGGCTCGATGACATCGCCACCGTGCCGGTCAAACTATCGCGTGCGGATATCTTTCAGAACCCGCAGCAGCCCCGCAATCACGGCCACCCGCGCAATGTCCGCATAGTACCGAAGTCTCGCGACTTTCATTAGCTATCGGCATTAGCGCCCGGCATTAGCTATCGGCATTAGCCGCCCAAGTGGATGACCTTAAACCAGCACCCGGTCCGGCTTGCCGATCTCATCGACCACGGTGTTCGCGTCGATCTCCATGACCGGCTTCAGGATGCCGTCGCGCAGATCATAAACCCATCCGTGCAGCGCGAGTGGCTGACCGGCGGCAAAAGCATCCTGCACCGTCTTGGTGCGTACCAGACGGACGAGCTGGTCGCGCACATTCACTTCCACGAAGCGGTTGACCTGCGCGTCCCGATCCCCTGCCCCGGCAATTTCATGCGCATGATCGGCTTTCACTTTCCGCGCATTGTTGAGCCACTGATCCACTGGACCATCGACTTGCCCATCATAGGCCGCGGCAATGCCGCCACAGCCATAATGGCCGCAGATGATGATGTGCTTCACCCTCAGAACCGCGACTGCATATTGCAGCACGGACATCAGGTTCAGATCTTCCTCGTTCACCAGATTGGCGATGTTGCGGTGAATGAACATGCCGCCCGGGGGAGTCATCGTCATCTGCTCGGGATTTACCCGGCTGTCGGAACAACCGATCCAGAGGAATTCCGGCTGTTGCCCGGCCACCTGACGGCTGAAGAAATTGGGGTTCTCCTCCTTCAATTCCATCGACCAGGCCTTGTTTGCGAGCAAGAGTTGCTTGTAGCTTTTCATGCGAAGAGAACTCCAGAGGACTGGGCGTTGATGCGCGGCGAGACTTTTTCAGCCACATCGGCGCGCAATCGCACGGTGATGTTCCGATAGTCCGCGCCCTTGATGAACGCGTTGATGATGTCGACATTGTCCAGATCGACATAATTGGTCGACGACAGATCGATCAGCAGCGCGCAATCATCGGGCACCTTCGCCAGCGCCTTCTGCAACTCATATTTGTGGATGAAGTAGAGGTTGCGGCGTGCGCGGATGATGCAATCCGACCCGGATTCATCACTGATGAAGGTAATGGCCGGGCGGAAGTTTCGGGCAATGACGAAGATGAAACCAACGATCAGGCCGATCACGATACCAATCAGAAGATCGGTGAACAGGATAGCGACTACCGTCACGACAAACGGAATGAATTGCGTCCAGCCCTGCTTGAAGCGTTCCACGAACAGCTTGGGCTTGGTCAGCTTATAGCCGGTCGCGATCAGCACGGCGGCCAGGGCCGACAAGGGTATCAGGTTCAGCACCGTCGGGATCAGCAACACGCTGAGCAGCAGCCATGTGCCATGCAGGATCGTCGACATCTTGCTTTCCGCCTTTGCGTCGACATTGGCCGACGATCGCACGATAACGGACGTAATCGGAATACCGCCGATCATGCCCGAGACAATGTTACCGCCGCCCTGCGCCATCAATTCCCAATTCTTGTCGGTCGTGCGACGGCGGGGGTCGATCTCGTCCACGGCCTTGATGCTGAGGAGTGATTCAAGGCTGGCAACGATGGCGAGCGTCAGAGCGATGGTCCAGACAGCCGGGTTGGAAATCGCACCGAAATCGGGAAAGCGGAAAAGGGACAAGAAGCCGGAAATTCCGTCAGCAACCGGCACCTGAACCATATGCGATGGCTCGATGCGGAGCGTGGGCGCAATTTGGCTGAACAGCATGTTCCCCAGAATGCCGATCGCGACCACTACCACTGGACCAGGCACGAAACGAAGCGGCCCGGTCGTCGGCTTCGCATTGTCCCACCAGAACAGAAAGGCAAGGCTGATAACGGCGATCAGCATGGCGCCCCACAGGAAGCTCTGGCTGAGCGAATACCAGATGGTCGAGAAGGTATTCAGCCCGTCCGTCTGGAAGAAATTGAAAGTGCCTTCATAATCACCGTCATAACCAAGGGCATGTGGCAACTGTTTGAGTATCAGAATAAGCCCGATAGCCGCCAGCATGCCCGTGATGACGGAGGATGGTACAAATTCACTCAGGACGCCGGCGCGGGTGAACGAGAAGATCATCTGGAACACGCCCGCGAGAACGACGGCCAACAGAAACGCTTCGAAGCTGGGCAGCCGTTCGATCGCGGAGAGCACGATCACGGTCAGGCCAGCGGCAGGACCGCTCACCGACAAGGGTGATTTGGACAATATTCCCACTACGATGCCGCCGACTATTCCGGCAATGATGCCAGAAAATAAGGGCGCACCGGATGCCAGCGCTACGCCCAAACACAGCGGCAGTGCGACAAGCGCGACGACGATGGAGGCGGGCAAGTCCGCCCTCAGGGTGGCGAAGAGAGACTTTGGTTCGGACACGGCGGCTCCCAAAAAGCTGATTGAACACGCGCGGCGTCGAAACGCGCTGCGCTGCACAATTGCGATATAGGGGAATTATCAGGCCCGCTGAATAATGCTCTGTAACAAATTATTGCTACTGCGAACATCAGCCAAGGCGATGCGCCATTACGCATTCTTTTGCTGGACATGGCGCAATCGGCAAAAACGTAAAATCATTTCACCGATTGCGCCTTTCCCCCCGCGCTTCCGCAGCCTAACACGCGCCTTATGTGGCAACTTTATCAATTCCCGCTCTGCCCTTTCTCCCGCAAGGTGCGCCTCCTGCTTGGCGAAAAAGGTATCGGCTACGATCTGGTGCGTGAATCACCCTGGTTGATGCGCGACGAGTTTCTCGATCTGAACCCCGCCGGCACGACCCCTGTCATGGTGGATCTCGACAAGGGCATCACCCTGATCGACAGCCAGGCGATCTGCGAATATTTCGAGGAGACGGTGGACAAATTCCCGTTGATCTCAGGCACTGCCGCCGGTCGCGCCGAGGTGCGCCGGTTGGTAACGTGGTTCGACCAGAATTTTTACGGGGATGTCGTCGCCCCGCTGCTCCACGAGCGGATGAAGAAGCGGATCGTCCATCGCATGTCGCCCGATGGCGGCGTGCTGCGAGAGGCGATGAAGCGCGCGAACACCCATATGGACTATATGGATTATCTTCTCGACCATCGCAGTTGGATGGGCGGCGGCACGATCAGCCTTGCCGATGCCGCCGCCGCTGCGCACCTGTCGGTCGCCGATTATCTGGGCGGGATCGACTGGACGGGGCATGAACCAGTGAAGCGCTGGTATGCGGGCTTCAAGTCCCGCCCGTCATTCCGGCCATTGCTGTCGGAACGCATGGAGATAGTCGCGCCGCCTTCGCATTACGAGAAGCCCGACTTTTAGGCGCCGTCCCATCGGTTCAGGCGCAAGACCTCCGCCAGCTCGGGAAGCGCACATATTCTGTCGGCAATGCGTACCAGCTTCGGCGCGTTCGCTTCAAACCATGGGCGACGCGGACGCCATGTGATCATCGCCGTCACATAGATATCGAGCGCGGTCACGCTATCGCCAAGGACAAAGGGTTCGCGCGCCTGACCCTCCAGCCACAGGTATCGCGATTCGCGATAGCGGTCTGTTGCTGTCACCAGTTCGCCGGGTGCCGAGGGTGCCCAGCGCTCGGGATAATCGCCATAGGTGAAGGTCGGATAGACATTGGCCACCAGCCACACCAGCAGCCGATAAAACAACGCCCGGTCCGGCGTACCACGCGGCGGCGCAAGGGAGGCATGGCTATCGGACAGCCAAAGCGCGATCGCGGCAGTCTCCGTCATCACCATGCCATCCGGCAGAACCAGCGCAGGCACCTGCACCAGCGGATTGATCGCAGCGAGCCGGTCCCTTGCCGCGCTGGGACGGTCGAACCCCTCGACATCGATGAACTCGTACCTTTGCCCGGCAAGGCACAACATCGCTTCGACTATGCCGGAACCCCACCCGCGAACACCATAGAGCTGCATATTTGCGCCTCCAACTACCGCGCGAATATCATCGAGTCATCGGCGAAACTCTTGAACTCCAGAGCGTTTCCACTGGGATCGAGGAAGAACATCGTCGCTTGCTCTCCGGCCTGTCCGGCAAACCGCACATGCGGTTCGATACCAAATTTCACGCCGAAGCTACGAAGCCGCTCCGCCAGTGCACCCCAGTCACTACGCGTCAGCACGACGCCGAAATGCGGCACCGGCACGTCATGCCCATCGACAGGATTGTGATGGACGTTGCGCGTACTTGCCGGAGCAAGATGCGCCACGATCTGATGCCCGAACAGATCGAAGTCGATCCACTCATCCGAACTGCGACCTTCCGGGCATCCCATGACGCCGCCATAGAAGGCGCGTGCCGCTGCCAGATCGTGAACCGGAAAGGCCAAGTGAAACGGCCGGATCGCCATGTTATGCTCCACGATTGAAACTATTGCCAAAGCGCGCAATAGCAGCATCCGTGCCGCACCGTCATCCTCTGCTCGCCCGTCCCAAGACCCTCGCCTTTGCGGGCGGCCTGATATCCGCCGTCGGATTTGCGCCGCTGTCGCTGTGGCCAGTCACGATCCTGTGCTTCGCCCTGCTGATTTTGCTGGTGCAGACGGCCCCGGATCGCCGCGCCGCTTTCCTGCGCGGGTGGTGGTTTGGCTTAGGGCATTTCACGGCGGGACTGAACTGGATCGCGCACTCCTTCGTCTTTCAGGACGCGATGCCGCACTGGTTCGGCTATGGCGCGGTGCTGTTGCTCTCGCTCTACCTGGCTGTCTTTCCTGCGCTGGCGACGTTGATCGCGTGGGTGGCGGTGCGACGGCTACCTCCGCAAAGGGGGCTGAAGGGCAGATCGCCCGGAGCATCGGCGGCGCTACCGCTGTTGCTCGCGGCGGGCTGGATCGGCACTGAATTTCTGCGGGCGACATTGTTCACCGGATTTGCATGGAATCCGCTGGGGGTAATCTGGGTGCCGACGTCGGTGGCGCACAGCGCGACGGTAGTCGGTACATATGGACTATCGGGCTTCGTCATCATCGCGGCAGGCGCGGTGCAGCTTGCTTTCAGCCGTCGTGTCAGGACTGCTCTCGCTATGGCTGCGCCCCTGGTTGCATTCGCAGTCATTGGGCTGCTCTGGAGCCTCTACTCGGCCCCAGAAAGCACCCGGAAGCAAGGACCGGAAATCCGCATCGTCCAGCCGAACATCGGACAGGATGTAAAATATAGCCCCGCGTTCGAGGCGGCGAACTTCCAGAAACTGGCCAACCTCTCCGGTCGGCCCGGCGTGCGCGGCCGCCTGATATTCTGGCCCGAAGCCGCCATTCCGGCTTATCTCGACATGGAACCGGAGTGGCGCGACCGACTCGCATCCTTGCTGGGGCCACAGGATTTGCTGCTGACCGGCGGCGAGAAAGTATATTTCAGGGAACAGCAGAAGGACGGCTATGTCAGCCGGGTGCTGGCCGGTGCGCGCAACAGCCTCTGGGTGCTTGATCCGAAATCCCGGCTGCTGGGGCGGTATGACAAGGCGCATCTGGTGCCTTATGGCGAGTATTTGCCGATGCGGCAGATACTCGAACCGATCGGCCTGTCGCGACTGGTGCCCGGCGACGCTGATTTCTGGCCCGGCCCCGGTGCGCGGAGCCTGCCGCTTCCGGGCGGCACTGGCAGACCGCCGCTCAAAATGGGCGTGCAGATCTGCTATGAGATCATCTTCTCCGGCCATGTCGTCGATGAAGCCAACCGGCCCGACTTCATCTTCAATCCATCCAACGACGCATGGTTCGGCAGTTGGGGTCCGCCCCAGCATCTGGCGCAGGCCCGCCTCCGCGCCATCGAGGAAGCGCTGCCAATCCTCCGCTCCACGCCTACGGGCATTTCGGCGGTGGTCGACGCGCATGGCGTCGTCATTGATAGTCTGCCGCTTGGCGAAGCCGGGTATATCGATGCACTTCTTCCAGCGCGCGGCGCACCTACGATATTTTCTCATATCGGCAATTGGGCCGCTTCATTGCTGGCTCTGGCGCTGGTCGTCTTGGCAGTTGCCACACGTCGCCCCAGACACTAAAGGGGCTATATAAAGTTTTGTTTATATCCTTGCGACGGGAGCATCATGCGTAATCACTTCCTCTTTACGTCCGAAAGCGTCAGCGAAGGCCACCCGGACAAGGTTGCCGACCAGATCAGTGACTCCATCGTCGACTTGTTCCTGTCCAAAGACCCCGAAGCCCGGATCGCTTGTGAGACACTGACCACCACGCAGCTTGTCGTGCTGGCGGGCGAAATTCGCTGCAAGGGCGTGTATGAGAATGGCGAGTGGGCGCCCGGCGCGCTGGACGAGATCGAAAAGACCGTCCGCAACACCGTCAAGGCCATCGGTTACGAACAGGCGGGTTTCCACTGGGAGACCTTTGCCTTCCACAATAACCTCCACGGTCAGTCCGCCCACATCGCCCAAGGCGTCGATGCATCCGGCAATAAGGACGAAGGCGCAGGCGATCAGGGCATCATGTTCGGCTATGCGACCGACGAAACGCCCGACCTGATGCCCGCGACGCTCTATTATTCGCACAAGATTCTGGAGCGCCTTGCTGCCGACCGTCACGACAAGGTCGTCGATTTCCTTGAGCCGGATGCCAAGAGCCAGGTGACGCTCGCCTATGAAAATGAAGTGCCGGTGCGCGCCACCGCAGTGGTCGTATCGACCCAGCACGCCACGGGCATGGACAATGACGAAGGCCGCGCAAAGCTGCGCGACTATGTGAAAGCCGCAATCGCGGAGATTCTGCCCGAAGGCTGGTTACCCGACGACAAGAACATCTACGTCAATCCCACGGGCTGCTTTGAAATCGGCGGTCCGGATGGCGACGCTGGCCTGACGGGCCGCAAGATCATCGTGGACACCTATGGCGGCGCGTCGCCCCATGGCGGTGGCGCATTCAGCGGCAAGGACCCGACGAAGGTCGACCGCTCGGCAGCCTATATCAGCCGCTACATGGCCAAGAACATCGTCGCGGCCGGCCTCGCCCGTCGCTGCACGATCCAGTTGAGCTATGCGATCGGCGTTGCCGAACCGCTGTCGCTTTATGTGGACACGCATGGCACCGGCACAGTCGAAGAAGCGAAGATCGAGGCCGTACTGCCGACCCTGCTGACGCTGACGCCGCGCGGCATCCGCACGCACCTTGGCCTCAACAAGCCGATCTACCTCAAGACCGCCGCCTATGGCCACTTCGGCCGTACACCAGAGGGTGACTTCTTCCCCTGGGAAAAGACGGATCTGGTGGACAAGCTGAAAGCCGCGCTCGCCTGATTACGCCAATAGTGCTCCTTCCCTCGCCGTCGCCAACATGACCAAAAGTTCATTAGCGGCGGCAACGAATCGGGCGTAGAAGGTCGATGTCGGACCTCGGTTTCCCCCTGTTATCGGGTCCGGCACCTTTTCTTTGCCATTGCTGAGCCAAGATAATCATCACGCGCTGGTCCATTGCCGCTTCGCTGGTCGTTACCCGTGCAATGACGCGAAGGCCAGTCCATCAAGGGCAAATGATCCGCCGGGCAAAGGCGGTCTTGGCATAATCGTCCTGCGCGGCTAGGCCGCGCCGGATGAAAGATCCCACTACGCTCAACCGCCTCTATGGACGCCGCTCTGGACACAAGCTGCGCGCCGGGCAGGCAGAACTGCTTGAACAGCTACTTCCCGCGATCAGCGTGCCGGAAGATGGCGCGATCACTGCGGAGGGATTGTTCGGCGATGATCGTCCGCTGCATTTCGAAATCGGTTTTGGCTCCGGCGAGCACCTCGCCTTTCGCGCCGACATGCTCCCCGACCACGGCTTCATCGGGTGCGAGCCGTTTCTGAATGGCGTTGTCGGTGCGCTCACGCATGTCCGGGATCAACAACTGCCCAACGTCCGCCTGCACATGGGCAATGCCCTGGAAGTGCTGGCGCGCATACCGGCCGGGAGCCTCAGCTTCGTATACCTCCTGCATCCCGATCCCTGGCCGAAGCTGCGCCACGCCAAGCGCCGGATGATGAACAAGGGGCCGGTGGACATGATCGCGGCCAAGCTGAAGCCGGGCGGCGAGTTCCGCTTCGGAACCGACCATCCGGTATATCTGCGTTGGGCGCTGATGGTCATGAAGGACCGAACCGACTTCGACTGGCTCGCCAGCGAACCCAAGGATTTCCTGACGCGCCCCGGCGGATGGCCCGAAACCCGCTACGAAGCCAAGGCGCGGCGCAAGGGGCACGAGGTCTGGTACTTCCGTTACCGGCGACGCCCGGCTGATGGGGTCAGTTAGCTCCGTTGTTACGGACGCAACATTTTCGGTTGACCCGTTGGCGACAAGCGTCAAAGTTATGTCCGGGTGGGCAAAGCAATTGATGGTCATGAACGTGCCCGAAACAACATCTGCCGGCAGCGCCTATGAATTGCTCGTTCGGTCCATTACGGATTATGCGATCTACATGCTTGATCCGACCGGACGGATCACGACCTGGAACCCGGGTGCCGAGCGTTTCAAGGGCTATACGTCATCTGAAATCCTTGGCGAACACTTCTCCCGATTTTTCACGCCGGAAGATCAGCAGCGTGGCCTGCCGGCCCGCGCGCTCGAAATCGCCACACGAGAAGGTCGATTTGAAGCCGAAGGCTGGAGGGTGCGGAAGGATGGCGCCCGTTTCTTTGCCCATGTCATTATCGATCGCATCACCGACGATCAGGATCAACTGATCGGCTTCGCCAAGATAACGCGAGACATTACGGAGCGGAAGGAACGTGAACTCGCGCTTTTCAGCAGCGAGCAACAATTCCGGACGCTTGTGCAGGGGGTGCGCGATTATGCGATCTACATGCTCGACCGGGAGGGGCATGTCACCAACTGGAACATGGGCGCGCAAGCGATCAAGGGCTACGACGAAAGTGAGGTCGTCGGCCAGCATTTCTCACGTTTCTATACTGAAGAAGATCAGGCGCGGGGAGAGCCGCGCCGGGCGCTGGACCATGCGCTGCGATCCGGCAAATATGAGGTTGAGGCGCAGCGGGTTCGCAAGGGCGGAGGGCTTTTCTGGGCGCATGTGTGTATCGACCCGATATTCGACGAGTCCGGCGAACATGTCGGCTTTGCGAAGATTACGCGCGACATAACCGATCAGAAGAAGGCGGAGGCGGACCTTGCACAGACCCAGGCGGCCCTCCTGCAGTCCCAGAAACTACAGGCTATCGGGGAACTGACGGGCGGCATCGCGCATGACTTCAACAATTTAATGACCGTGATCAGCGGTTCGGTCGAACTGCTTCAGCGACGTCCCGATCTCAGCCTTGAAAAGCAGCAGCAATATCTTCGGCAGATTGCAGATACTTCGGATCGTGCCACGAAACTCGTCGGACAATTGCTCGCCTTTGGGCGGCGCCAGGCGCTTAAACCGGAAATACTCGATTTGAACGTCCGGCTCGATGCCTTCGGCGAAATGATGTCTCGCACGCTTGGCAGCCTCTATATCGTGAAACTGGAACTAACGGCATCGCCAGTCCGCGTGCAGGCGGATCCCGTTGGGCTGGAGACGGCCCTGATGAATGCCGTTATGAACGCGCGAGATGCGATGGCGGATGGCGGACTGATCACGATAGCCGCCGAGAATCACACGCAATCCGATGGTGACTATGTCGCCATATCCATCACGGACAAAGGCGACGGCATGAGCCGCGAAGTACTTGAGCGGGTGTTCGAGCCATTCTTCACGACCAAACCTGTGGGCAAAGGAACCGGGCTGGGCCTGGCGCAAATCCACGGTTTTGCCGAACAGTCGGGCGGCCGCGTGGAAATAGTATCTCAAGTAGATGTCGGAACCACAATACGCCTCATTCTGCCGCGCACCGACCAGCCCGTGATCGAAGTGGCCAGGCCATCGGATGAAGCCCGCATACCGGTGGGACTTCGCGTCCTTTTAACAGAGGACAGTCCCCAGGTTCGCCAATTCGCCAGGCAGCTATTGTCCGACCTGAAATGCGAAGTGACCGAGGCCTCGAACGCAGAAGAGGCATTGCGCTTTCTAACGGCAGGTTCGGTGGACATGCTGTTTTCCGACGTCGTCATGCCGGGAATGAGCGGCATACAATTGGCGCGGACCGTCCAGGCGCAATGGCCGCATTTGCCGATCCTGCTGACCACCGGTTATAGCGAGGAATATCTGAAAGGAGATGCCGGGGATCTGGAAGTGCTGCGCAAACCCTATGGCCCCGAAAAACTAGCCGCCGCCATAGCGGCCGTTTCCAAGAAGCTCTCCGTCGGAGAAAATGATCCGATAGACGGAACGACGCCTTAGACCGTTGCGCTATAGCGCGCTTGGCAAGCGCAAACGGACCAGCAAGCCGCCAAGGTCTTCGCTTTCTTCCATCGTCACCGTACCACCATATATTTCCGCCACATCGCGCACAATGGCCAGGCCCAGGCCTGTTCCCGGCTTACCGGAATCGAGGCGGACACCGCGATCGAAGATACGCTCCCGATCCTCCTCCGGGATCCCGCGGCCGTCATCCTCGACCAATATGTCGATCATGTCGCCGCTGCGCTCCACCGTCGCAAACACGCTGCCGCCCCCATATTTCGCTGCGTTTTCCAGAAGGTTGCCGAGCAATTCATCAAGATCCTGCCGCTCCACGCGGACTGCGGCGGTCTTGTCTCCGTCCATGTCGATGCGAACATAGGGATATAGCCGGGCAACGGCCCGCTCGACGGCTTGAAGGCTGACCCACACTTCCGCGCGACTTTGCGCCGAGCCTCTACGCCCGACTGCGCGGGCGCGGGCGAGGTGATGGTCGACTTGCCTGCGCATCGTCGTTGCCTCGCGAATGACGGCGTCGCCCAGATCAGGGGCTTTCGCGGTCGCGGCGTTCATGATCACCGTTAAAGGCGTCTTGAGAGCATGGGCGAGATTGCCAGCATGCGTGCGCGCTTCCTCCGCCTGCCGTTCATTATGGGCAAGCAGCGCGTTCAATTCCTCGACCATCGGGCGCAGTTCGGATGGCATGGGCGCGGTGACCCGGCTCTTCTCGCCTGCCCGCATGGCGGCGATCTCCAGCCTGACACGGCGCAGCGGGAGCAATCCGTAAATAGTCTGCAACGCCACCATGACGATCAGCCCCATGCCCAGGAGTGCGAAGCTCTTTATCAGCGTCGATCGGAGCGCCTTTATCTGGTCGTCCAGGCCCGATCGCGCCTGCGCCACCATGAACATCCATTTGGCGTTGGAGCCGGGCAGCACCACGCGCCGCTCCATGACGCGCAAGTCCTCGCCGGGAAACTGCTTGCTGTCATACACATGATATTCGCGATCATTGTGCGTCGTATCGACGGCCAGCGCGCGGTCCCACAGCGATCGCGAGCGCCAATCCTCGCGACCCGGCGCACTGATCTGATAGTAGAGACCACTATTTGGTTCCAGAAACCGCTGATCGGCAAGCGGACGGTTGAACAGCACTTCGCCGTCCGGCCCCAGTTCCGCGGAGGCGATCATCGCCGTCAGCACATAATTCATGCCATCGTCGAAATTGCGTGTCACGGCGTCTGCCAGCACACGATCAAGCGCGACGCCGCCACCCAGCAGCAGCACGAAAATCCAGAGAGCCGCGATCCCGATGATACGCCGGCTAAGCGAACCCGTGGAGCGCGACGTCTCCTTATCCTTGGATAATGCCACTAAAGCGGCACTCAGCCGACCGGTTCGTCCAGGCTGTAGCCCAGTCCCCGGATCGTCGTTATCACATCGGCACCCAGCTTCTTGCGAATGCGCGTCACGAACACCTCTATGGTGTTGGAATCGCGATCGAAATCCTGATCGTAGATATGTTCGATCAGTTCGGTACGGCTGACGACCTTGCCTTTATGATGGATCAGGTAGGACAGAAGTTTATATTCCTGCGCCGTCAGCTTCACTGGCTCGCCGTTCAGCGTAACCTTGCCGGACCGGGTGTCGAGCCGGACGTCACCCGCGATCAGTTCGCTGGACGCGTTGCCGGAGGCGCGGCGGATCAGCGCGCGGAGGCGTGCAATCAGTTCTTCGCTCTGGAAGGGCTTGGCGAGGTAATCGTCGGCGCCCGCGTCGAGGCCCGCCACCTTGTCCGACCAGCTATCGCGCGCGGTCAGCACCAGCACGGGGAAAACCTTGCCGTCCTTGCGCCAACGGTCGAGCACAGTCAGCCCGTCAATCTCCGGCAGGCCAAGGTCCAGGACTACGGCGTCATAGGCCTCGGTGGTTCCCAGAAAATGCCCATCCTCGCCATCCGTGGCGAGATCGACGGCATAGCCTGCGCCTTCCAGCGTATTCTTGAGTTGCTGGCCCAGGCTTGGCTCATCCTCAACGATCAACAGACGCATGACGTCCTTTTCCCTTTGTTATTGTGAGCGCCCTTATCGCGCCCAGCCAATGATGTCGCCGGTCCGGCCATCCACGTCTACCCACACGACCTTACCGTCCTTCACATATTTCAGGCGATATCGGTTGGAGGATGGATTGAATTCCGACCCCAGATATGTCGCATCGTCCATTTCCGCTTCCACCCGGCGCTTGATGATGGAGAACGGCATGACCTGTCCTTCCAGCATCGCTCGACGCGCGGCGTCCTGTTCGTCGCGGCGGCCCATTGCCTGCGCATGTGAAAGGTCGAACCCCGTCAGGGCGACAGCGAGCAGTATGAAGGAAAACAGCGGCTTGGACGTCATGTTCATGGTCATGACATAGTGAGTTGGCATTGAACAGGTGGTGAATGGACCATCAAGGCCGGTAAAGCGGGCTTTACCGGCCGCAAAGGACTTAACGCTCCAGTGCGTACTGCACCGTCAGCGTCACCGCAGCAGAGACCTGGCCCGGCTCGATCGGCGTGGAACGCTTCATCGCCGTGACACTCATACCGTCCATCTGCATCGGACGCAGACCACCGCTGTTATTTTCAGTGATCGACACAAGCCGCGCAGAGCGAAACCCGGCCTGTTGTGCGTAGAAGTCCGCTTGCGATTTTGCCGTCTTCAAAGCCGCGCCGCGCGCCTGCACGTGCAGCGGCGAGGGATCTTCGATCGAGAAGTTGGGACCATTGATGCTGGTCGCCCCGGCGGCGACCATCCGGTCGAGCAGATCGCCAAGTTTGGCAACGTTGCGCTGCGTCACGCTCAATTGATTGGCGGCTTCATAGCCGATGAACTTCGGCGTTGACTGCGACCCGTCCGGATTGCGGCCATTATAGTCATATTGTGCGTTCAGACGCAGGCCGCTGGTCTGGATGTCCTTCCGCGCGATGCCCGCGCTGGTGAGTGCCGCGATCAGCTTCGTCATCTTGTCCGCATTGTCGGCCATTGCCTGCTTCGCCGTCGGCGCGCGGGTTTCGACACCTGTTCCAACAGTGGCGACGTCCGGCGCCGCCTCTACAGTCTCTGTGACATTAAGCGTCACCACCGGTGCGGTCTCCGTCAAGTTGACCTGCGTTTGCGCATGAGCCGCCGCCGACAGCAACAGCGTGGGGAGGATCAAGGCGGGGAGGATCAGGGCGGGCAACTTCATCATCATCTTCTCCAATAAGCAGGTCCGCCAAACGTCCTGCACATCATGGCGGTTCCGAAACCATCTATGACAGGGCGTGGTGAATGCGCGATGACTGGTTGCCCCCTTGCCTCGCGGCGGTTCAAGCCCTAGCTGCACGGCATGGCGGCACCTATTCTCAGTTTCGAAAATCTTGGTCTCAATCAGGGCAGCGGATGGCTGTTCAAGGGGCTGGACATACAAGTCGGGCAACGCGACCGGCTCGCGCTGATCGGGCGTAATGGCGCGGGCAAGACGACGCTCCTGAAGCTGTTGGCCGGAAGCATCGAGGCCGACCAGGGCACGCGCTCGATCGTGCCGGGCAAGCATGTCGTGATGCTAGAGCAGGATCCCGACGTAAGTAAATTCGCAACGCTGCACGATTTCGCGCTGTCGGGCGATTTTGCGCCTGAACCGCATGAGGTGGAGGCGATTGCCGATCAGTTGGGCGTCGATTTGTCGCGCGAAGCCGCCACGGCTAGCGGTGGCGAACGGCGGCGGGCGGCGATCTGCCGTGCGCTGGCGAGCGAACCGGACCTGTTGCTGCTGGATGAGCCGACCAACCATCTGGACATTGCGGCGATCGACTGGCTGGAAAGCTGGCTTAACCGCTACAATGGCGCATTCGTGGTGATCAGCCATGACCGCGCGTTCCTGACGAAGTTGACGAAGCAGACGCTGTGGCTGGACCGCGGAAGCATCCGGCGTGCGGAAATCGGCTTTGGCGGGTTCGATATATGGATGGAGCAAGTCTATGCCGAGGAGACTCGCGCGGCCGAGAAGCTCGATGCTAAACTGAAGATCGAGGCGCACTGGCTGGAGCGCGGCGTCACGGCGCGGCGCAAGCGCAATCAGGGCCGGCTCTCCAAACTGTATGAAATGCGTGAACAGCGCGCATCCATGGTAGGACCGCAGGGCGTCGCAAAGCTGGCGATGGCGAGCGACGGGAGCAAAACCAAGAGCGTCATCACGACGGCTCATGCGACAAAGCGCTTTGGCGACCGTACGATCATCGACGATTTCAGTATCCGTATCCAGCGCGGTGACCGGATCGGCATCGTCGGGGGCAATGGCGCGGGCAAGACGACGCTGCTCAAGCTGCTGACTGGCGAGATCGAGCCGGACAACGGCACGGTGACCTTATCCAAGACGCTCGACATGATCTTCATCGACCAACAGCGCAGCCTGATGGCGCCGGAAAAGCGCGTGCGCGAAGTGCTGGCCGAGGGTGGCGACTGGATCGACGTGCGCGGGGTGCGCAAGCATGTGCATGGTTACCTAAAGGAGTTCCTGTTCGATCCCTCGCTGGCCGAGGCGAAGGTCGGGACATTATCGGGTGGCGAGCGGTCACGGCTGTTGCTGGCGCGGGAATTTGCGCGCGAATCGAACCTGCTGGTGCTGGACGAGCCGACCAACGATCTTGATCTTGAGACGATGGATTTGTTGCAGGAAGTGATTGCCGATTATGATGGCACGGTGCTGATCGTCAGCCATGACCGCGACTTCCTAGACAAAACGGTGACAATGACGCTGGGGCTGGATGGCTCGGGCGAGATCGACATCGTGGTCGGCGGCTATCAGGACTGGATAAAGCAGCGCAAGGCACGCAATGCGCCGAAACTGACGAG